>JADJOE010000001.1:300000-487500 GCA_016713905.1 Candidatus Vicinibacter proximus
CTTTATTTAAATAGTCATTTACAAGGTTGGAATTGATGAATGTGTTTCTGGTAAATATTTCTTCTTTACTCAGCAGCAATCCCTTGATGCCCTCAATAAATATATCAGAGATGTTTTGGTAAGTTTTTTTAATTATATTTATTTTTTCTATACCTCTTAAATTGGGAAAGCATGAAACCAGATTATCTTCTATTACCTTACGACGATATCTAATTATATAAAATAAGACATAATACACAATATCAGAGAGAAGACGCAGTACTCCGAAGGGCAAGAACCTGAAGAAAAAAAGAAAAAATCGGATAATTAAATAAATTAGCATGCGAGTGCAAAAATAATCAATGACAATTCATAACACTAAATTATATTTGAGTATTAGTAGCTGAAATAGTTTTATGTATAAAAATTTGTTCTGGTATTGTTTATTTTTTCCATTGTTTTCCCATGCTCAATATGTTGAGTATGTAAATCCATTTATTGGCACGGGAGGACATGGTCATACCTTTCCTGGTGCTACAAGTCCCTTTGGAATGGTGCAATTAAGTCCGGATACCAGGATTAAAGGCTGGGATGGTTGCTCCGGATATCATTATTCAGATTCAATAATATATGGATTTAGCCATACACATCTTTCTGGAACAGGGGTCGCTGATTATTGTGATATATTGGTTATGCCAGGCTGCGGAAAGCTGGAATTTTCAGATGGATTTTTAGGCAACCAATCATGCGCTGCAGAATTTGACAAGAAATTGGAAAAGGCCGTACCAGGAAAATATGAATGTTTCTTGATCCAACCAAAAATCGAAGTACGTCTTACGGTTACCCCGCGGACAGGAATTCATGAATATTTTTTTAAAAAGGAAAACGAACACAAGTGGATTAAAATTGACCTAAAACATCGAGACAAAGTGATAAGCGGGGGCTTCGAAACTATAGGTAAGAATGAAATTTCAGGGAGGAGAATTTCCTCCTCTTGGGCAAAGGAACAGCATATTTATTTCGACTTAAAATCATCTGTACCATTTAAAAGGACCTTATTAAGTAGAGATAGCTTAGTACTTTTTTGCGAATTTGAAAAGAACACTAAACGTGTTGTTTTGCAATGTGCTATTTCGGCGGTGGACGAAGATGGAGCTCAAACTAATCTTCAATCAGAGTGGGTTGGCTATAATTTTGAAAAGGCGTATAAATCAACCAGGAGTTTATGGAACAATATGTTAGGGAGAATCGATGTAGGCTCTAAAAATTCTGAACACAAAAGTAAAGTCATATTTTACTCCGCACTATATCATTTGTTAATCCAACCAAATCTTTTCCAGGATACCGATAACAGGTATCGTGGAATGGACAATAAAATTCATATTGGTGAATCAGAATATCCAAGATATACAGTATTTTCACTTTGGGACACCTATAGGGCAGCTCACCCTTTATATCAATTAGTTTATCCCGATTTTAACGAAAAATTTGTTTTGAGTTTTCTAGGGCAGTTTGAAGAATCTGGAAGACTTCCTGTTTGGGAATTGGCAGGAAATGAAACTTATTGTATGATTGGCAATCATTCAATTCCTGTTTTAGCAAATGCATTGTTGGATCGTAATTCCAGAATTGAAAAATATAGACAAAATATTGAAAAGGCAATTCGCGGAACTTTGGCTTTAGATTTTTCTTGTTTAGAAAATTTTAAAAAGGGGTTTATTTCCTCTGAGGAATGCAGTGAATCAGTGTCAAAGACTATTGAAAATAGTGTTGATTTTGGGGCACTAAAATGGATTGTTCCTGATGATGAAAGTATAAGGGAACATAATTACTTTAAAAATTTGTTTAATCCCGAAACAAGTTTTTTTCAAGCAAAACTTAACCATACGTTCATTGAACCCTTTGACCCAAAGGAAGTTAATTTCCATTTCACCGAAGCAAATGCATGGCATTACTTATTTGGGGCTCATCATGATGTATGGGGTATGATAGAATGTTTTAATAATACAAGAGGAAAAGGCAAATCAAATATTTTTGACAAGCAACCTCTGGAAATTTTACTGGATAGTTTGTTTCAATCTGATTCAAAAATGACGGGTCGTGAACAATCTGATATTACCGGTTTGATTGGGCAATATGCACATGGCAATGAACCAAGTCATCATGTAGCATATTTATATAATTATTGTAATCGCAGCAACAAGACCCAGCAAATTGTAAAAAGAATTTTACAAACGATGTACACTACACAACCGGATGGATTATGTGGAAATGAGGATTGTGGACAAATGTCTGCCTGGTATATTTGGAGTAGTTTGGGATTTTATCCTGTAAATCCAATTTTGAATTCTTATGACCCAGGATATTTTATTTTTGATAAAGCGAGTATTAAAGTTCCTGGCGAAAAACGAATACATATAATTTCCAATAGAAAAAGTGGATCTAAGTATGTTCACCAGATTATTAAAAACGGAATTCTCCAGAACTCTTTAGTTGAATTAAATCCCGGAGACAAATTAGAATTTATTTTTAATGATGATAAATTTATAGACTTAGTAATGAATCAAGATACCTTGGCTGATGATTTTAAATTTACATTGCCATATATTTCTGAAGGAAACAGGACTTTTCAAGATAGTGTAAAAATAAATTTCTCATCCTTGGGAAATTTCGGGATAGTATACAAAATTGGAAATCTAGATGGTCCTGAACGTAATTACACAAATTCTATAATATTCAGAGAAAATCAAAAAATTTTCTTCAAAAACAAAAACAGTGAACCAGCAGGGAAAACCAGTCCTTGGTTATTGGCTAATTTTACAAAACGTCCAGGAGGTTATGAGATTAGAAGAATCACTGAATTTTCTCCTATGTATGCAGGAGGAGGAAGGGAAGCCCTGATGGATGGATTGGAAGGGAGTTTAGATTTTAGAGATGGACATTGGCAAGGGTATTTTGGTAAAGATTTCAATATTGAATTTTCTCTGGAAGAGAATTTGGGAATTGAAAGGGTGGAGGCGAGGTTTTTACAAGATCAAAATTCTTGGATTCTATTACCAGCTAGCGTTCAGGTTTTGACTTCACCAAATGGAACGGATTATATTCTAGAATCAGAATATTTTAACACAACACCACAAAATACGAATGGTGCTTTTGATAAATTATTTCAATTTGAAATAAAGCAGAAAGGCACTAGGTTCATCAAGTTAGTAGCAAAAAATCCTGGAAAGCTTCCTGAGTGGCATCTTTCATCAGGAGAAAATAGTTGGATTTTTATTGATGAAGTAAAGCTTATAAAAAAGTAGGAATATGAAAGAAAGAAGAAAATTTATACAATCCATTGGGATTTCAGTCTTAGGTATTTCATCAGCAAATTGGTTTAAAGAACTAGAATCAATTGTTGGAAAGAATAATAAAATTCCAAAAATGAAAGTGATTGCCACATGGAATAACCCAAAAGCTGCTAAAGCAGCTTGGAATAAGCTTTATGAAGGAGGAAGTGCATTGGATGCTGTGGAAGCGGGAGCAAGGGAACCAGAAGCTGATCCATTGGACACTTCAGTAGGCTTAGGTGGATTTCCTGACCGAGATGGCGATGTTACCTTAGACGCATGCATAATGGATCATTTAGGAAATGCTGGGGCTGTTCTTTATTTGCAAGACATACTTCATCCAGTATCCGTTGCCAGAAAAGTTATGGAAAAAACACCACATGTATTTTTAGCCGGGGATGGTGCACAGAAATTTGCGCTGGCGGAAGGATTTGAAAAGCAGAATTTATTAACTGAAAATGCGAAAAAAGCTTGGAAAGATTGGTTGATAAAATCTGAATATAAGCCTATAATTAATGTAGAAAGGCACGACACCATTGGAATTCTTGCAATGGATAATATGCAACATCTTTCAGGAGCGTGCAGCACCTCCGGACTTGCATTCAAGATGAAAGGAAGAGTTGGAGATTCTCCTATAATTGGTGCAGGGCTTTATGTTGATAATGAAATCGGTGCAGCAACGGCAACTGGTCTTGGAGAAGCAGTAATTAAAAAGGTTGGGGCTTTTTCGGTTGTTGAAATGATGAGACATGGTTTGAGTCCACAAAATGCATGCAAAGAAGCCATTAAAAGGTTGTTAACTCTTAAAGAATCAAAGGACATGCAAGTGGGATATATAGCCATAAATAAGCGGGGTCAGATAGGGGCATATGGGCTAAGAAAGGGCTTTCAATATATTGTTGCTGAGGATGGTAAAATCACTGTACATGATGCCGATTCGTATTTTCCATACTAAGAATGACCACCCCAAACTAACTTATTAAAAAAAAATTATATCCATTATTTTAAGTGCATAATGCATTTTTATTGGATATAATATATTGATAAACAACACTATATATTAATTTACAACAACTTCAATTTTAATCTTCTAAAGAGAATTGACCCCATAAATACAGCTTTTGGCATTGGTTTTGCTTGTAGAAACGCAAGACATATTAGACCAAGACTATATGCGAAGTTTGAAAGTTGGCGTGGTTGATGATCATGAGTTGTTTCTAAGAAGTTTTGTACTTCTATTGACAACTATAAAATCCGGATTTGATATCACGGTAGCTGTTGAAAGTCTATCAGAAGATGACTTTTTAGCCAAACTTCGACAAAATGATCTTGATTTAGTATTTCTGGATCTTAATCTGACCAAATCAGATGGGATTCGGTTGATTCCGAAAATCAAGGAGAGGAATCCGGAAACCAAGGTTTTAATTGTGAGCATGTCTACAGAAGCCAAGGTCGTACGGGAGTCTTTCCAGCAGGGTGCCGACGGGTATCTTTCAAAGTATTCTGATCTTGATAATCTAGTTGAAGGAATTAGAGAGGTGATGGATGGAGAAATTTTCTTTGGTAAAGGCATCGAAGCTACCCAGAAAATTTCATCTGAAGTGGTAAAGCAGACAAGTACACCAATGCTAAACCGCTTTAATGCAAAGTTCCATCTTACCAAAAGAGAATCAGAAATACTTGAGAAAATGACCGAAGGGAAGTCTTCAAAGACGATAGCTGCAGAACTGTTTATCAGTAAGGAGACCGTGAGTGTTCACAGGAAGAATCTGATGAGAAAGTTAGGAGCTTCCAATGCTTTGAATCTTCTTAAGATAGCCCGGGACTATAATTTGATTTAAGAAAAAACAAAACTAAAACTATCGACTCACACTTGGACCAGATTGTCCGAGAAGCTAAGCATTTGTAAAAATTTTTGATTTACTCATATCCGTTTAACTGAAAGTATTAACATGAAAAAGGAAACGTTTACTACCAAAATTAATTTCCAAACTCGAAGGCAGGCAGTCTTTATGAATGCACTGTTTCTTTTGCTCAGCTTTTTTATAATTCAGGTGCAAGGAATCTCTCAATGTCCATTGGCATGTGATGATGATATTCAGGTTTCACTTGACGAAAATTGCGAAGCAACGATTACTCCAGACATGATACTTGAAGACCCAGGTGGTCCGTGTAATTATGTTGTTGTTGTTTTCGGAACCAATGGACTTCCATTACCACTTCCAGAGGTAAATAGTACGCATGTTGGCAAACGTCTAAAAGTTGCAGTTTACTTGGGAAACAATTCTTGCTGGGGTCACATACTTGTCGAAGATAAGTTGCCTCCAACGATCATTTGTCCACCCAATGACACAGTATTTTGTAACAATAGAGACCATTTGTTATTACAGCCATTTGTACGAGACAATTGTTCAGGGGTAACTCGAATCAACTTATCTGATAACACAGAAATGTTTGATTGCACACTTAACCCGAACGACAGTATAATTGCAAAAAGGACCATTAGATACTACTATGTTGATGCAAGTGGAAATAAATCAGATACATGTAATCAATGTGTCTATTATAAGAAATTCAAACAATCAGATATTGTATGGCCAAGCGATGCAATTTATAGTTGTGATCAATTTGATACTATTCCTTCCCCTTTAATAAGCGGAGTTCCTCTAGTAGGAAATGACACAATTTTTCCAAACTGGGGAGTATGTAAAATAGCTGTAGCCTATGAGGACCAACTCATACCTGTGTGTCCAAAATCATTTAAAGTTTTAAGAAAGTGGACCGTTTTGGATTGGTGTGCTCCGGCAGGGCAAAATATTTTTACTCATTTCCAAATTGTAAAAGTAATTGATGACAGAGGTCCAATTCTTTTTTGCAATCCATTAATGAATATTAGTACAGACGTTTGGAGTTGCACAGGAACTGTTTTAATTCCGCCGCCAACCATAGTTAAGGAATGCTCAAGAGTTACTTTTCAAGTTGGATACAAAATACAATCTCCTGGAGGAGTGCCTACATATGAAGGAACCTCTACTGCCAATGTGGTAAAATTACCTAATGGATATTTTTCTATATCTGGACTACCATTGGGGTTAAATTGGGTAATTTTCAGAGCTACGGATGAATGTGGAAATTATACAGATTGTTCAACTGAAGTACTTGTTGAAGATAAAGTGCCTCCAGTCGTAGTGTGTGATCAGAAAACAGTGGTTACCCTAACTGTAGACGGTACAGCTAAAATAGAAGCCTTGACTTTTGATGATCGTTCACACGACAATTGTGTAATTGATAGATTTGAAGTAAAGAGAATGGATAATGGCGTACCATGCAAGGATACGGCCAGAAGTAATAAATGGGGCCCTTATGTTTATTTTTGTTGTGATGACATAGGAAAGACAATAATGGTTTCTTTGAGGGTGTGGGATTTAGCAGGCAACAGTAATACTTGTATGGTTGAAGTGGAAGTTCAAGATAAAATTGCTCCATTCATATTTTGTCCTCCTAATATAACAGTAAGTTGTGAATATGACTATCCAGATTTAAGTGTTTTTGGAACAGTGAGAAACAATGTAGCTGATAGAAAGCCAATAATAATTAAAGACCCACGTGTCATCATGGATGCTCCAGCAATCGACGGATATGCATACGATGGTTGTGGAGTTACCATAAAAGAATTCGTCTCAACCAGAGGTAAATGTGGACGGGATACTATTACCAGAGTATTTGAAGCAACAGATGGCAACGGTTTGGTAAGTAGATGTACACAAACTATTGTTGTTTATGATTTCACTCCAGATAATGTAAAAGTGACTTGGCCATTAGATTATATCAGCAATACTACTTGTCTAAACAAACCAGAAATTTCACCAGATATTACTGGCAAACCAAAGGTAGAGTTTGCAGATAGATGCAACAGCATTTTTACAAATTATACAGATCAAGTATTCACTTTGGATCCTGATGCATGTGTAAAGATTATCAGAACCTGGACCGTGATAGATTGGTGTCTTTATGACCCAAATAATTCACAAACGAAAGGATATTGGACCTGGAAGCAAATAATTAAAATCAGCAACACAGTGCCTCCAACAATTATAAGTGATTGCAGAAACAGAACTGTAGATGTTTTCGGCCCAGGATGTGCAGGGTTTGTAGATCTCAGAGGAAGAGCAACAGATGATTGTACGGATACATTAAATCTTGTGTGGTATCATGAGGTTGATTTAAATAATGATGGTATAATTGATGCAGCATTCACAGGAATTGGAGCCGATGCAAGTGCAGTTTACCCTGTAGGAGAGCACAAAATTACATTTAGAGTTAAAGATGCCTGTAATAACCTTACTAGTTGTACTTTTATTCTAAACGTTAGAGATGGTAAAAAACCGACACCATATTGCAACAGTGGTATAACAACAACAGTAATGCCTAGTACGAGAAGTATTGAGATATGGGCAAAAGATTTTAATATCAACAGTGAAGATAATTGTACTCCAAAAGATAGTTTGAAGTACTATTTTCTGGTGAATAATACCTTTGTTCCAAGCATGATATTTGATTGCAGCAATAGAGGAAAAAATATTCTAAGGATCTATGTAGTTGACAAAGCAGGAAATTCAGATTATTGTGAAACAACTTTAGAAATTCAAGACCCAAATCATGTTTGTCCTACCGGCTTGACAATTCAGGGTAGAATTGCAACACAGGATAATAGATCCTTGAACAATACTGAGATATTGCTTGAGCGTACTAATCCCGCAGGAAGCAATATAACTTATACCAATGCCAGTGGAATTTACAGCTTTAATACAGTTACTTCAAAGATAGATTATACAGTTATTCCTTCCAAAAACTATGATTTCTTGAATGGAGTTAGTACACATGATATTTTGTTGATTCAAAAACATATCCTTGGTCAACAAGAGTTTACCTCTCCTTATTTGATCATTGCAGCTGATGCCAATAACAGCAAGACAATTACAGCTGCAGACATGGCTGAACTTAGAAAGTTAGTGCTCGGTAAAATTGATAAATTTACAAATAATAAATCATGGAGATTTGTACCAACATCTTTCAATTTTGCGAATCCTAAAAGTCCATTTCCTTATGACGAGTTCATAAAATATGGTTCAATTGGACAAAACGAAATGAACACAGATTTTTATGGAATTAAGATAGGGGATGTTTCAGGGAATGCAGATGTGAACAATCTTGGAAGAGAGATTAGTTCAAGAACCTCAGGAGAATTTAAATTATACACCGATCAAATAGAATTAACAGCAGGAGAACAAATTACTGTTCCAATATTTGCCTCAGATGATTTGATTTTAGGAGGAATTCAAATGTCCTTAGATATGGATATTTCTCAGGCAGATTTTGTAGGATTGAATTCCGGTTTATTAAATTTAACCGATGAAAACTATGCTATTACAGACAATAAGTTAAAACTAAGTTTTGTCGCTCCCGAAGCAATTAGCATAAAAACCGGAAGTCATTTGTTTAGTATTGTTTTGAGGTCCAAGAGTGCAACAAAATTAGATAAAGTATTGAATATTAATAAATTAGGCTTTAATTCAGAGATCTATGATGATCAAGCAAATTTATTTGAATTGGATCTTAACTTTAGGACTAAGAATCATACGGAGGAAAAACCAACCCAAGCGGTAGCAAAATTGTATCAAAACAAGCCAAATCCATTTAGCGATCATACAGTTGTTGGGTTTGAAATACCTGAAAGTCAAGAACTTAGTCTTGTAATATACGATTTAGACGGAAAAGTTTTGAGAAGGAATACAAAAGTATACGGCAAAGGATATCATGAGTATATAGTTAAAGCATCGGATTTGGGTTCAGCGGGTATCTTTTATATCCAATTAAATTCCCAGAACTTTAGCGAAACTCGTAAAATGGTGTTTATAAAATGATAAGGATTGAGTAAATGCAGAATAAAGGCCTGATTGTGGATAACCCACAGTCAGGCTAATTTTATATCAGAATAAATGAAAATTAAAGCGAAATTAAAATTCATTGTCAAAAAATTAGATATTAAAGAAAATTACCATATTGCTAAAACAATTGTTAACTTGTCTTTATCTTTGTAAAGTGTTTTATGTATTTGGTTTTCCCGAAATTCAGTAAATTATGAAAAAATTAATTTTAGCGTTTTTTTTACTCCTCTCCATTTTTACTGTGAATGCTCAATTTTTAATTAAATTCAGCAGTCCCAATGGTAATCAGAATGATTTTGTAAATGTTAAAGTAGAAACAGATAATTTTACAAAAATTACCGCAACCCAGTATTCAATAACCTATGATTCGGCTGTATTGGAGCTTGTTGACGTGGTTAATAAAAAGATAGATTATAATGTAAATGTTGGAGATCATAGAGGTGGTGCAGCAAATATTAAAAATGGGCAACTAACTTTTACCTGGAATAGCGAAACATCGGATCCAGTAACCTTTCCTAATAATACAGCCCTATTTGAAATTCGATTTAAATTAATTGGAAAGCCTTGTGATTCATCTTTTATTCGATTGGCCAATAAACCTACCTCAATAGAGGTTTTAGATGAAAATGAAGAGCCCATAACAGTAAATTCTCAAGAAGGAAAAGTTAAAGTTAACGGCGTTGGGTGCCCAGGTTCAGGTGGCGGCGGAGCAAAGGATTTCACCTTTACAGCTTCAAAAATTACTGTACCCAGAGGTACAGATGGATGTATCAGTGTGAGTGTAAAGAATTTTACGGGAATAGAAACTATGCAGGCAACTTTGAAATGGAACAAATCAGTTGCAAAATTTAAAAGTGTGGGCAGTTTTAATCTTGTTGATTTAAACGGAGGGGATTTTAGTATTAATTCAGACAGTACAGAACTTGGGTGGGTTTGGTCACCTAATAGTGGAGTTGGGGTAACCATTCCAGATAATCAGGTAATCTTCCAAGTTTGTTTCACTGCAGTTGGCTCGAATGGATCCTCGACAGACATGGAATTTGTAAATGCTCCATTTAGGGTTATAGAAGTAACTAATGCACAAGGTAATGTACCCGTTGTTTCTGAAAAAGGTTCTTATACAATTGTTGAACCACAATCCTTGTTGACCTTATTCACAAGAGACACTAGTGTTTTGGAGGGGACTGAGCTTTGTCTGCCTATTTATGTTAACGATTTTAGTTGTATTGAAGCTTTTCAATTTGCTATAAAATATGACAATACTAAACTCAGATTCAAAAGAGTCTCTGGAATAAATCTTGCCGATCTACAACCTTCAGATATTGTTCCAACAAATGATACCATTAAGGTGCTTTGGGCTTTCAGAACGGCCGGTGCACAAACTTTAGCAAATGGCACATCCCTATTCAGTTTATGCTTTGATGTGATTGGTAAATGTGTAACCACGACGAGTCCTAAGTTTATTCCTTTAGGCGGAAGTCTAGAATTTTCTGCAGGATGCAATAAACCTGAACCAACAGTTGTGCTCAGTGAGAAGACGATTACCATCCAATGCAATACAGGGCCAACAGACCCAATAGTGAGTATAAATTCAATTGGCCATGTGAAATGTGCAGGAGATTGTAATGGGTCAGCTTCTGTTAACGTTACAGCTGGTTCCGGGAATTTTACATATCAGTGGTTTGATGCAAATACCAACCAACCTGTTTCCCCAGCAATTACGACTAAAGACCCGACAACTTTATGTCCTGGAAGGTATTATCTTAAAGTTACGGATACTGCGCCACCTAATAAAACTGCAAACAGCCCAACAATAACCATTAATGATGCATTGCCTATAGTAATTAACGCTTCAGTAACACACGAATCGGATATAAAAAATGATGGAAGAGTTGAAGCAATAGTGACTGGAGGTTGCCAACCGTATAAGTATAAATGGTTTAGAACACCTAATAATACAGTTCTAGATACAATTGATAAAGTAATCAACCTTAGATGTGGTAATTATGCTGTAAGTGTGACGGATTGTAATGGATGCATTAGCAAAGATACCTTCAGAGTCAATTGTCCAGTTACACCATTAGTTTCCAACATCACAAGGACAGACAGTATTCGTTGTTTTGGAGAATGTACTGGTGCGTTAAGAGTTGAAACTCAAGGAGGAGCCATACCATATAGTTATCTTTGGGCTCCCGGAGGGCAAACGACTATTTCCATTAGCAATCTATGTGCGGGAACCTATAATGTAAGAGTTACAGATGCAAATGGTAATGTTTCAAGAGACACATTTATTATTACTGAGCCTCAACGATTGAGTGTTGTGGTGAATCAAATCGTTCCATCGTCTGGATCAAATGGCTCAGCAACAACTACAACAACCGGAGGAACTCCTCTATATAAATTCGAATGGTCCAAAGCAGGGACCGGAGTAGTTTCGACCGCTAAAGATTTAACTAATGCGGCACCGGGGACTTATACTTTTCTTGTCACAGATGCTAACAATTGCACTCAGCAAATTGAAGTTATAATACCGCAGGATAATTCTGGAGGAGGTCCTTCTGTAAGTATAAAAATTGATACCAAACCTGGAGGATCAGCAGTAAGTTGTAGAGGTGTGTGTGATGGGAAGATCATCGCAACCACAACCGGGGGTACAGCTCCAATAACTTACAGATGGTCACATAATCCAAATTTAAATTCAAACATAGCAGATAATCTTTGTCCTGGTACCTATACGTTAACGGTGACGGACGCACTTGGAAAAACCAGCACGTCAACTTCATTAACAGTTAATGATGCACAGGATATTAGCATTAATATTCGCAAATTAAGTTGTGCTACAGACAATACAACCTCTGATGGCAGATATGAAGCTGTGGCCACTGGAGGATCAGGTACTTTGACTTATCTATGGTGTTCTAATGAAATAACTCCAATAGCAGATGCCCTTCCTTCGGGAACTTGCAGCTTAAGAGTAACTGATCAAAATGGATGCAGTAAATCACAAAGTTTTACAGTTTGCGTTGGAACTCCACCGGATGAACCATGTTTTAAAGGACGGTTGGCGATATCTCCGAACGGAGATGGTTTTAATGATTTTTTTGTCATTGAATGTATTGAAAATTATAGCAATACTCTGCAGATCTTTAATCGTTGGGGAAAGCTAATTTTTAACAAAAGTAACTACGTAAATGAGTGGCCAGATCAAAACCCTGATGAAGCAGACTTAACTGAAGGAACATATATGTGGGTTTTAACCGTAAAGGAACCTGGAAAAAATGATGTAATTTATAGAGGAACAGTTACCCTTGTAAAATAATTTTAAACCAAGTAAACACCGAAAAATGAAATCAATTAATTCAATTATAATATTTGTAGTTCTGGTGACTCTTGGCCAATCTATTAAGGCACAAGATTATGCTGTTGCATTAAAAACTCCAGCTGTATATAATCACTATACTCTTAATCCTTTCTTGATTAATCCAGCACATACAGGATTTGAAAAAATAAATAGAATTGTTTTTAATTTTAGAAATCACTGGGCCGGTTTTGAAGGATCACCTAAAGGATTAACCCTTGGAATTAATGGTAGTCCAGCGGAAAACATGGGTTTAGGTGGAATCATATATTCTGAGAATTTTGGTGTAGCAAATCGATTCACAGGTCAGGTTAATTATGCCTATAATTTTAAAGCAACAGAAACCACAAAAATGTCCTTAGGTTTATCAGGTTCTTATATCCAGTACAGCTTGGACAATGAAGCGATCACAGATGGTTTGCATCAAGCTTCTGATGGGATAATAAATGCTGCGGTAAATGGAGAGAACTTTTTTGGTGCAGATTTAGGTTTTTGGGCTGATTTTTCTGATAAATTCAGGATAGGTATTACTTTACCTCAACTTGTTTTATCCAGATTGGATAACAAAAAATCAGATGAGAATAAGCCATTTAATTTTATTGGTTTTCTAGGGGTAAAATGGAATGTTCCATCTTATCGAATGAGCATAGAACCCTCAGTTTGCGTAAGAAAAATTAGTGATGTTCCTTTTGGAACAGATTTAAATGTGGTGGCTAATATGCTTGATGACCGATTGTTTGCTGGATTCACTTATAGCTTTGGCCCTTCGGACAGTAGGGTTTCATTTTTAGGCGGAGTAAGGGTAGAACAGTTTAGATTTTATTATTCTTATGATCAGTCATACCAATCCTTCCAAAGTTTCAATAATGGTTCACATGAATTAACCTTGTCATTTGATCTTGGCAAAGGCAAACAAATGTCTAAACCAAAAATGAATAACGGGGAGGAAAGTATTGGAGATGTAAAGAACTAAAAGGAATTAATTTCTATTCAAAAAGGAAATTATTATCAATAATATTGTGCCAATGAGAGCAAGGTATGCTAATGCATCACCAATTTTGCAATAGACTGTAACCGTTTCATTGAAATTACAAATTCCTCTTATTGCCGCATCTTGTCCATATTTTGTAGCCTGATGAATGTTGCCCTTGGGATCAATAAAACAAGATATTCCTGTATTAGCTGAGCGAGCAATAGGTTTTCTTAATTCTATCGCGCGTAATGCACCAAATGCAAGATGTTGTTTATAACCTGGGGTATTGTCCCACCAACCATCATTGGTCATTATAAAAATTGCTTGTGCCCCATTTTTCATATAACCTCGCATGTAATCACCATATATGGATTCATAGCAAATTACTGGTGCGATTTTAAAGTTATGATTTGATATTATGGATCTTTCTTTTTGAATGGCTAAACCAGCTGGAGAACCTCCCAGTTTGTCTACTAAGGGCTTAAGAAATGGCAAGAATTTACGATAAGGAAAGATTTCTGCCCCAGGAACTAGCTTTGATTTTCTATATAATTGGAAGCTAGAATCCTCTTTACTTATCTTTATTGCGCTGTTTTCCAGTTCATAAAATCTTGCTTCTGTGCTATTGCGAAAAGGCCTGGAGAATTTAGTAATTCCTTCATTTTTTTCAACAATTCTGATGCTTGTAATTCCCATTACGATACTAAGATTTTCATAATTGCTAATAAAATTTTGCCATTCCTGAATTCTGGTATCTGAGGACAATTCGTTTCTTCTAAAAATATTTCCAGGTGGATCTCCAAAACTTGTTTCCGGGAAAATTAAAAATTGGGTTGATGGACTCACTGCTTCTTTTGCTAACTTTCTAAATTTTTTTAATTGTAAATATTCAGGAACGCTAAATTTTTCATAATGTGGTTCTAGATTAGGTTGCACAATTCCAATTTCAACGGGCGTCCCATTAATTTTATAATTAAGAGATATAAAAAGTGAAATAAGTAAGGGGATAAAAAGCACACAGCAAATACTCCAAATCAGTTTTTTATGCGTAGAAAACATTGTCTGCCAACCAAGATTTTTATAAACAGAAAATATTTTATAGAAAAGTATATTTGATAATAGAATCCAGGAGGTTCCCCCGAAAACACCAGTAAATTCGTACCATTGAATCCATGAAGGCCAAGAAGCAAAGCAATTACCTAAAGTGAGCCAAGGCCATGAAATTTCCCAATTCAAATGGATCCATTCAAATGTCATCCAAAAACAAATTAGGGCCCAGTAGTTGATACTATTCTTATTTTTACTCAATTTAACTGCCCCCCACCAGGGGATTAGCATAAAAAATGAATTAAGCCAAATAGCTACCATACCTGGAATGAGTGCAGCATTTGCAACCCAGTATGTTGCAACAATATTCCAAATAACAAATGTATTAAAAGGGAAAAAGAGAGTCAGTTTATTGAATTTATCCTTTAAGTATAATAAAGGAACCCAAGCAACAAAAATGAGTGGTGTCAAGCCAAATGGTGGAAAGGAAAGTGCAAAAAACAAACCAGAAAGGCCAGACCAAAGAAAACATTTAATGTATTCAGACGGGTTAGGCTTGAATTTATAAATTGACAGAACTACAGTTCCCCAAAGTGAAGAAAAGAAAAGGAGTGGCAGATGTCCCCATAAAGGAAGATTATACATTTTCCACCCTGAAAAAATTAAGATTATTATTAAACAAAATAAGGAGGGAAAATACCAATGTTTTATTCTGATCAAAGTAAGAAATTTAGTCAGAAAATTACATATAAAAATTAGTTTCTAGATATATTTTAGCATTTTAGATTTCGCAAGAGTATAATACCTTAAACCATTTTGATTATATAATCATCATCCATTTAAATTGACTCTTTTTATTTTTTTAAAAGTTAACTGCCAATGAAAGTTTTAAACAATGGCTTGTAATAGGATTACAATATAACTGGAAGTTATTTATCCATTGGATCCCGATAAAAAATTTAGAAAATTTTTAAGGTCTTCAAAATTGTATATTGCTCTGATTTGAGCATTACATCTACTTATTTCTGGTGCGAGAAAACCAACAAAGACTGGAGTAATATTTTCAGGAACCTTTTGTATACAGTGTAATAAGTCCTTCGCATAATTGAGAGTAGGTTCTTCATTTACAAAGCATAAAATGAATTTAGCTTTGTAAGTTTGAGCTGCTTCAACTATGTCTTTTACATCGGAATCGTTGCTCATATACAAGGAAGGAATGGATCTCTGACAAAGTAAATATTCGATAAAGAAACGACTTAGCTGTTGATTTTCAGTTCCAGGCATTGCCAGGATGAACTTATTTTCATTGAGTTTTGGTTTATCTTCAAATAAGATAATTTGTTGAATAATTTTTCGCTTAATTAATTGCATGGCAAATTCTTCATGAGCTTTCCGAATGGAACCTCCCAGCCACATGTCATGAAGTTTGTCTAATAGAGGCATCAACAATTCTTCAAAGGTCTGATCAAATCCATGTTGCTTTATATGCCTATCAATAATGTGAATAAATTTTGTTTGGTCAAGATGAATAATACTAAGCGTTAATGCATCAATAGAATCCACATTAAAGGAAGCGACATCACTTAAGTGTGCTACTATATCTTCAATTTCATTATCAGGCATCATGCTGATAGAAGAAATTTTGTACCCTTTATGATTCAATAATGCAATACTGGTAACCTTTTTAAGGTCATTATCGTCATAATATCGAATATTTGTAGTAGTTCTTTTAGGATGAATAATGTTAAATCGCTTTTCCCAAATACGAATGGTGTGGGCCTTTATGCCGGTTAATTTTTCTAAATCCGTAATTGAATATATGGCCAACTTTATCCCTGATTTGTTGCAAAGAGGATAACATTTAATCTATTTTTTTGTTTAACTGAATGTATGAGGAAGGAGTTTATCAATATAGGAATAGTGTGTTACCCAACCTATGGTGGAAGTGGTGTTGTTGCTACAGAGCTGGGTAAAGCTTTGGCCGCAAAAGGACATCAGGTACATTTTATTTCTTATAAAAGACCAGCCCGACTTGGCTCTTTTCAGTCGAATGTCTATTATCATGAGGTTTCAACCAGTGAATATCCTTTGTTTGATTTTAAGCCATATGATACTGCATTAACAAGTAAGATAGTTGATGTTTCTATTCACCATAATCTCGATATACTACATGTTCATTATGCAATACCTCATGCTATAATTGGATTTGTAGCCAGAGAAATTCTTGCAAAAAAGGGTAGAAGGGTACCGTTAGTTACAACGCTACATGGTACTGATATAACCTTGGTTGGTGTTGATGGGTCCTTTTATCCAGTTGTTGAGTTTAGTATAAATGAGTCAGATTGTGTTACTGCAGTTTCTGCATCTCTTAAAGACGATTCAATAAGAGCATTTAATTTGACGAGAGAGATTGAAGTTATTCCCAATTTTGTTGATTCAACAAGATTTAAACCAATTGATAATCAATATCTTAGATGTCGTTTTGTAAGAGAGAGTGAAAAAATTATCAGTCATATTTCAAATTTTAGAAAGGTTAAAAGAATAGAAGATATCGTCAAGTCATTTTTTGAAATTGACAAAACAATACCCTCAAAACTATTACTCATTGGGGATGGGCCTGAGCGTTCTGGTTTGGAGGATTTAGTGAGGGAATTAGGTATTGAAGAGAAAGTATACTTTTTGGGTAAACAAGATGCTGTGGAAGATCTTCTGGCAATAACCGATCTTTTTATGTTGACCTCAGAACACGAGAGTTTTGGTCTTTCAGCCCTGGAGGCAATGGCATGTGCTGTTCCGGTTGTTTCATCTAATGCTGGGGGATTACCAGAGGTGAATGTTGAAGGATATTCAGGGTTTAATTGTCCTGTGGGCAATGTTCCCGCTTTCATTGATGCGAGTCTAAAGATTTTAGGTACCAAGAAGAAACATGAACAGTTTAAATCCAATGCTTTACAGCAATCCATGAAATTTGAATTAAGCAAGATTTTACCGATGTACGAAAAAGCATATTGGAAAACCTTGGATAGAATTTAAGATTGATTTGGAATCTTTGCTGTCCTTTAGAGTTTATGAAGTTCAGCATTTACCTTTGCAGAAAATTAAAGATATGGCCAATCGAAAGGATTTGTATGATGGACATGATTATTACAATCTTGATGAATTTCTTTCTGAGGAGCATTTGCTTGCCAGAGAATCTGTAAGAGAATGGGTAAAACAGGAGGTCACACCATATATTGAGCAGTATGCTGAAAAAGCAGAGTGCCCAACTCATTTATTTAAAGGCCTTGCAGAAATAGGAGCATTTGGACCAAGTCTTCCGGTGGAATATGGTGGAGGAGGGATGGATGAAATCGCATATGGAATTATTATGCAGGAATTGGAGAGGGGTGACTCTGGTTTGCGTTCCATGGCATCAGTCCAAGGTTCTCTGGTGATGTATCCCATTTTTAGATTTGCTTCGGAAGAGCAGAAAATGAAATACCTGCCAAAGTTAGGTGCAGGAGAACTAATAGGATGTTTTGGGCTTACAGAACCCGACTTTGGTTCTAATCCTGCCGGTATGGTCACAAATGTTAAGGATGATGGAGACTGTTTTATTTTAAATGGGGCTAAAATGTGGATAACCAATTCCCCCGTGGCAGATCTTGCAGTAGTTTGGGCAAAGAACGAAGAAGGAGATATTTTAGGAATGGTGGTTGATAGTGATTCAAAAGGTTTTTCTGCACCTGAGATGCATGGAAAATGGTCATTAAGGGCCTCTATTACAGGTGAATTAGTTTTTGAAGATGTTAAGGTCCCCAAAAATCAAGTTTTTCCATTGGTCAAAGGGTTGAAAGGACCCTTATCTTGTTTGTCAAAAGCCAGGTATGGAATTGCCTGGGGAGCCATTGGGGCAGGCTTGGATTGTTATGATACCGCTCTTAGATATTCAAAAGAGAGAATTCAATTTGGAAAACCATTGGCCTCATTTCAGTTGACCCAAAAAAAATTAGCTGAGATGATAACAGAACTTACTAAGGCTCAGCTTATGGTTTGGAGGTTGGGAAAACTTGCAAATGATGGGAAAGCTACTCCTGCACAAATTTCAATGGCCAAGAGGAACAGCGTTATTACAGCACTAAATGTAGCAAGAGAATCCAGACAAATTTTAGGAGGAATGGGCATTACCAACGAATATCCAATCATGCGACATATGATGAATCTTGAAACCGTCCTTACTTATGAAGGGACTCATGATATCCATTTACTTATAACAGGCATGGATATAACAGGCATTAACGCATTTAATTAATTGGAATTAGATAAGCTCGCTTTAATCCAAAAAAAAAGGTTTATCTTAAGTAATCATTTACTAGAAGAAACGGCTTTTGATTTTTTTATAATGGGATCGATAAAAAGACTCCCCATAATGATCATAACACCCACATAAAAGAGTCCGTTTAATTGCTTATGCTCCTGAAGAAAAACAATTGATAGTATAATTCCATATACCGTCTCCATGTTGAATGCGAGCATAACTGAAAATGCGGACAAGAATTTCATTGCTTTCAACGCCAACACGTAAGCAAAAACGGTACAAAATAAAGACAATATGAATAAATAAAACCAGTCACTGGAGGAAGGTAAAAATGTATTTTCCGGTTTAAACCAATAAAATCCAGGTAGAATAAAGCTAATAAATAACCAAACTGACAATAACTCTATCCAAGTTATGAGAATTGGATCCGCTTTGGTAATGTGCTTCTTATTATAGCTAGCAAAAAGAGCTGACAAAGCAGCTGCTAGTAAACCTACGAAAAAGCCTAATCGAAAATTATCGGGAATACTTTGGTTAATCATTAAAATGCCAGGGATAGTTAGTAATCCTATAAGAGCGTCTTTCCACATAATTGCTTTTCTACTTGTCCAAGCTTCAAAAAAGGCAGTCAGGACAGGAATTGTTGCCAAACAAATCATAGCGACTGAGGCGTTTGCAAGCTTTATGGATCCATAAAAGCAAATCCAATGCAAGGCAACTAAAATTCCAATTCTTCCAAAAATTATAAAATTACCTTTATTAAACTGACGAAAAGCCCCATTATAAAGCATATACGGAATGAGAAGAAGCCATGTTAGTAATGCACGCCACCAAACTAATGTGATAGCTGGAAGTTCAATTAATTGTCCTAAAATACCTGTAAATCCAAATAGAAAAACGGCAAAATGAACATAGAAATAAGATTTTTTTTCAGACACCATAAATAGCTCTTCGCTAGAATTTTATTGATATGAGGAAACCAAAGGCGTATTAGACTAAATAAAATTAACTCCTCTTAGCTTAAATATGAGGCAAATATCTATTTTTGCGTGCTTTAATTTGAAGGGGAATGAAAATTTTAAATATTGGTGATAAAGCACCTGGATTTACAGTTGTTTCAACAGACAAACAAATGGTAAGTCTTTCTGATTTTGCAGGTAAAAACGTTTTACTACTGTTTTTTCCTTTTGCTTTTACAGGAACATGTACCAAGGAGCTATGCATGATAAAAGATGATATTGCAAGATATACAACCGTCAATGCTCAAGTAGTTGCTATATCAGTGGACAGTCCACATTGTCTCAAAAAATATAAAGAAGAATTACAGTTACCATTTATAGTGCTTTCTGATTTTAACAAATCAATTTCGAATTCCTATGGCTGCTTGTATGAGGAGTTCTTTCTAGGTCTTAAAGGGGTATCTAAGCGATCGGCTTTTGTTATAGACAGTGAGGGAGTAATAAAGTATGAAGAAATTTTGGAAAATGCAGGAGATATTCCTAATTTCGAACTTATAAATCAAACCTTAGCTTCATTAAATTAATTTATATGATCAATTCTACTCCAGAAATATGGAAGGATCTTGATGAAGAAGTTCTAATTGAAGATCACGCAGGGGAAGTATCAGAAATCATTGTATATAATGATGACGTGAACACATTCGATTGGGTTATAGAATGCTTTGTCGATGTATGTAAACATACTTTTGAGCAGGCAGAGCAACTTTCATTGATGGTTCATTTTAATGGGAAAGCAAGTGTTAAAAGAGGGGCTTTTGACACGCTTAGACCTATGAAAGAATGTTTGTGCGAACGAGGTTTGTCAGCAGTGATAGAAAAAATTAAAGTTTAAGCTCAATGCCGGTTTTCAAAATACCGGACAATAAAATTATTTTTCCACACCCTACTTTCGCTAATAGAGATGGCTTACTTGGAATAGGTGGTGATCTAAGTGAGCAGAGATTAATTTTAGCATATCAGAATGGAATTTTTCCCTGGAATAATGAAGGAGAACCCATCTCTTGGTATTGCCCTGTCCCGAGGCTAGTTCTTTACCCTTCAGAAATTAAAATAAGTAAAAGCATGGAGGTTTTATTGAGGCGTAATAAATTTCAATTTACTGTAGACCAAAATTTTAAAGAAGTAATTGCTTTATGTGGGCAAGTCAACAGAAACGGACAAAATGGAACCTGGATTTATGAGGAACTGGAAAAATCATTTTTGTCATTACACCTAGCAGGGTTTGCACATTCTATTGAAGTATGGAAAGAGGATAATTTGGTAGGAGGATTATATGGCCTTGCTCTGGGAAAAATGTTTTGTGGTGAGTCAATGTTTTCTTTGGTCTCTGATGCATCCAAGTTTGCACTTATAGTTTTATGTAAGATATTAAAAGAGAATTCTTTTGAGTTAATAGATTGTCAGCAGGATACTAATCATTTGAGGTCAATGGGCGCAGACTTGATGGAGGCGGAGGAATTCTTTTCATTTTTAGAGAACAATAAATTACATCCTCAAATCAAAGAATTTTGGAAAAAATATGACCAAAAACAAACACTTAATTAGTTTTGGCAAAAGGACACAACATTAAACCTACCTGTTTAGGTTATCCATTTACTGTTACCTAAAATTTCAAAATATTCAACATCTTTTTAAGGATACTTATTAATTCTGCAAAGTTCTTTAAGTATGTTTGAGAGGGCTTTTAAAATAAACAATTAACCTAAACAGTTGTAGATCTCTCCTTGTCAAATTAAGTTTACCAAATGAGATCGACAATACAAGTAAAATATTTCAAAAAAGGTAAATAGAAATATTTTATCTAGAATTTTACACAAACAATATTAAGACTTCTTCTTTATGAATGCAAAGTAGATATTTACTTGAGTGCAAACTTTTATAAAAATGACAGTAGCTTCTTTTCTAATTCATGTTCATCACCAGGTGTGTATCCGGAATGAGTATAAAGGATTTGACCATTAGCATCAATTACAAAAGTCTGTGGAATTGATTGAAAGCCTAATTTTTTTAGACTGTCCTTATTCACATCTGAAAGAATAGTGTAACTCCAGCTTTTTTGTTGGACCATTGGCTTTACTTTATTAACTTGTTGAATATCATCAATAGTAACAGCAATTACCTCAATTCCCTTTTTTTGCCATTCTGAATAATGACTACTCATGGCATCCAGCTCTTTTTTACATGGAGAACACCAAGTAGCCCAAAAGCTGACCACAGTGAGTTTATTTTTAGAGAATTTTTGATTTAATTCAAATGCCTTTCCATCAAGAGTTTTTAAACTTAAAGTCGGAAACTTGCTATGAACAGGTGTGAAAGAGAATAAAACTGATGAAAATATTAAAGAAAAAAGAACAAGATTTTTCATGAAGCACTAAGTTTTTTATTCAAACGTAAAATTCAATTAAAATTTCCATTAATTTGGGGCTTCTAAAAAATTTTAACGAATGATTAACCTATTCAGAAAACTGTTCATAACCAAGCTATTAGTATTTGTTTTTTGGACTGTTGGCGCACAAGAGTCACTATTAATTAGTGGCGGTTTTCAGACGAACGGTAATTTATTCTTGAGAGATAGTGCAATTGGGGCTGCTGGAATTCCTCAATATGATTATCAGCTTTTTGGAGCAGAGTCTTGGTTGGACTTGAATATGTCTTATAATGGGTTTAATGGGGGAATAAGATTTGATCTTTTCAATAATTCAAATCTACTAAATCCACTTAGTTCATATACAGCGCAAGGAATTGGAAGATGGTTCATCAATAAAGAAATTGACCGATTAGATTTAACAGTAGGTTACTTATATGACCAAATTGGTTCAGGGATTATTTACAGAGCGTACGAAGAAAGGGCACAATTATTAGATAACGCACTTTTAGGGGTTTCAGCTAAATATAGAGTGGGAGAACAGTGGAATGTAAAAGCGTTCACCGGTAAACAAAAGAATTTATTTACCACATATAATTCAATTATCAAAGGAATTTCAATAAATGGCTTTTATCAGCCCAATGATTCTTCGATTTGGTCAATAGCACCAGGGGCAGGTTTTGTAAACAGAACTTATGGGGACGCTATAGTAACAGACCTCACGAACATTTCTGCAGGGTATTTAGTTAAGGATCAGTTTATTCCAAACTATAATACCAATGCATTTACCTTATTTAATACCTTCCATATTAAGGAATTTAGTTGGTATGCGGAAGCTGCATTTAAACCAGATGATGTTTTTTATGATCCAAACGCAGTACGAGCTTTACCTAAGGGAGAGTCCAGTATAGGTAAATTTGTGAAACGTAAAGGATCAGTATATTATACAAGCCTTGGTTATGCTGCACATAATTTGGGCATTACCATTGAAGGGAAAAGAACGGATGGTTTTGATTTTCGTGCGGAGCCGCAGTTAAGTTTGAATCGCGGATTGGTTTCATATATTCCTCCGATGGCCAGAATTAATACTTATCGATTAACGGCTTATTATTTTCCCGCCACACAATTTCTAAACGAAATGGCTTATCAGGTTGATCTCAAGTATGGCCTGGGAAAACATTGGAACTTTTCTGTCAATTTTTCAGACATTCGAGATCTAGATTTTAAAAGAGAATTTTATAAGGAAATCAATGCGGAGGTAGTTTTTAAAATGGAAGAAAAATATCAGATATTAGCCGGGATTCAACATCAGAGGATGGATATAGAATTGTATTTTGGGAAGGGAGGAGAAGAAGATGTAAGGACCATTACCCCATATTTGGAACTTTTATATTACATCAACGAAAAAACTTCATTAAGAATTGAATCCCAGTATATGCATAACAAACATGATATTGGTTCTTGGGTATATGGATTAGTTGAATTAGGTATTTCTCCACACTGGATCTTCGAATTGTCTGATATGTATAACACCTATTCCCCGAAAGGAAACAAAGCTCTTCATTACCCTACAGCCGGGATGGTTTTTAACTATGGAAATAACAGATTTGGACTGAGATACGTTAAACAGATTCAAGGAATTGTATGTTCTGGTGGTATCTGTAGGTTGGAACCTGCATTTAGTGGTTTTAGGGCATCAATTACTTCAACGTTTTAATTTACAATTTATGAAAAAGATTTATGCTTTAGGATTTTGTTTGATCAATATCTGTACACTATTATTGTTAGAATCATGTGCGGATTGGGAACAACCAATCCAATTGCCTACAAGTGGTGGAATTAAGTCTTCAAGGGTTTTATTGGTGGAAGAATTTACAGGAGCTTCATGTCCGAATTGCCCTTCAGGTACGGCTGAACTCAATGGGATAATAGATAAATATCCTGACAATATTGTTGCAGTTGGAATTCATTCCAATTTTTTAGGAGCGCCAGCTACACTTGGAGAAGTCGATTTAAGAACTCCAGAGGCACAAGCTATAGAGACATTTCTTGGTGCTTGGCTTGGAAAACCAGAAGCTGCGTTTAACAGAAGGAAATTTAATAACCAAAATGGAATTAGAATAGGTAAGCCTGACACTTGGATCACTTTTGTAGAACAAGAGTTGAAAGAAATAAATGAAGCTGAACTTAAGATTAGCAATAGGTATGACTCAACAACTCGAGAATTAGAAATTACCTTAACCGCCACAGCATTGCGCACCATTTCCAAACCAATCTATATTCATGCATTGATAACTGAATCTGAAATTTCAGCTTCTCAGAAAAATCAAACTGGAGTATTAAAGGATTATGTGCACGAGCATGTGTTGCGCAAGCTACTCACCCCAGTTGCGGGAGATTTATTGATAAATTCACTAGAAGAAGGTAAGAGTGAAAGTAAAATATTCAAATACACCCTACCTGCAGAAAACAAATTATGGGTTGCAGAACATTGCTCCACGGTTGGATATTTAAGTTATTCCGAGCAGGAAAAGTATGTGATTCAGGCCGCAGAAAGTAAAATAAAATTATGAGGTTTTAAAAGTTTATAAAAGTGCAGCTCCAATTACACCCGCACTATCACCAAGTTTTGGTTTTGCAAAAATGGTTTTGAGGTCATTATTGAAGAGATGTTTTTTAACTTCCGGTTTACCCTTTTCATAAAGCACATCAAGATTACCTAAACCACCACCAAATACTATAATGTCCGGATCAATTATGTTAATAATTACAGCTATCGCTTTACCAAAATAATGAATTAATCTATCTATGGTTTGAACTGCATAGTCATCGCCAGATTGGTACAAGCTATAAATATCTTTCATGGACTTTTTTTCACCGCTGATTTTTGTAAAATACTTTTCAGTCCAGGGTCCGGCAAGAAATGTTTCTACACATCCCCTTCTACCGCAGTAACACATTTCACCTGATTCATCTAGACAATTATGTCCCCATTCGCCACTGATTCCATGTTTTCCATTTAGAACTTTACCATGAACCACAATTCCTCCTCCTACACCAGTGCCCATAATCACACCAAAAACAGATTCAGGATTTATTACATAGTCCGGGACAACCCCAAGATGTGTTTCTGCCATCGCGAAACAGTTTGCATCATTAGCCATTCTGACTTCGATACCTAAAAGTTTTTCTAAGTCTTTTTTCATGGGTTTCCCAATAATACATTGGGTGTTACTGTTTTTTATCAGTTGGGTATCTGTATCAATTATACCAGGAGTGCCTACCCCTATTCTAATAGGTTTTTTGCCCGTTTGTTCTCTTAACATATCTACCAATTTTTTAAACTGATTTAAGACATGTTCATAACCTCCTTCTTGTTCAGTAGGAACTCTAAGGCGACTGATAATATTAAAATTAGGTTTTGATTGCAATACTACACCCTCAATCTTGGTTCCACCCATATCAATACCCCAACAAAGATCCGACATAAATTTTTTGTTAAGGTAAGGCAGTTCTAACAAAATCTCATGATGAAATAAATTTTATTTAATTAAATTCTTGAGTTTAAGGGATTTAATTTAATGAAATAAATTTATGAAATCTAAAATTACTTTTTTCTGAAATCGCCTCTTTTCCAAGCTTTGAAAAATTCTATCCAAGCCATAGGATTTAAAATTTGCATGGGCTTAAATTGACCAGCGTAGTAATATTTTTGTGCATTTTGAGAAAGGTATAAGCTGGAAGTTTCACGACCATCAGCGGGTGTGATTTCCATTAATCTTCTAATTTTATCCTGAGCTAAGTTTGCTGCAGCAATATCTTCCATGCTTTTAGATATATCCATTGCAAGAAACTCTTGGCGGAAAAACTCCCTGTCCGGCCATGGATAAACAACAGTTTGTGGCAGAAATATAGTATCTCTGGTCATAATTTGAAAAATAGTATAATGGTCTTTATGAAGACTGTCTGGAACGGTAAAATATGCCGGTTTAAATCCAATATAATTGAATACCAGGGTATCCCCATTTTCTACAGCAAGGGAGAAGAAACCCTTTACATCTGAATAAACTCCCCTGCTGGTGTTTAAAATACTAATTTCAGCAAAGGGCAATGGTTTTGGTTCTCCATCAGAATCAGTCATGACCATACCAGATAATTGGACAAGTCTATAATTTTGGGTAAACACATAATTAGGCCACCAAAAAAGAAAAGCAATAAATAAAACAAAAACTCTCATTTTCCTGAAGATAACGTAAAGATAAAACAGATATTCTATTGGGCATCAGTGACTATCTACTAGAGTCGTATATTTACCTTTTAATAAGATAGCCAAATGTTAAAGTCGTTTCAATCCATTCAGATTTTTTTGTATATTTTTTATACTTTCAATCAAATTGGTGCACAGATTAAAAGTGGACCAATGTTGGCCTATGTAGAATACAGAACTGCCAAAATATGGTGCGAAGCAGAAGGAGGTGCTAATTTAATACTTAAGTATTGGCCAACCAACCTACCCAGTCAAGTTAAAGAAGCATATGTAACAACCCACAAAGCATTTTCTTTTGAAACTTTTGAGTATGATTTGGTAGATCTGATTGCAGGGACAGAATATAATTATCAGGTTTTTAATAAGAAAACAAAAATTCATGGTGCTAATGGTAGCTTTAAAACACAGGAAATATGGAAATGGAGAAAATCTGCACCAGACTTTAAATTTTTAGCTGGTAGTTGTAATTATGTAAATGATGTGGAGTTTGACAGACCAGGTAAACCATATGGATCTGATTCAATCATCTTCACAACGATGGCAAAGGAGAAACCAACTTTTATGCTTTGGTTAGGAGATAGTTGGTATACAAGAGAGCCAGACTTTCAAAGTAAATGGGGATTATGGTATAGGGCATCTCATGATCGGGCAACTCCCGTTGTACAACAATTTTTAAAATCAACTTCCCATATTGGCATTTGGGATGACCATGATTATGGTCCAAATAATGAAGGTATCTCATATCATTTAAAAGAGGAAGCCAGAGAAGTTTTTAAAGCATATTTTCCAAACCCAAGTTTCGGTTTTCATGGGAAAGGTACCTATACTAAAGTCACTTATTATGATGTGGATCTGTTTTTAATGGATAACAGAACGTGGAGAACTTCAGATAATATGAACCCATATATTGGAGATAAGCCAAATCCCGAAAAGAAAATGTTTGGGCCAGAACAAATGAGCTGGTTAAAGAATAGTCTACTTAATAGTACAAACACATTTAAGATAATTGTAAATGGATCTCAATCTCTTAATAAAACCTCTTCAGGAGATTGCTGGGCTAATTATCCAGTTGAATTAGAAGAACTCTTGGAGTTTATAGAATTTTACAAAATTAATGGTGTGCTTTTTCTTTCTGGAGATAAACATATCAGCGAAATTATTAAACTTGAAAGACTTAATTCATATCCGTTGTATGATATAACGACTTCGTCCCTTACAGCTGGAATTAGTAAAGTTTGGGGACAAGAAATAAACAATCCCCTCAGAGTAAATAATATCCTTTTAGAAGAACATAATTATGGTAGATTTTCAATATCTGGACCAAGTAAAGAAAGAGAGATTAAAATTGAATTTGTAGATATCAACGGAAAATCACGAAGGGAATTTGTCATCAAGGAAAGCGATATCAGCTATAACAAGAAATAATCATTCTTTATGAATTGGTATAATTGGATTATTATAATACCTATACGTCTTTATCAACATTTACTTTCTCCTTTGCTAGGAAAAAATTGCAGATTTCGGCCTTCATGTTCGAATTACATGATTGAGGCTGTTAATGAATGGGGTATTTTTTATGGAGTTTTTCTTGGTATAAAAAGGATTAGCAGATGTCATCCATGGGGCGGACATGGAGATGACCCGGTACCAAAACGAACTAAATAATAGAATTATAAAGGGTGTCTCACTACACTTCTCCCCTATTATGTTGTTTCCAAATATTCCATATAAGTTTAAATGGTATAAGTAAAATTCCAATTAGACAAGATATTGAAAAGAAAACCATTTGGCTTCTTATATATATAGCCATTGAAATTTGTTCCCTTTCTGGAATATCATTAAGTATCTCTTGAATTCCAACTTCGTCAAGAAAATTTTTAAAATCAGAAAATGCATAAATCCCATAGAAAAAGATTGGAATCATTAGAAAGATTAATGCAATTTTTAAAATTTGAATTCTTGCGTAAGGAGTCAAATGCCAAAAAAAAAGCCATCGCAAACCAATAAAGAAACCGATTATGAATAAGAGGTTGCTTAAATAAAAATCATATGGAATTTTGAAGTAATAAATAGGAAACAAAATAATAATCGAAAGGAGTATAGAAAAAAACCACCAAATACCTTCCGATCTAAGTTTAACCAAAGTTGAATTCAAAATAAATTTTATAAATTTTTTATACTAATTAAATATTCTCCTCCAATGATTTAAAAAGTTGATTAGGATCTTCCTTTTTTAAAACCAAGGCAATGATGGATGAAATTATAAAGTATATCAAGAAAGAAGACGCCAATATGATCATCAAGTTTCCAAATCCAAATGGATTCTGTTCCTGAATTCTCTCTATAGCTTTATCTGCTTCAATATCTCCCATGTTAGCTCTAAAATTTTCGATAAGTTTTATTTGAGCTTCTTTTTGTTGCTCAGCTAATTCTGGATCAATATAGTTATATAAAACAGCCATAAATAATACGGAAATAATTCCATAAACAATAGAGCTAACCCAACATGGAATCAAAGCTTCTTTCCAGGAGATAAAGCCACCCAATTTTTTCCTAGTATCTAGTCCAGAAAAATACATAAATACAATACCAATTAAAAACAAAACAATACCAACCCCAAAGTTTTGAATCATATTATGGTCAAACAAATATAAAACTAGGGTTAATACTACATAAACTGCGGACCAAATTAGTCCATACCGAATAGCAATAGTGTGTTTTTCCATTTTCAAAAAATTTAATTGATATATATTTTTTTATAGAAAGTTCCTAACACCTTACCCCGTAGGGTTTTAGAAATACAAGGACTATTTTTAGAAACTGATTTTATATTTTCCAAAGAATAATTCCAACTTTTAGTGGGATTAAACCAAGTAATGTTAGCTATATTACCCACTTTAATACTGGCATCAGTTAAATTGAATATTTTTCTTGGATTTATAGATGCTTTTTCCACCCACAAATCAGGATTTATTTCATCTGAAATAAATGTTTGGCTTAAAGCAAAAGAAGTTTCTAGCGAAATAGCGCCAAAGGCGGCAGCTTGAAATTCAAGATCTTTTTTCTCAGGATTCATCGGTGAATGGTCACTGACAATAATATCGATTGTGCTATCTTGCAAGCCTTTAATTAGATCTAATCTATCTTTCCTGGATCTAATCGGGGGCATTAGCTTCAAATTTTGAGAAAAGGATATTAAATCAGAATCTTCAAACACCAAATTAAAAATAGAAACAGAACTAAAAAGTCCGGACTGTTTTTTCTTTGCAGATCTTAAAAGGTTAACAGCTTCGGAGGTAGAAATTTTGTGAATCATTAATCTGGATTCAGAATATTTTAATATTTCCAAATCTCTAAGTACAGCAGTTATTTCGGCTAATGATGGAATCCCTTTAAGCCCAAGATATGTACTCGATTCCCCTTCATGCATTTGTCCAGAACCACCCAATTCCTGTTCATAGGAAGAATTGAGAATTATACTCTCAGGTATGTTCTTAATGTATTCTAGCGACCTTAGTAAAAGACCAGTTTTTTGGATTCCGCTGCCACCATCAGAAAATGCAACAGCGCCAGCTTCGTGCATTTGGAGAATTTCAGCCATTTCAAGAGATTGGGTATTTTTACTAATCGCGCCTATTGGGTGAATATCTATATTCAAATCCTTTGATCTGCTTTGAATAAAATGGATTTCCGATTTTGAATGTAATGCTGGCTTTGTGTTTGGCATACAACAAATGGCAGTATATCCTCCTGAACTTGCAGCTTCATTTATATTTAAAAGGGTCTCTCTTTCTTCAAAACCTGGTTCTCCTGTATAACATCCTACATCGACCCATCCGGGAGAAATGCATGAATCAGGTTGATTGAAGATTTTAACATTTCTTGGGGTGTCAATAGAAGTGGCAATTTTAAAAATCAACCCATCTTTGATCCAGATATCACGAACTTTATGGTGTAATTTATGACCAGGTTCAATAATTTTGACGTTTTTTAATAAACAATTCATATTCATGTATTCTTCCAAAGTCTGATCAGCAGGCTTTCCAAAATTAAGAATAAAATACTCCCTAGTACCAAAATCCACCAAAGAGATTTTTTGCTTTTGGATTCTTTAATGACTATACCTAAATCTGTTATACTTTTTTCGTTGATTATCTCCGCATTTATACCAAAATATTCATTTAGTATATCATCAGAAATCCTTTCCATATTTGATTCTAATCTATTTTCATTAAAAGCGATAAGATCGATAACTTGATCTTGGTTTTTAACTTCATAAATACCAGGCTTTTTTATTTGGTCGTATAGTTCATAAGCCCACTGATTTCCAGCTACTCTTATAGAGGGAATGAATTCTTCCGGACCCGAAAGTGAAAATCCTTTCTCAGGATTTGGAAATTCCTTAGACTTGGGCAACAAAATTACATCATCTATACCAATAGTGTAAGCTAATTTTATTCTTGCATTTCCACTTATTGCTGCTTTGAAAAGAAAAGGAAGTAAAATTTCCGGGCTTTTTATCAAATTATTGTAATCTTCAGCAATTGGAGAGGCAACTGTGTATATATACCCATTGTTTGCTCTTGATTTCATTAAAAATGGGGAACCGTCACGATAACTAAGAATGGTTTCAGAGGATAAACCATTACTCAAAGTATATTGGCCTTGGGTGAAAGGTAGTTTAAGGTTAGCCTTAGGATTGGTGAATACATCTGAAAACAATTCACTTTCAAGATTAATTGAACCGACTTCTTTTCTTGTTTTGTCAAAGTTCTTAAAGGATGATAGACCAAATTGATTTTCTAAACTTTGATAAGCTTGAGGTTCTGCTTCAGGTTTTGGAAAAATGATGATGTTTGTCCCATCTGAAGAGGCTTTATACAATTCCTTCGTAAATCCTGATGAAATTTCATTTAAATCACATAACACAATCAACCTGAAGTCACTAAACTTACTATAATCTATTGAACTAGAACTTACCAGCATTGGTTTAAAATGGGGTATAGCTGCTAGGGCATTGAGCATAGACTGGGGTAAAATATTGTCATAAATTACCAAAACTTTAATTTCCTGATCCACTCGAAAAGCAGCATGGTATTCATCATCAAAAAGGATTGGGTAGTCCTTGATTTTTAAAATGAGTTTTTGATATGGGGAAGTATCTACATAGACTTTTAAGGTGTCAGATATGGTTTGTTGAGCATTTAAATTTAAACTGGTATGAGGAAATTCTTGACCGTTCAACAAATAGCTAACACGGACATTTTGAATAGGATTATTTCCATGATTAGTTAGGCTAAAAACTAATAAATTTATTTGATCTGGTATGATGACAGGTGAAATAAAATAAGCACTATCAAGACTTAAATTGTTTTCACTAATTCTTTGCAGTGGAACCAAATGGTAGTTTACGGTGGAATCAATTTGTTCTGAAGTAATGTCTATTATTGATTTTTGGAAATCGGATATTATATAGGATTCCTTTTTAAAACCCTCTACTCCTGACAAAGTTTGACTTTGTTTTTTAAGAATCTTACTCATTAGATTAACCACAGGTCCCTCATCGATTTCCTGGATTGCAGAGATGGCATCACTTTTTGAAAGTAGCCTAAGCTGTTTGCCACTTAAATCGTGACTCAGGATTTGAAATTTATCGTATTCAGTATAGCCATTTATAATTTCAACAGCTCTTCTCTTTGCTTGTGAAAACAAAGAACCCTGCTCTGATTCGGCACTCATGGAATGGCTGTTGTCTATAAAGATACTGACCGCATTCAATTGGGTATTTTCCTTATTTCCTTTAGGAAAATATGGTTGTGCAAAGGCCAAGATTAGCGCCGATAAAGCCAATAGTCTCGATAATAGGATTAACAGATTTTTTAACTTATTTCGACTAGAGGTTTCTTCGACCAGTTCTTTCAAGAACCGGACATTGGTAAATAGTACCTTTTTATACCGTTTGAAATAAAAAAGATGAATAACGACAGGAAGAGCCAAAAGGCTCAAGACCCAAAGAAATCCGGGAAATAAGAACTGCATGTTCTGTTTAACGTTTGAAGGCGTAAAACTAATTAATTATCGGTCAAAATATTTTTGTGAATACAGAAATCTATAAAAAGATTTGGCTCGTTATAACAAACAAAAGTTCTACAATTACGCATTAAAAAATAATTTAATATTAATTTTGTAATTTTGTGCTCTATGATAGCATATATAAAGGGTATTGTTACAGAATGTGCTCCAACTCATGTTGTAGTAGAAGCCGGCGGAGTGGGTTATCAGATTTTTATTAGTCTGAGTACCTTCAGCCAGATAAATGGCTTAAAGGAATTGAAAATACTTACTTATGCCCATTACAAAGAAGATGGCCAGAGTTTGTATGGTTTTTATAAAGATGATGAAAGATCTCTTTTTGTGCACTTGATTTCTGTAAATGGCGTAGGACCCAATACTGCAAGACTCATTCTTTCTTCGCTAGATACTTTGGCACTTAGGACTGCAATAATTAGTGGTGACGACACAACATTTAAGAGGGTCAAAGGGATAGGTCCCAAAACTGCTCAAAGAATAATTATTGATTTAAAAGATAAATTGACCAAAGATTCAGTCCATGACTTGGGATCTTCATTTATTTCGACTTACAATCTCAGAAAAGAAGCTCAATCCGCATTATTAGCCCTTGGATTTGGGAGGCCCCAAATTGAACAGGCATTGAACCGGATTCCTGCGCCTGTATCCGAAGGTATGAGTTTAGAAAATATGATAAAGGAAGCTTTAAAAAATTTATCATAAAAGCTTATAAAATATACCTTTTGCGCAAAAATATCGTTCTAATTATTCCTTTTTAAAAAGTCGGGAGTTTTTTGTTCCAGAATATGAGAAGTTTTTTTTTAGTTTTATTTATATGGATTTTATCTGAAAGGGTGCTATTAGCAGGAGGCAAGGAGCTTCCAGAACCGATACAGATGAATAATAAGCCTTATTCCGATACTATTCCGTTTAAAGACAGAACAGGCAGTTTTACCGATCCAGACGCAAAAAACCCATTTGATCTAAAGGACCCTAAAGTAATAGACCAAACTATTGAATATGATCCGGTGACAGGTCAATATCGTGTCACAGAAAAAGTAGGGAATGATTATTACAGGCCATCTACTTACATGAGTTTTGACCAATATATGGCATTCAAATCCAAGCAACAAGACAAAGAATACATGAAGTCTCTTGCAGGAATTAGCTCAGGCAAAAGGAATCTGAGTGGACTTGTAGATCCAGTTAGCAAGATAGATATTAAGAGGAATTTGGTTGATCGGTTGTTTGGAGGTTTGGGAATTCAGATAGAGCCAAGGGGTAATATAGACATGACAGTAGGTGGTTTTTATAATTTTACCGATATCCCCAATATTCCAATCCGACAAAGATGGCAGGCCGGGCCTGATTTTGATATGGATATTCAAATGGAAGTTGCAGGAAACATTGGTGATAAGCTAAAATTGAATACCAATTATAATACCCAATCTTCTTTTGATTTTGAAAATAAGCTAAAGCTTGAGTACGATAGTGAGAAATTTTCAGAGGATGACATAATCAAAAAAATTGAAGCAGGAAATGTCAGTTTACCTTTAAGATCCACCTTGATTAAAGGAAGTCAAAATTTGTTTGGATTCAAAACGGATTGGCAGTTTGGTCATCTGCGATTGACGGGCTTAGTATCACAGCAAAGGTCAAGACAAGAGAATATCAAAACCAAAGGGGGCGGAGTTGTTCAGGATTTTCAGATCAGACCGGATAATTATGACGAAAACAGACACTTCTTTCTGAGTCACTATAACCGAGAAAATTATGAAGTATCTCTTTCCAATCTTCCTGAGGTCAATAGTCAATTCAGGATTAAGGACATTGAAGTTTGGTTAACCGAAGATGGCCAGAATTCTAGGGAAACTAACGTTAGGGATATAATTGCCTTAGCTGACCTAGGTACTCCGGATGGATTACCTTTTGATATGTCGGCTAGTCAACAATCTAAATTTCTTCCCGGAAAAGCGGTTCCCAGAGACCTTCATGGAAAACCATTGCCCTCCAATACTTCAAATCAACTGTTACAACAAATACTTGCCCTTCAGGGGTCCAGAGATTTGAATGAAGTGGTAAGAGTACTCTCTGATCCAAATGGTCTTAACCTTTTACAAGGTCGGGATTTTGAAAAAATTAGGGCAAAAAGACTAACCCCAAATGAATTTACATTTAATCCTGATTTGGGATTTATTTCCCTTAGAGTACGACCACGACCAAATCAAGTTCTTGCTGTCGCTTATCATTATACCTATAATGGAAAGGATATGGACCCAAGGACTCAAACTCAACTTAAAGTTGGGGAATTTTCAGCTGAAGTAAAGTCAGATTCGCTTAACTATAAGGTGATGTTTGTGAAGATGTTAAAATCATCCAACCAAGTTACCTTCCTTCCGTCTTTTGATCTGATGATGAAAAATGTTTACCCTATTGGGGGCTTTAATTTGAATCAGGAAGATTTTAAGTTTGACATTTTTTATGAATCTCAAGACGGAGCTCAAAGAAGATTTATTGAAGAAATAGATGGATATCCGTTATTAAACCTCTTTCAACTTGATAATTTAAACAGGACAAATGACCCTCAACCCGATGGAATATTTGATTGGGTTAACGGTCAAACTATAATTCCCAGCAGCGGAAGTGTTATTTTTCCAGTTTTAGAGCCCTTTGGATTGTCTTTTAAAAACTTATTATCAAAGCTTGAGTTTCTAAAAAACGATCCAGTGAAGATAGAAGCCATATATAAAAAGTATGCCTATCCACAACTTTATGACACCTCTGTAACATCAGCACGTCAAAATTTACAATCCAACCAATTTATTCTAAGAGGAAGTTATCGTGCCGGGAAATCAAATGAAATTCCTCTTAATACTTTTGGGTCTGACCCAAATGCTAAGATAATTGTACGTGCTGGATCATTAGTTTTGACTGAAGGAATTGATTATACTGTTGACCGAAGTTTGGGAAAAGTGACCATTCTCAATGAATCTTTATTACAGTCAAATACCAATATTAGTGTGGATTTTGAAAATAATGCACTTTTCAATTTCAATACCAGAACCATGCTTGGTTTCAGAGCTGAATACTCAAAAAGCAAAGATGTATATGTGGGGACTACATTTATGAAATTATTTGAAAGACCTTTCACCCAAAAAGTAAATTTAGGTGAGGATCCAATAAATAACAATATATATGGCCTTGACTTTGGAATAACTAAACCGGCACCCTGGATAACCAGGACATTAGATAAACTTCCACTTTATAGTACTAAGGATCCATCCAGATGGTCACTGCAGGGGGAAGCTGCTTTACTCCAGCCTGGTTATTCAAGAGCAATTAATCAGGATGGAAGTGATGGAGGCGTTGTATATATAGATGATTTTGAAGGAAGTTCGACTGGTATTGGCTTGTATTTTAATACCACTCAGTGGATTCTTGCAACGCCACCAACATCAAACCAAGTAGACGGAAACCTTGGTGGAAATAATGTATATAATAACTTTTATACAAGTTCAAATAGAGCACTCTTATCATGGTATAGAATTGATGATTTTGCAAGAGTTGGGGCCCCAGATGCAGCATCTACCTATTCCAGACTGGTGGATGAGCTTGAGATTTTTCCTCAGCGACAGCGACCAGTTGGATTTGCCACTGAACTAACATTTGACCTTACATATTATCCTTATGAAAAAGGTCCTTATAATTATGAACTTCCCGAGGGAATTAGAAGTGGAGATTCTACCTATACGACAAAAGGGTTAAATTCAGATAATACATTAAAACAACCAGAAACCAGGTGGGCAGGGATAATGTCTAAACTGAATACCAATGATTTTGAATTGGCCAATGTTGAGTATATAGATTTTTGGTTGTTAAATCCATTTTTGCCAAAAGCCAATGGAAGTAAGATTTCAAACAGTGGCAAGCTATTTTTTCAATTAGGGACTTTTTCGGAAGACATTTTAAAGGATGGTAAACAACAATTTGAACACGGATTGCCAACCCCAAATTTAAATCTACCAACGGATAATAGTATTTTTGGCAAAATCAGTAGAAAACCTCCGGTAACTAATACTTTTGAAGTCAGAGACAGAGAAACCCAAGACTTAGGTTTGGACGGATTGAATAGTATAAATTCAACTCAAACACAAACAGAGCGTAGTCATTTTAATGATTACCTTGAAAGAATGAGGAATTTTCTGGACCCTCAGGCTTTTAACCAAATTCAACGAGATCCATCAAACGATGACTATCTTTCCTATAGGGATAATTCCTTTCCAAATGGAACAACTGTACTGGAAAAATATAAAAGGTTTAATATGCCTGAAGGCAATTCACAAATTGATTTAGGAAACCAACAATCCACTGCATATACGGCAACTCCGGATATGGAGGACCTTAACTTTGATAAGTCACTGAATGAAATTGAATCATATTATAGTTATGAAGTTCCAATCAATAATGTGAATAATAGTTTGGGACGCAATCCTTTTATTACAGATTCTGTAATTGTTTCTAAACCTTCTGGAAATGAAACTTGGTATAGGTTTAGAATTCCTATTACAAGGTGGAATTACAAAGCTGGCCAAATAAGTGATTACAGATCAATCCAATCTATGAGATTATTGATGACAGGCTTTGACGAGCAAATTACTTTCCGGTTGATAAAGTTTCAATTAGGTAGAAATACCTGGAGAAGAAATTTTGACAAAGCCTGTACAAATGATATACCTGAAAAGCCACTAATATTAGATAAAATAGATATTGAAGAGAACTCTTCAAAGAGACCTTTCAATTATGTCTTACCAAAAGGAATTCAACGAGAGCGTTTTTTTAGTACTCAGTTTGCTGATTTATTTCAAAATGAAACAAGCCTTTTATTAAGAAAGGAAATATTTCCTCCAAGATGTGAACAATCAGTTTTCAGAGTTATAGATCTTGACATCAGGCGGTATAAGAGACTTAAAATGTTTTGCCATACAGAAAGTTCTATGAATTTGCAAAAGGGGATGTTTCCGTATTTATTAGATTGGGTAAAGATTTTACTCAAAACTATTATGAATATGAAATACCAGCACGAATTTCACCACAAGGCAACATTAGTTTTATTAAGGACCAAGATACTATTTGGCTTAAAGAGAATGAATTTGATTTTCCTTTACAAGCATTAATTGATTTAAAAAATAAAAGAAATCTTAATAACATTCCATACAGTACCGTATTTTCAATGCCAGATCCTGATAAACCTCAGAATACGATAAAAATTGTAGGTAATCCAAACATTGGATTGGTTCGAGGAATACAAATTGGATTTCGAAATAATACAGACACACTTATTTCAGATTATGAAGTTTGGGTTAATGAGTTGCGCTTAACTGGATTAGAAAATAGAGGAGGGTTTGCTGCGTTGGCAAGAGGTGAGGTACAACTTGCTGACTTAGGTAACTTGAGTCTTGCTGGTAGTTATACTTCATTGGCCTGGGGAGGTATAGATCAACGATTGGCAGAACGTTCTCTCGAAAAAATTCAGCAATATGATGCAACGACAACTTTGGAACTGGGTAAGTTTTTACCTAAAAATGCCAATGTTGTGATTCCATTTAGTGCACAATATTCACAAGGCACAAAAACTCCCGAGTTTGATCCAAATGATCTTGATGTTAAATTAGAAGACAAGTTCGATCAAGCTTTAAATAAACAACAAAGAGATTCAATTAAAGAGAGGGCAGTTGACTATACACGTGTAACCGGATTTGCATTTAATAATGTACGTAAAAACAGAGCCGGTGGGGCAAAACCAAAACCTTGGAATATTGAAAATTTTAGTTTGTCTTATGGACAATCAACTACATTAAAAAGAAATCCAATTGTAGCTGAGGATAAAGAAAATATAAAAAGGGGAGGAATAGATTATAATTTTAGTCTGACACCTAAATACATAGAGCCTTTTAAGAAGATTGTAACGAATAAGAACCTTAAATTTATTTCGGATATTAATTTTAATTTGGTACCAAATTCATTTGCTCTTAGGAATAACCTTGACAGAAGATATTCAAATAGGATTTATAGATTTGCTGCTCCTCAATATGCAACTTGGGAGAATGTTAAGTTTATCTGGTTAAGAGATTATAATCTTAATTGGGATCTGACTCGATCTATTAAATTGAATTTCAGTGCTCAGAATGAAGCAACAGTAGACGAAATTACTTATAACCCACTCAGGCAATCTTATGTTGATCCTTTGAGTAACGAATTAGTTTCCAGAGCAGAAAAAAAACCATTTTTATATAAGAATTTGGGAAATTTTGGAAGAACAAGAGATTATAAACATAGCCTTGGTTTAAGTTATGCACTTCCGACAAGATTAATTCCAATATTGGATTGGATTCAAGTAAGAGGACAATATAATTCTACATTTAATTGGGCTTCAGGATCAATAAGAACTATAGATACATTGGGAAGTGTAATTTCTAATTCTCAAACCATTTCATTAAGTGGTGAATTTAACTTGGTTTCTCTTTATAATAAATCAAAATACCTAAGAGGAATAAATGGAGAGAACACACCTGGTGGGAAAAAGAAACCGACTCCTTCAAAAGTTCCGAAACCTAAAAGCCTGGAAGAAGGAAGTAAAAATGAGTTAAAGAAGAAGGCTAAGGAATCAGAAAGAAATACAAGCAGGATTCCTACGTTAGCGGAGAAAATACTTATCAGACCATTAATGTCCGTTAGAAGAATTCAATTCAATTATTCTGAGAATAACTCAACCATCATCCCGGGTTTTATGCAATCACCTGAACTATTAGGAATGGATAAAGGCTTTGTTGCTCCGGGTTGGAAATTCGTTTCTGGTTTTAAGCCTGATTTGAAGCCAGGGGGCTATCTTGATCAAATTGCAAGTAAGGGTTGGATAACCGATAATAAATATTTCAATAGAGAAATGATTCAGAGGCACGCAACTACAGCAGGAGCAAAAGTCAGATTGGAGCTATTTAAAAATTTTAATATAGATGTGAACATTGATAGAAATTTCACAAGAGATTATACTGAAACTTTTAAATTTGATTCTGTTTTAGGATCACCAAATCAATTGGCTTTCCAACATTTTACTCCATTTGAGAATGGGCAGTTTACAATATCTTATGTCTCCTTTCAATCGATGTTCACCAAAGATATTAACAAATTGTTCAATAGTTTTTCTGAGATGCGAAAAACCATGTCCCGACGAGTGGGAGAACAATATGGAATAACACAACGAAGTACAGTGAATCCAGATTATATAGATGGTTTTTTAGGAGATCATCAAGATGTAGTTTTACCAGCTTTTCTCGCCACATATAGTCATGCTAATCCTGAAAAATCTAATCTTGATATTTTTAAAACAATCCCTTTACCAAATTGGCAGATAAACTATTCAGGTTTATCAAGATTGGAAGGAATGAAAAATATTTTTCAAGATTTCTCCATTAGACATGCATATAAGAACACACTTACCATGAATAATTATAGGACAAATCTGGATTACAGAGAAAATGTTCTCGAGGTTCCAATACGAAGGAAGGGTGATACAATAATTGCATCCTATTATGCTCAATATGAAATTCCTGAAATATCCATAAATGAATCCTTTGGTCCTTTGATAGGCATAAATGTCAAGACAAAAAATGGAATTGAATTGGGCTTTGATTTGAACAAGACCAGAAATCTTCAATTAAAAAATGGAATAGAGGGTCAGCTTGAAGAAAGAAACTCAACAAATTATACTTTTAAGGCTGGCTATGTTATAAAGAATGTGTATTTATCTTTTATTCCCGGCGTTAAAAAAATGCAGAAAAAGGCAACCAAAAAGAAGAAGAAGGGGGAAGATCCAAAAGAAGCAACTGCAAACAAACCAAAAGGTAATGACTTGGTAATAAGTGTTGATTTTGGAATCAGGGATAACATTTCGAAACTATTTCGGTTGGATGAAAATATAGAAGCCCAGGCATTTGAAGGGTCAAAACAGATAAATTTCACCCCTTCCGTTCAATATAATGTAAACAAAAGTTTGAACTTGAGACTCTTTGTTGATTATTCCAAATCCATTCCATATGTTCAAAATTCTTACAAAAGCGTAAGGATTAATGGAGGTTTGACTGTACAATTTCTCCTGAATTAATCGCTAATGTGGTTAATCAACAATTTTGGTATGAGTCCTTTACTTGTTGATTCAAACGGAATCCTCTATTAGTAAATTGATAGTCTTGTTATTGTGCTTGAACTTGTATACTTCTTCCTATTTGATGAACGAAGGTTGATTGTGATGACATTCGACAAACAGATGAAATTATTCAAGAATAAAAATCAAGAATTATTTTATTAAAAAATTTGGCAGACATCCTTTAATGAAGATGCACAATTTTCAAAAACTGATGAAGTGAATTTATTTTTTCCACTTGATGTTACAACCAGCACTTGGATATTGATTGCCAGAAGGCTTTTCACCAATTAAAATTTGATCAATTGCTGATCGAAGATCATTTCCAGTAAGAGGAATATTATTTCCAGGTCTTGACTCATCCATTCTTCCCCTATAAGCTAAAAGGGAATACTTGTCAAACAGATAAAAATCAGGAGTGCAGGCGGCATCAAATGCCTTAGCTACTGATTGGTCTTCATCGTAACAATAGGGGAATTTAAATTTCCATTCTAGCGCAAGATCTTTCATTTTATCCGGACTGTCATCTGGGTAATTTTTTATATCATTTGAACTGATGGCAATAATTTTTATTCCCTTTTGTATATAGTCTCCTGCTATTCTTACAATTTCGGGCAACACGTGAATCACGAACGGGCAATGATTACAAATAAACATTATTAAAATACCATTGAAACTCTCCCCTTCGTCAATAGATATTATTTCCTTATTTTGAACATTTACTAGGGAAAACTTTGGCATTTTAGTTCCTAGTAATAGCATATTGGATTCTTTAAATGACATCTAGTGACAAGTATTAATTGAACTGAGATATTCTTTGGCAAAATTTAATTTTCTCACAGACTGATAACCTTTGAAGTTGCAAAGGTTATTTTCCGAATAACGGTCCATTTGGTTAATCCATATCCTATGGGCTATTTTTATGTAAGACCAGTGCCATTTTTCTTCTTTAAAACCTGATGGTCTTAAGGAATCTTGTTCAGTATATATTTGGCAAAATCCAAATTTGGGTGCATTATTTTTAAGCCACGCATATACTTTGGCTCCTTCTGTAGTATTGAAGTATTCTTCTTCAACAGAATTAATATCAATATCAGTACCCCAATGGTGTCTGGTAAAACCGGGAGGCGCAGTATATTCAAGTATCTTACGAGCCCTTTCTATTGGATTTTTATGGCTTTTATTCAATTTCATATGATCAACTAAAGTTTCACCAACCCATTTTTTCTCCCAAATTTCTTTTTGGTATTCAAAATTTCTAGTAGCTGAAATAATTTTTAGTTCAATGGAATCGGCTTTAGCTGCTTCTGCCATTGAGACAAAAGCATCGTAGGCTTCTTGCAGCATATATGAATTCTTGTCACAATAGAAATTGTCTATTTTGACAAATTGTGGATGATCATCTGGTTGGAATTTCCCATATATGAAATCATCTTCCTCAATAAAGTTATAGGTATTTATATTATTGCTAATCATTGGGTTAAATGAATAGCTTTGCGATTTAACCGAAATTAAATACGCCCAGCATATAAGTAAGAGTTTGAGTTTTTTAATATCTATTGATTTTCTCTTTCCAATTTCTTTTTTCTAATTTCTTCTTCTTCTTGAATCATTTCTTCTATTGTCTTCTTTTTCTGAAGTGTTTTAGAATATGAACCGGTATTATCAAGAAGATAGTAAATATTAGTCAACCATTTGGAAGTATCCGGCTCCTGTGAAGGACTAGTTACATACTCTTCAATAATCGGGGAAAACAATACAAAATTTGAAGAGCTCATAATGTAATCCAGTTTTGAATGTGCATGCTTAAGCGTTTTGTAAGATCCAAAATGCTCTAATTTCAAACAAGGTATATCAGGGACTTCTTCATAGTCAAATCCAAGTGGAGGTCGTACGACGCGACCCACAGGAAGTGCTGCCATTATGTAAACATAGTTTGAAGAACCTTCCCAATCGTAAATCAGTCCGACTGGTGGACCACTTGGTGTTATGCCGAGTGAATCAAGAGCTTTATATATTTTTGGGTATGACTCGGCATAAAATTTTGGGATGTTAGCATTATAAATTGGAGCTTTCATACCAAAATAACCTTGTTTTTTAAAGGATGAAGGTTTAATACCAAATTGGGTATTAATCATTCCCTCAATGTAATTCTTTAAGTTATTCAAATCATTTTGATGCAAGTTTGCATATTCTTTTTCAAATGACCAGTAAAAGGGCCTTTTAAAAAAAGGTACTTTAGTTAGCAACCTATTACGGCTGATTAATAAAACTGAAGTTCGGGTTTCCGGGATGATTTGCCAGGTTGTAGACACTTTTCCCGGCCAATTACTATTGGTAATGTAAGATGCAAGTAGAGAGTCTTTGTGCGATTCCTGAACTTCTACAATACCTTTACCGAAAGATTTACCTTCGAATGTAAAATTAGCGCCAATATTTACTTGTCGACCACCCATTGAAAAACTAAGATTTGAATCTTCTTTTTTCCAACTAATCCAATTTGGCCATTCTTTAATGTCGTTTATCATTACATACATTAAGCCTTTTGAGCAATTGATCTTAATTTCATTAGTTTGGGACATTGATGATGGAGAAACAAAACAAGCCAATAGATACATCAATAGTAAAACACCGACAGCAACAATGATTTTAATAAAATTATTAGACATATGTATAATTTATAAAACTTCGAGTCCGAATTAATATATACAATTTAAAAGACTCTATTATTATGCAAATATAAAAAGATATTATTGTAAATTTTGTATATAAAAACTTATGGTAAGTAAAATTAGTATAAGTTATTCTGGAAGACTATAATTGAAAATATCTTCAGAATTTGTTGATTTAGATTCACAAAATTTGATTCTGACATTTGTATTAACTGTTTGTTTTAAGTTTTTTACATTTTTAATCCCATCTCCAAGGGGTGGCTGCGCCGAACCAACAATGATGCAATTACTAGGATCAATGGACAAATCTGTACCATATTTGTATTCACCAAATAATTTCTCATATCTGAAAGGCAAAACATTTGCTTCAATTGGCTCTTTGCCAGACGCTAAGAATTGTAAGCCTTCATAAGTACTAAGACTCAACCACCTTACATCAGATTTATTTGCCATTTCCTGTGGTCTAACCTGAGGAACATTAAACTCTGTAACAGTACTTTTAAAATTTCCTATTAACATCCCAACTTTACGATCCTGATATGAATCATAAGGCCCTCTGCCATACCATTTTGCTGAACCAAATGAGCTGGGGATATCAAATATCCAACCAATCCTTGGAGGAATGCTGGCTGTGTCAGATTTTTTGATTATTTCCATCTTTAGAGCAATATCACCGCTAGCATAAATCAAATATTCAGCTTGAAGACTGATGTCATTTTTATTGATTATTGTAGCAGAATATGAAAATTTAATGACCTTATCGTTTAGTGCTTTAATATTTTCAGATTCAAGTATAATTTGATCCGATATTTTCCACCACGATAAAAGGTCAGCTCTTTTACCAGAGTAAATGTCATTATCAATTGGTGCTCTACTAAATATTAGCCTAATTGGAGACTTTAACATTTCGATTCCTTTCATTTTAAGAGAAGAAATATTTCCATTTTTTCTATCAATTGTAAATTGATATACATTGTTCTGAACAAAATGTAATTTAGAATCTGTACTTATTTTCATTTTGTCATAGCTGTTAAGATCTAATTCTGGAACTTTTCCTCTAGGGAAAATAAATTGGTCAACTGCCATAAGTTGAAACCTAAACATACCCTTAAACTTGCTAGTTTTATTAATTGTAATATTTATAGTGTATTCTTTTCCAGGTTTTCTATCGAAGGGGCCATAATCAATTTTTACCAGTTTATGAGCACCAGGCAAAAGATGAAAATTTGCAATTTTTCCTTCTTTTATTATATCACCATTTTCAGAAATGTTCCAAAAATAATTAAATGCAGTATCCTTGATAAATTTATGGTAATTGTAAATTTCAAATTGACCATTATTAATATCAATAGCTTTGGTTTCAAACCAATTAAAAACAGTACTCACAACTTTGGCAGAAGGTTTAGGTGTTTTATTTGAAGTCATTATTCCACTGACACAAAGGAAAGAATCAGACTGTGTTTCACCAAAAGCACCGCCATATGCAAAGAAAAGTTTCCCACTTTTATTTTTCATATAAAAGGTTTGGTCTGTAAAATCTTCAATAAATCCGCCAACGATATTTTCATTCTTTTTGACTTCATCCCAACATTCACTAAAACCACCTAAACCATTTCCTTTGTTGGTACTCATTTTATAGAGAATAGTAGGTTTGCTTTTTTGAGGACCCAAACTTTCCCCACAATTAAGTACCAAATCTCCATAAGATTGGTTAGAAGAAATCCATGAAGCAGGTCTTTTACTATCCTTTGTTTTGATCCATTTGTATGCTTTCATAATTGAAGCGCCTTGATTCAATTGATAACCAAGAGACCAACAAATAATGTTACAATAGTTTTTATTTCTTTCAAACATATTTTGCACCCTTTGAAGGTAGATGGCTGAACAAATAGAATCATCTGGAAAAGAAATATTTTGATTAGAAAAGACAGATGTGGTAAGGTTACTTTCATCTAATACAAAGAGACCAAATTTCTGCATAGTTTTGTACCAACTAGACGGAAAAGGATAATGATTATTTCTTACTGCATTTATATTATATAATTTGAGGACATCGGCATCATTTTCCATCCATGGTACATCCAAAATCACCCCTTTAAGCGGGTGAAATTCATGACAACTCACCCCTTTAATTTTTATTTTTTGGTTATTCACTAACATTACACCATTATGGAATTGAATTGAGTTAAAACCAATTTTGTATTGAATTGCTTCAAGACAATTTCCTGATGAATCGCTAAGGATTATTCGAAGATCATATAGTTTTGGTATTTCATCTGACCATGGCTGTATATTGGAAATTGACCCATTCACAATTTTCAAAATATCCTTTGTCTTGAGTCCATTTAGAGAAATGTTTTTTTCAAAAATTTCCTGACTACTATCTTTAAATATTTTAATTTGTAAATTATGATTATTAATTACTTGCGAAGTGTTGTTTTGGAGGTTTAATTCCAAATTAATTGAGGCTGAATTTCCTTGAAAATTCGTTTTAGCATAAAAATCTCTTATTCTAAATTTTGGTCGGGAAATTAAATATGCATCTCTGTTTATACCAGTTAAATGCCATTTATTTGATGATTCAAAATAGGACGCATCACTCCATCTGTAAAGAACCAAAGTTAATTGATTTTGATTTTCTTTCAAATATGGATTTAGGAGGAATTCAGACATAGCTTTTGAATCTTCATTGTATCCGACCAATTGCCCATTGACATATAGGAAATATGCTGAACTTATTCCTTCAAAAAGTGCAAAAATATCTCTGCTCTTCCAGTCATCAGGAATGTCTATATTTCTTTTTAGAACCATTACTGAATTGCTATCTCTGGGTACGTTTGGGTAATTGGCTTTAAATGGAAGGTCAAAGTATTTGAAAATAGGTTTACCAAATCCTTTTAATTCTATACAAGCCGGAAAACTCATTTCCAACCAAGTATTTGAGGACTCTGATTTTTCAATCTCCGCAGGTACGTAATCAGGACCGGGATAATATTGGTATCTCCAAAAACCATTTAATGTTTTCTGATATTTGCTGTTTACCGGTATATCAGATATTGATTTGATTTCAGATTCGTAAGGGAAAAAATCTGTTCTTGACTTTTCTCGTCCATATTCAAAAATATGGGGATCATTCCAAAATTCCGGAATAGTAGAATTCTTTACTGCATGTAAAGTTTGTTTATCTAATACTTTTTTTTCGCTTAAGTCGTTTTTGCATGAAAATGTAAGGGAAAATACAAACAATAATAAAAAGGCACGGTACATCATAAAATTAGTTCTTTTTAAATAGACCCTTTAAGTTAGAGAGTTGTGGTACCCAAAAGACTTTTTTTAAGTATCTATATTTTAGAAATTTGAAAATGTATTGTTCTGAAATATTGAACTTGTTTAAAAAGAAATTACAAAAAGGCAAATTTTTAAAATAGTATTTAATTATAATAATAATTTAATTGAGAATTCTATTTAAGATATGATTTAGTTTATTTATAAATAAGATTATTGCTTAATTCAGTTCATAAATGTTAAATAAAATTTTAATTGATCACAGTTAGTTCTTAATTAATTTATAAGTGTTTACAAAATTGCCATCGCTTAATGTTAAAAAGTAGATACCGGGAAGAACATTTTGAGTTTGGCAATTAACAATATTTGGACTAACTACACAGTCAAATAAAATCTGATTACCTAAAATGTTTCTTAAGCTAATATCTAAATTCTTCAATTCACTTTGGTTAAAGTTAATAACAAACCTTTCCTTAAGCGGATTTGGATAAATATGAAAATCACTTAAACTTTTAACAGGGCTTGAAGTAGAGTTTGGAGAACAATTTAAATTTAAAGTGTTAAATATTATTTGAAGTGAATCTATGGGTTCTATCTTACTATTGGCTCTGGTTTTTACACCAATTTTAATACTGGGTTTGGTATATTCATCATTTGGTTTTGATACTTTTAGAAAAGCAAATAAAGAAGAAGTTCCATTTGGGCTGCAACGAGAGTCAGCACCCGAAAAGTTAGCACCCTGTAATGAAGCCATTAGTTTACACGCAAGGTTACCTTTGGTTTGAATAAATTCATCTTCCATTTTATCTAGCACTTCGGGTCCCAGTAATATATTTCCCTGAATGGAATAATTTGATCCAATGCGGTGACCTTTATAATCAAAGCAATTTTCGCCTGTAAATGCAGCTGCCTGTATTCTTCCATTTTTAATACTTACTACACCATATTGTCTTACGGAAGGGTTGTCTTCAACATCATTGTTGAACAACCAATCCAGTACTTGTTGAGCGTTATCACCAGCAAGAAGTCTTGTTCTTGCATTTGTCTGGTTGGCGGCAATATAATATGATTGCGTATTAATAGCTCCGCGACCAGGAACTACATCAGCAATCAAATCGGTTTCATATGGAAGACCAAAAAGATCAAGACATGAGGCCCCAGCGGATCCGATCTCTCCAGTTAAAGTATCAATGGCTACAATAGAAAAAGTTTCCTGAGCTTCTGAATTTTGAATATTAATTAGTAAACAAAAATGAAGAGAAAAGATATACAAAAATTTATGAATCATATTTAATTGTAATCTAATTTCCTGTTATTACTCCTGAACAAGAACCAAAACCAATTCTGTAATGCTCATTTTCGGCATATGCCTTCATCTCAATGCGATCCCCGTCTTCAAGGAAGACCCGACTGGAACCATCTTTTAATTGTATTGGTTTTGTACCTTTCCATGCCAACTCAAGCATTGAACCAAAGGATGTTTGGTCCGGACCAGAAATAGTTCCTGAAGCACAAATATCTCCAACTTGCATGTTGCATCCATTAACTGTGTGATGTGCGAGTTGTTGTTTAATACTCCAATATAAATATTTCATATTCGATTTTGAAACCAAATTATTATTCAACCAAACCTCTAATTGAATATTATAATTATTTGCTCCACTCTGTTTAAGATAGTCTAGCGGGACAGGATTTTGTTCTGGGCCTGCAACTCTAAATTTCTCTAACGCTTCTAAGTCAACAAGCCAAGGTGAAGCTGTAGATGCAAAATTTTTCCCAAGAAAAGGCCCTAAAGGCACATACTCCCATTTTTGGATATCTCTTGCCGACCAGTCGTTAAAAAGTAATAAACCTTGAATATGTTCTTCTGCTTTTTCAATAGGAATTGGTTCACCCAATGCATTGCCTTTACCAATTACGAAAGCCATTTCCAGTTCAAAGTCAAGTTGACGACTGGCACTATAAACAGGGGGTTCCCCATCTCTTAAAACTATTTGTCCGTGAGGTCTTTTAATAGGAGTTTCACTAACGACAATGGATGAAGATCTGCCATGGTATCCAACTGGCAAATAAAGCCAATTTGGTAATAGGGCATTTGCAGGATCCCTAAACATCATTCCAACATTGGTAGCATGTTCCCGGCTACTGTAGAAATCTGTATAATCACCCGCCTTTACAGGTAAATGGAGTTTAACCATGCTGACAGGCCTTAAAGCTGAGCTTAAAGATTCTTTCGATTTATCATTTTTCTCAGAGAAAATTGTTAACAGTTCTTTTCTAATGAGACTTACTTTATCTTTTCCTAGAGTTAGTAAAGGGTTTAAAAAATCATTATAAAAAATTGACTTTGGAATACCACAATTAGATGTAATATCTGGAATTTCACTAAGATCAATAATTTGATCTCCAATAATGCTGCATATTTTTTTTTGACCTCCATTTACACTAAAAATACCCAAGGGTAAATTGTGGATGGGAAAATCACATTCACGCTCGTATGGGATCCAAGATTTTAATAACGCGGGCAAAGAATTTTCCATATTTGAAATGTAAATGATTAAACGGTAAAAATAATGGTTATGTTAGGATAGTTAATAGAAAAAATCGCAATGATCCAATCAACCACTAGAAAAAACTTTCTCATATAGTTCATTGACAGTTGATAGAAGTAGAACTTTTATTTTTGCGTTTCTTGACAAATCAATTTTTCCGTTATATTTAGAGATGCAAATGGCTTTAAATCCAAGACGCTCAGCCTCTTGAATTCTAGCCTCTACTCTTGAAACAGCCCTAATTTCACCGGAAAGACCAACTTCTCCTGCGAAACATATTTGACGGTGCAAAGCATGGTCTTCCAAGGATGAAATTAATGAGGCTACTACAGCAAGATCTATTGCAGGATCGCTAATTCTTATACCCCCGGCAAGATTTATAAAAACATCTTGAATTCCGAAATGAAACCCACACCTTTTTTCAAGGACAGCAAGCAACATGGAAAGTCTTCTTGTGTCAAAACCTGTGGCAACCCTTTGTGGCGTTCCATAAACCGCAGCGCCAACCAATGCCTGGGTTTCAATTAAAATTGGCCTTAAACCTTCAATTGTACAAGCAACAGCACTACCACTTAATCTATCTTGGTGTTGGGAAAGAAGCAATTCACTTGGGTTTTCCACAGGTTTAAGTCCTGTGCTATCCATTTCATAGAGACTTAATTCATCTGTAGAACCGAATCGGTTTTTTAGAGTACGCAGTATTCTGTAGGAATTATGTTTTTCGCCTTCAAATTGTAAAACAGTATCCACCATATGTTCCAATAATTTAGGCCCAGCAATATCACCTTCTTTGGTTATATGTCCTATTAAAAAGACAGGTACACCCGTTTCTTTAGCATATCTAATAAGCTCATTAGTGCATTCACGAATTTGAGAAATTGTCCCAGGGGCAGAATCAAGATGAGGCGAACTTAAGGTTTGTATGGAATCAACTATAAGAAGTCCCGGTTTAAGTTTTGCAGATTCTGATAGTATAATATCCACCTTAGTCTCTGAGAATAAATAGCAACTTTCCTGACTGTGATTTAGTCTATTTGCTCTAATTTTGATTTGTTCCTCACTTTCTTCACCGGAAACATACAAGACTGCATTAAGACCTATTTGAAGAGCAAGTTGAAGAAGCAATGTGGACTTTCCTATGCCCGGCTGACCAGCCAATAAAGTTACAGAGCCCCTAACTAAACCACCACCAAGGGCTCTGTTTAATTCTTTATCGTGCGTGTCCAATCTAAGTAATTTTCCAGTCTCCAGTTGATCTAGTCTAACTGACTTTATACTTTTGTGGTCCTCTTTAATAGTTTTCCATCCGTGTTCAGAATCCTCCTTTTTATGAAGAATCTCTTCCTGATAGCTATTCCAGGCACCGCATGAAGGACAGTGGCCAATCCATTTGTGTGCATTGGCTCCACAACCTGAACAGACAAATATTATACGAGCTTTTGACAAGGGATAGTTTTAATAATTTTATGTGCTTAATTTCTGTATATACCTAAATAATTAAGGCAATTCTAATCGAAAGACCAAAATTAATAAATAAAACAAGATTGTAATATATTGAATGAAAGCTATCAGAGGAAAAGGAGCATCGGATCAATTTATTAAAAGGAAAATATCGCAGTCAATCTTCTGGATTTTGTAATTTATCTCCAACCTATTATATTATTTAGTTATTTATTCAGGAAATCCCAACTAAAATCAATGTGAAGGATTTTAGAAATTGTGCTCTAAAACAGATTTTTAATTAAGCTTTTAAAAATTAAAATTTCAAGTTCCCATAATAAAATAAAAATTTATGTTAAGTTACAGGTATAAACAATTAGGGAATTTACTATTTTGAGTTTAAATCCTCAACTATTATAGAGGATTGATGGTTTTAGTAATTACTTTTGTATCATGAATACTACGAATTTTATACCAGCTATAGAAAGTTTAATATTTGCTGCTCCAACGCCAATTTCTGTTGCAGATATTAAATATTGCCTTGAAAACACCCATGCAATAAGTATTGGCATTGAAGATATTGAAAACTGCATTCATTTGATAGAATCAAGATATCAATCCAGTGATTTCGGAATTGAGTTAAAGGAAATTTCGGGAGGCTTTCAGTTTCTTTCAAAACCTGATTTTTTTCCATTGATTGCTGAATATATAAAAGTTAATAACAGGAAAAAATTATCCAGGGCAGCAATGGAAAGTTTAGCCATAATTGCTTATAAACAACCTATTTCTAAATCTGAAGTTGAGCAAATTAGGGGAGTTAATAGCGACCATTCGATACAAAAATTGCTTGAAAAAGAGTTGATTGAAATTACCGGTAGAAGTGAGGGCCCAGGCAAACCCATTCTGTTGGGCACAAGTAACAGGTTTATGGAATATTTTGGATTAAAAAATCTTGCTGACCTACCCAAACTTAAAGATTTGGCAATGCCCGAAAATGAAATTGGAGAGCCAGCGCCTATTGAAGAAACGGTTGCCTTATTAGAAGACCATGAAAATTTAAATAAACTACCAAAAGATGAATAATGCAGGCGAATTGGTTAATCGGGTTGCTTCAAGTGGTTTGGTAACAATTAAACTTGAAGATTTTTATCCTGTCGAAGAGATAGTTGAATTTGATATCAAACCATTTCTGTATAAGGAATTGATTTTAAAAGAATTAGACTTCCGGGAGGCAATGCAAAATCACAATTGGTCAAGTTATGCCGGAAAAATACTTGCTGTTTTTTGTTCCAATGATGCAATAATTCCTACATGGGCATATATGCTTATCTCAACACACGCTTCAAGGCAGACAGCAGATTTATTTTTTGGTAGCTCGGAACAAGTACTTATCCAGTATTTTAACCGTATTTTAGATAAGTTTGATTGGAAACAATTTCAGGGTTCTAAATTGGTTATTAAAGGTTGTAGTGACAAACCAGTACCGCCATCTGCATATCTGAGGGTTACCCATCATCTTTTACCGTATGCTTCGAGTATTATGTATGGAGAACCCTGTTCTACGGTTCCCGTTTATAAGCGAGCTAAAATTAGTACATGACGAAGTAGAAGTTGTACTTATTAAAACCTTAACTCCACGTTAAATCCCAGTTAAATAGAAAGAACCTGAAACAAACACAATAAAACTTAAGTTATGCTCATTAAACCAGGAGTTATTCAAGGAGAAGTTTAACTTCAGTAAATTGTCTGAATATTATTAAAAACCAACACAAATTCTATGAAGTCATTAAGTAAGCTCACTTTTATCATTATTTTGATTTTAAGTACAAACTATTCCTATGCTCAAAGATTTGCTCTAGTCGATGTCAATAAAATACTTGAGAATCTGGACGATTACAAAAAAGCCCAAGAGGAACTGGATCGAGTAGCAGCCACCTGGAAACAGGAAATAGCGGTTGAATATGATAAAATCAAAGCCATGTATAATAAGTATCAGGCAGAACAGGTCCTTTTAACCGATGAACAAAGAAAGCAAAAGGAGGAGGACATCATGAGTAAAGAAAAGGAAGCCAGAAAATTACAAAAAGACAAATTTGGCGAAGAAGGAGAATTATTTAAAAAGAGGCAAGATCTTGTAAGACCTATACAGGACAAAGTTTATACTGCCATTCAGGACTATGCAGCTACCAAAGGATTAGAAGCAATTTTTGATACCAGTGGATCAGCTGGAATTATATATTACAGTAAAGAATTAGATAAAACTGATGAAATTCTTAAAAAATTTAAAGTTACGGCCAAATAAGCTTTCCATTCTTTTTTTAAAATATGTATATTTGCCCGTTTTTAAAACATAATTAAATGAAAATCAACACATTAAAATTTTTATTGCTAACTTTTTTGTTGGCTTACCAAGCTCCTTCTTTTGCTCAAAAATTTGGCTATTTAAATTCACAAGCACTTTTATCCGAATTGCCTGAAGTAAAACAGGCCGATGCTAATTTACAGGCTTTACAAGCTCAGTTGGAGAAAAAGGGCCAGCAAATGGTTGCGGAACTTGAAAATAAATATAAGGATTTGCAAAGGAAAGAGCAATCAGGAGAAATTTCCCCTAAAGCACTTGAAGAGGAAGCGAAAAAGCTAAAAGAACAAGAAGCAGAACTGGGAAAATATGAACAGGAAATGCAAAAGCAGCTCTTAGCTAAAAGACAAGAAACTTTACAACCGATTTTAGATAAAGTAAATAACATTATCAAACAAGTTGCAACCGAAAATCAATTTACATACATATTTGATTCAAGTGCAGGAATTTTATTATACGCACAGGAATCAATGGATGTGACTGCCTTAGTCAAAACCAAATTAGGAATCTAGGGCTTGCCTAATATTCAAGAGCGGCCTATAGGTATTTTTGATTCAGGGATAGGTGGACTTACTGTTGCCCAAGCAATAAATCGTTTACTTCCTAATGAACAATGTATTTATGTTGGGGATACGGCACATATGCCTTACGGCGATAAGTCAGTAGAATTGATTCGTCATTTCTCTTTGCGTATTTCCGAATACCTATTGAATAATTATAATTGTAAAGCTCTTGTAATAGCATGCAATACAGCATCGGCTGCTGCTTATGAGTTTCTCCGAGATAGACTTAAGGGAAAAGTTCCAGTAATTAATGTGATTGACCCAATGGTTGAGTTTGTGATCAATCAGGAATCTATCCAACATGTAGGCATAATCGCGACCAAAACAACCATCCAATCTGAAGTATATCAAGAAAAATTTTCCAGAAGGAAAAAGGAATTAAAATATTCAACTTTAGCTACTCCATTGCTAGCCCCAATGATTGAAGAAGGCTTTTATAATAATACCATCAGCAATGCCGTACTTCATGAATACCTTGACATGCCAGATCTCAGAGGCATAGATAGCCTTATCCTGGCATGCACACATTATCCACTGATAAAAAAAGAGATTGAAGCATTTTATGAACATAAGGTGAAAGTGATTGACTCAGCTGAAGTTGTAGCGATGAAATTGAAACATATTCTAGTAAAGGAAAGTCTACTTAATGACACACAAAATGCACAAAAGAATTTGTTTTTTGTGACTGATTATAGTGTTCACTTTGAAAGAACCACAAAACTATTTTATGGAGAAAAAATTAACTTGCAGAAAATTTCAATATCTGATTAAATTTTGATTTCTAAAATGTTCGGTTAATATTTTTCTTGTTTCACCCGGTTATAAATTCCTAAATAAATCAATTGTTTCAATTGAATTCTTAAAATAAAATAAGTTTGTTGGATTAGTATAAGAACTAACAACATGAAACTTAATTCGTGATTTAAAATATTTTCTAACATTAAGTAGATGAAAAGGATGCACAATTGAAAAAAAATCATTAACAATATAAATTTTAACAAAACTAGCCAATTTTTTACTAATGATTTCAAACCTATACGAAGGCACTTTCTATATGTAAATTTTTCTTGCATAAAGATCAGTTTACTGATCACTGACCAAGTAAATATAGATAATATTAAAATTGCAAGTATTATTACTAAAATGATTAGTAGAATAAAAATAAACTTTTCTGATGAAAAATAATTCAAAAGTGAATCTAAGGATAAAGCAAAGGGAACTATAAAGGATAAAATTGAAATTAAAATTAAAGTGAAGAAGAATAAATTAAACTTTAAATTAGGGATAAAATATTGTATAGAATTTTTGAAAAATGAAATTGCAGAATTTTGATTTTTATTTACGGTTGAAAATAGTATTCCTGCATTAATTAAATTACTTACCAAAACCCAAACCAACAGAGAGTATTTAGCTGAATGCAAAATTGTCAGAATTGAAGATCTATTAAATCTCATATAATCTGAAAATACTGTATGATTGTAATGGTTTATCAAATCATTTAGTTCTAAGGAACTTCCTATTGAACCTTTTAGTATGGAATATAAATCAAAGGCAAATAGACCTACAATGGCAAGTTGGATAAAATAGTTGGTCAATGTAATTTGCCAATTATCAAAGATTTGTTTTATTTCATTTTGGTAATATTTGAACATACCTCTATAATAGTATACTAAGTGATTGAAGTATGTTTTGAAAATAAAACATAAATTTATTGGAGTACCATATTAGAGCAACTTGGTTCGGCTCTACCGAAAAGCTATTATTGTTTAAATCGATATCTAGTAGTAAATTATGTTTAGGGTCAATATGAGCTGATATTACTTTAGATGAATTGTAAATATTTAAAATTTTGCTGCCTTCAATTCCACTCCAATTTATTATTTGTGAAGATCCATTTTCAAAATTAATCTGAATTTCAACAGGAATTATCCAATCTCCTGTTCTTTCAACATGTACCTTTGAATGAATGAGTGCTGATATTTCAGGAGATAAATAGTTTGAGTCAAATATTCCACTTTTTTTAAGCTGGTGTTCATAAGTTATATTGGTAACAGCATAGTCCAGAATTTTCGAATCATATAAACTGCATTCAAATAGTTCATAGTTCCGAATTGCAATCACAGAATCAAATTTTTTCAATAGCTCTGATTTCATAAGATTCATAAAATCTATACCCTTTGGGTGTTTGAATTTCCAAAGGTTGAAATAAGATTTTATAATAGTATCCAAATTACTCTCCCCAATTAGATTTTGCAAAGTGTGTAGCGTAGTAGCTGTCTTGCTGTAAATAAGTGATTTGTAGTTTTTCTCATTAAATAACCAGGCTGGCCTAGCAGTGGGTCCTTCTCTGTGATTATTCATAGTAGTATATTCCAGGCGTGTTAAATCTCGATTATCGATTTTTATTCCTATAAAATCTACAAGTGATTTAGATTTACCAAATGCAGAGTCTATAATTCGGTCCTCAAAATAAGTAGAAAAGCCTTCATCTAACCATGGTTCTTCCTTTTCATTGTTGGCTACCACTGCCATAAAATATTGATGAACAAATTCATGCACTACGAGTGATTCTGTTGTTCTGATATTTTTTGGCATTCCATAAACAGACCCCGTAGTAATGAGTGTAGGATATTCCATTAGGCCGGATTTTAATCCATGGAATGGAGGGCAGACAATAGTTATCGAAGGATATGGATATCTTCCAATGTGATTTTCCATATATTCCATTGCAAAAATTAATATTTTTATGTATCTGTCTATCTGATCATCATATTCTGATGGTATTAATAATTTTATTTTTATCCCATTCCAGATTTCTTCCTTAGTTTTAAAGTTAGGGTAAGCCGTCCAGGCAAAATCAATTACATCGTTAGCTTGATACTTTCTTGTAACTGTATTATTTAAATTTAGTATTTCTGATATTAAGCAGCCGGAGGCACCTACAATATATTTCTGTGGAACAGTTATTTGAACATTATAATTTCCAAAGTCTGCATAAAATTCTGTAGAACGTAAGAATTGATGACAATTCCAATCCCAAATTCCAAATTTATTTTTCTCAAAAACACCAAGCTGTGGAAACCAATGACTTAAAAAGTAAAAATCTCTACTGTATCCGCACCGGGCAATGGTTTTAGGAATTTTAGCTTTCCATTCTAAGTTAAATATAGCTGTGTCTCCTGGCTCAATTTTATTCTTTAATAGAACTTCCAAAACTGACTGATCATTAATATTTCCATCATCGCATTGAATGTATCTTGTATTTTTTGTTAGATCATATTTAGTTTGATGCTTTTCCTGGGTAATTTTTTCAATTGAAATCCATCCCCATTCATTGAGATTTCGATTAGAAAATTGATTTCCAAAAATTGTTGAGGTTCCCTTAAGAAAACTTGTTTCCGTGTTTTTAAATGAATTTAAATACATGTAGAATTGCAAATTCTGAATACAAGTATTTGATTGATTAACAAAATAAATGGTTTGTGTTCCGGATAAGATATTATTTATATCATCTAGTGAAGTTTGGATCTCATAGTTGGTGGTTCGTTGGCTTAATACAGGTTGAGGATTTTCAGAACAAGATGAATTAACCTCTTGCTCCGTTGGGATAATAATATTAAAAAAAATAAATATTAAAGTAAAAAAAATCATTCAATTGTTTTTAGCAGTAGACTACAATGCCAATCGGACCAATTAGTATTATACCACAAAAGGTGAAATTTTGACTAATTGTACTTCGCTAATTTAGGTAGTTTAGCGGAAATTATTTTAGAATATTTAAATGCCCTAACCCAATTTATTTTGCTATTTCTTTCAAACGGGCAGTGAAATGCCTTAAGGTAGGAGCCTCATAGACTATTTCCATTCCCTTAATTGAATTTCTCTTTTGAAAAACATCAATAATTACTTCTGCGACATAATCTATATGGCTTTGAGTGTACACACGTCGCGGTATAGCCAGTCTTACAAGCTCCATCATAGAAGGAATTAGATTACCATTTTCATCATATGTTCCAAACATAAGTGATCCAATTTCACAACTTCGGATTCCTCCTTCTAAAAACAACCAGGCAACTAATGCTTGGCCAGGATATTGATGGGTTGGAATATGCGGTAAGAATTCTTTTGCGTCAAGATAAACTGCATGTCCTCCAGCAGGTTGCATAACCGGAATTCCTTCTTTAATTAGTTTTTCAGTAAGGTATTCCGTTGTTCTAATTCGATATTGTAAGTAATTTTCTTCTAAAACCTCCTCAAGACCAATGGAGATGGCTTCAAGGTCACGGCCAGCTAAACCACCATAGGTCGGAAATCCTTCAGTAATGATTAGTAGATTCCGACAATCTTGGGCTAATTTCTCGTCATATAAGGCTAGAAAGCCACCAATATTTGCAAATGCGTCCTTTTTGGCGCTCATGGTACACCCTTTGGCATAGGAGAATAACTCTCTTGCAATTTCTTTGACAGACGTGCTCTCATAGCCTGGCTCTCTTAACTTTATAAAATAACAGTTTTCAGCAAAGCGGCATGCATCAATGAACAAAGGAATTTCAAATTTATCACAAATACCTTTTACAGCTTTAATGTTTGCCATACTAACAGGTTGTCCACCACCTGAGTTGTTGGTTACTGTAATTAAACAAAGCGGAATATTTTCCGAACCCTTTTCTAGAATAAAACTTTCTAAAGCGTCAACGTCCATATTACCCTTAAAGGGTGCTGATATAGTTGGTATTTTTCCTTCCTTGCAAAGTAGATCAACGCCAACCGCACCACTTGCTTCAATATTAGCTCTAGTGGTATCAAAAAGAGTATTACTTACAATGTATTTACCTTTACCGCCCATTATCGAAAAAAGTATCTTTTCAGATGCTCTTCCCTGATGTGTTGGTATTATTATAGGCATACCGGTAATTTCTTGTATGGTTTTTTCAAAACGAAAGAAACTTCTACTGCCAGCATAGGATTCATCTCCCAGCATAATTCCTGCCCATTGAGCGCTGCTCATGGCACTTGTTCCACTATCTGTGAGCAAGTCAATTATTACATCCTCCGCTTTAATTAAAAAGGGATTATAAAATGCATCGGCAATAATTTTTTTTCTCTGTTCTCGTGAAGTAAACTGAATAGGCTCTACTGATTTTATTTTAAACGGCTCAATTATCGTTTTCATACTAATATTCTTATGTAGTTAATAAATTTTAAAAAAACATTTTATAAATTTTCCAATTTAGTATGAAAGAATATTTGGTCAAAATTTATGTAATGTTTTTTTGAATTGAATAATTGTGCAATACAATAAATTTATTATGTATTAACATATGATCAAAATCATTTGATTTAATGATATTTATTTTCATTTAAAGCTTACAGTTTAAAAACCTAAATTTCTAATATAAAATAACATAAGATAAGTGATAAATTTCCATAAATGAAAAGAATATATTGATAAAATGGCATGGACTATATACCATTAGCAGATGCTATTTTTCATCGTCCAATGGTTGAGTTGAGCTATATTCCTGATTATAGAGATTCAATAGTAAAAGAACAATTGAAATTAAAATAGGACCAAAGATTAAGCCAATAAACCCAAAAATTTTAAGGCCAATGATGACACCAAAGATTGTAATTAATGGGTGAGTATCCCCTATTTTTCTTTGCAACCAAAATCTGAATAAATTATCTACAGAACCTACAATCAATAATCCGAATGCTAAAAGAAAAATTCCACCAGAGAGATTTCCATTGTAAATTAAAATTATTGAGAGTGGCACATAAATTAACATAGCTCCAAGCATTGGAATGAATGAAGCTATAAAAGTTACCACAAACCAGAGAAAGGGTTCTTCTACACCGGCAACCCAATATCCAATTAAAGCTACAAGGCTTTGAAATAATGAAACCAAGGGGACTCCAATGGCATTGCTATAAACAAGAGATTGAAGATGCTTCTTTAAATATCTGCCACTATGTTCATTTAGCGGTAACATAGAAAGAAATTTCCCCTCAATTTGGCTTCCATTAGTCATGAGAAAATACAAAATAAAATATAGTAATGCCACAATTCCCACACTCTTGAGAGTTGCATTGATAAATATGCCACCTTCTTTAACTAACCAATCCCCTATCGAGCTTATGTTTTCTTGTGTCATAATTTCAATATTATACTTTCTTTCAATGTCTCCTATAAAATCCTGAACTATTGTATACAGATATTCAGAATTCTGAAAGTATGGCAAAATTTTAGACCCTAATATTTGAAATAGACTATTTAGGGGAAGAATAAAAATAATTATTGATACAACCATCAATAAAATGGCGGAGAAAGACTTAGGCCATTTTTTTTGATTATGAAGGTAAAACATTGGTCTTCTAAGAAGAATGTATAATGTATACGCTCCTAAAAAAGATGGTACAAATTCCTTGAGGTTCCAGAAAATTAAGCTAAATAGAGTTATAATTACTATGATTAAAAGTATCTGACGAGTTAACGAATTTGGAATTTGTTGCATTTTATAATTTTTTACAATAATATTTGAAAGTTTAAATGAAATCCATTTAATATTTCTATAATTTATTACAGATACCTAGAATTATTCAAGTGTACACTTGTTTAATAAACTCCTCCCTGTTGTAATATATTTTCATAAGAAAAAATCGAATTTAATTGATAAGGAAATAGTTCATTTACATTTGATGAAATCATATTTAAAAACTAGTAAAAATTCAAAAATCAATTTTTAATCTCCACCCTAAGACAGCATATATTATAAAATAAGGATGTGTTTATTTTATAAGTTTACTATGAGATTTAAATTAAAAATTACTAAGTATCATTTTTTTTGTTGAATAAATATTACCATTAATTTTTAGAGTATAAAAATAGTTGCCACTCTGGTAATTGTTCCATTGATAATCATAAAAAATTTCATTCAGACCTGATTTTAAATCAAGCTTTATTACTTTTATTAAATCACCCATTTCATTGTGAATTTCGAGGTTTGCACTTTTTACGAATTGAAGGTCATTTATAACAATGGGGATCAAAGTCAATTCATCAAAGGGGTTTGGTCTATTTTGCATCAATTCAACAGGGGGTAAAAGTGTTAAATTGTTGGATTTTGAGAGTACCCTAGTACTGTATTCTTGTCCAAACATTCCAATCCATCCATTAGTGTCCTTCCCTGTTGCAGTTACATAATATAAACTTGGGTTAAGTCCACTAATTAAAATCTCAGGCGTATTTGAGAATATGATGGTGTCAAAGTAGGCAGAATTAATTTTCCTGATTCCTATGATATACTCTACTGCATCTTGTGGATTTTCTATGATAACCTTTAAAGTATTGACGCCTGCAGTTAGTTGTAGTATGTAAGTGTTTAGAGTGCTGGAAGCAGCATTTACTGCTGATATGGCATTTACAAGACCATTATTTTTTAAGTAATTAAAATTCACATACAAGCTGTCCAATATTCCATCTCCATTAAAATCCTTGCCAAGGATATCACGGGAACTATGTTGTCTGTCTGAATAATCTGGTTGATTGGGATTTCCGTCTCCATGTTCGTATGAAGAAGTAAGCCTTATTGCACTATAACCTTGCTCTCTGAATGGGATATGGTCGCTTCCCCTTCCACTCCTGTCTTCTCCAAACATAACATCAATTTTGGGTAAAGAGAAGGAAGTATCTTTAGAGGTGTAATCCATAATCAATCTGGTGAGACGTGCAAGATTTTTTGACATGCTGTTGGTTACCCCCGAAGAAAATATTCTCAATCTTGTACTATCATATTGAAATGGTCCAGGACAACTTGGAGGAGAAGAAGTTTTACCACATTCTATGCCACCCACAATATCATTGTTAAAAACAGCTTTTACAGGAATAGAATTTATTTTGCAAAATGAAGCAAATGATCTGGATCCACCAAGTCCTTGCTCTTCCCCGGTTACCCAAAGAATAACAATTGTTCTTGAAAGATTTACTTGACAAAGGTTTCTTGCAATTTCTATAAGCAATGCAGAGCCTGATCCATTATCATCAGCACCCTCGGCCAAACAAAGAGTATCACAAAGGATTTCGCAACGACTATCTAAATGGGCCTCCACAATTACTAGTTCTTTGCGCAAAGGACCATTACCCGGAATAATACTTAATAATTGCGAATGTCTTGTACGGTTACACATTAAATAATCAAATTCAAATTCACAAGTAAAGAGATCGGCACCTGGTAGCATAGACCATTTATCCAAATGTGCTTTGATCCAATTTCTCGCACCTCGTATCCCTTGATTTGGCTTATCATTGAAATCATTTACTGTATTTCGATTTTGAAAGGATACAATTCCTTTTAGGAAATATTCAATGGAGTCCTTGTTTAGATTTTGATTTAAAAAGTAGTTCAGACTTTTGTTAGAAACTATAGGTCTAGTTGAAAAACTGTCTGTACTAAAATTTCCCTTTAGTAATTCCAAACAGAATGGGTCTGATAAATTAAAATTTGTTTGGGCATTAATAGGTAATACAATCAATTGTATTAGAAAGAAAATCAGTCTAGTATTTTTCATAAACATTATATTTTTATTTAATAGTCTGCATATGTAAAAATATACAATATATGTGATCCGTTTTTGAGAATAATAATTTTATCATTTTGCTATACCCAAGATAATCACAATATTTAAAAAGAGTGAATCTTTTTTAAATCGGAACGTATTCCTGGATGTATAATATGGTTAAACCTAATTAATAAAATTGGATTTATGAATCCATTCAAATAACCTTCAAATAACCTATATGCTGATTAGGTAGCCACGTGAATAGCCAAGAAGAGTAGACAAGTCGACCTAGTTGAAAATATAGATTGGGTAAGGATTCCTTCTATTATTGCTTTTTATCCTTGCTAGCTTTGCATTGATAAGTAAGGGAATTACATTCCTAAGTACCTACCTAGTATTATTATACAAGAATTATTATAAATATTAAGTTTCTTATAAAATAAGTCAGAAAATGATGTGTTAATCATTTGAAATTTAGCGGGACCTTATTTTTTCTACTTTAGTACAAAATTTTTTATATGTCTAATCTTTATTCCTCCAAATCTGTAAACGAGCAATACAGATTTGCAATTCGACCTTTTAGGTTAAATTAAGGAAACGAAACTGAGATAAATTATACCAGGTAATAAGAATTAATCATCCTTTTTCAAAACGAAACTTCGAAAAATGCATCTATAATAGACAAGGAAAAATCGAAAATATTATAATAAAATACCCAATAGCCAATAGTTCAAAATTAAAATTAATTTCTCCTGCGTTTGTTGCCTTTAAATTCTTGCCTACCTTCTTTAAATTCCAGTCTCCCTTCTTTAAATTCTTGTCTCCCCTCTTTTTGTTTAGAAGCTTCATCAATTCTGAAGGGCCTTCCGTTAAAGGATGCATTTGTAACTTGACACATTTGATCTGCACTTTCCCGATCTGTCATAAAGAAGGAATAAACTCCTTTCATTTCAATATCTCGAACGGCTCTTCCACTTACTTTTGTGTTTTTGAAAATCAGTTCCCTAACCTCATCATACTTGAGTTGATCCTTTTTACCGACATTCACAAATAATCTAACCATTTCGGAAGAATTTCTTCCCGAGTCTCTTTTACCTTTGCTCCTGCTATTATTTCCTCTTGAATCATCAGAATAGGATGGTGATTTGGTAAAAGATCTTGGTTCTCTAACCTTTTCATCGATATTTATATCCGGAGAATCCTTATACTGAATTCCAAAACGTTTCATCTCAAGGGATAGCAATCTATGTACAAGATCCTCTTTTTCCATTTCCATTAATGGCCAGATCCATTCATTTTTAAACTTAATTTTATTTTCCGCTTCATCCTGATTTTTAAAAAATTCGATAAAGTTGTTGATTCTCACATGGATAACATCCTCACCAGTAGGAATCAGGTATTTTTCAAATTTAACACCTGCTAGTTTTTCTATTTGATGTAACTTGTAGGCCTCTCTAATATGCAGCAAAGCAATAGAAATACCTTTTTGCCCCGCACGTGCTGTTCGCCCACTTCTGTGCGTGTAATTCTCAATATCATCCGGAAGATGGTAATGGATAATATGGGTAATATTTTTAATATCGATACCTCTAGCTGCCACATCTGTCGCAAGCAAAGCTTTAATGGCTTTATGGCGGAAACGATGCATGACCTTATCGCGCTGAGCCTGTGCCAGGTCTCCATGCAGACAATCTGCAGAATATCCATCTCTTACGAGGTGATCACTTAGATCCTGAGTTTCTGCTTTTGTAGTACAAAAAACAATACCATAAAAGTCCTCATGAAAATCAATGATTCGTTTAAGTGCTGTGTACTTGTCTTTGGCTTGAACTACGGAATATTGATGAGAGATATTTTGTTGTGCGGCGTTCTTTTTACCTATGGTAATTTCAGCAGGATTTTTTAGGTAGGTGTTGGCAATTTTTCGGATATCAGGCGACATAGTTGCGGAAAACAAACCCGTAATTTTTTCTTCAGGTGTTTGTGCCAGAATGGCCTCCATGTCTTCTCTGAATCCCATATTTAGCATTTCGTCCGCTTCATCCAAGACGACAGTGTGGATGTTATTCAGCTTTATAACCTTTCTTTCCATTAAATCCATCAAACGCCCTGGAGTTGCTACAATAATTTGGGCAGATCGTTTGATGTCCTTTATTTGCTTAAGGATACTACTACCACCGTACACAGCCACAACACTTATGGACCTAAGGTTTTTAGAAAACTTAGCTAAATCATTAGCTATTTGCATACATAATTCTCGCGTGGGCGAAATGATAAGCGCTTGTGTAAAATGGTTGTTTGGATCAATATTTTGAAGAATAGGTAAACCGAAAGCAGCTGTTTTCCCGGTGCCAGTCTGGGCAAGGGCAATCAAATCGGTATTTTGCGCAAGAAAAATTGGAATTGCTTTCTCTTGAATTTCTGTGGGTTGTTCAAAACCGAGTTCGGTAACTGCGGTACAAAGTGCGGGCTGTATGCCCAAAGTTGCAAAAGGATTCATTGGTTAAATTGGTTAAATGATAAAATACCCGCAAATCGCTTGCCTCATTTATCAGAACCCTATAAGTTTAGTCGATCTAAAACGACACCCGAATCCTGTGCTGCGTGAGCAGAAAAATGTCAGAAAGGCGATTTTGGAAATAAAATAAAACCTGCTGTTAACATAACAGCAGGTTTTTTGTATAAATCTTTACTGTTTGCTTATCTAATAATTCATTGTACTCAAGTGAGTAGAGACTCCTGGATCCAAATCAAATCGAGAAAAGAGAACAAAAGATTTATAGGATCCGTCCTTAGAATCTTCTAAAACGGTTGCCACCACCTCCACCACCGTTGTTATTCGGGCGGAATGGTTTACGCTCTCTTTGTTCAGGTGGTTGAGCTTCTGAAACAGAAATGTTTCTGTCTTTGATAGCCGTTTGATCAAGATTTTTGATCGCTTCTCTGGCTTCATCGTCATTTGGCATTTCGACAAATCCAAAGCCTTTTGATCGGCCGGTCATCTTGTCAGTGATGATTTTAACAGAACTAACCTCACCAAATTCAGAAAACATGGCAGAGAGTTGTTGTTCCTTGACGGAGTAGTCAAGGTTTCCTACATAAAGATTCATTATAAAAAATATTAGAGATAAAAAAAAATTACAACGGTGAGATAATATAATCGAGCATTCTCCTAAAAAACCAATTAAGTACAAATTTCGTTCCACAAAAATATAAAAAAGTATGAATAAAACCCGTAAATATTAATATTTAGAGAATTGCGTTGGGTAAGACTCTATTTTAAGCTTAAGTATGTTTCATAGTCCGTATTAAAATTTGTATTTTTATATTTTAACAGCAGCATATAATTTCATATAAAATACAGATTATCAATACTATATGAATTTATTTCAATCGAATTTATTAAAAAACAATTTATAATGATCTTTTTGCTGCACTAAATCCTATTAACCCCTAATTTTGTTGGAATTTAATTGATTATGGATACTCAAAAGTCAGAGTTTTGGCAAAAACCAATATTTCCAGGGTTGCTTTTCGTGCTTTTAAGTCTTGGATTATATTGGCAAAGCGTTGGTTTTGGTTATGTTTTGGACGATACGATTGTCCTAGATGAGAATAAGTTTGTCGCAAAAGGATTTTCTGGCATTTGGGACATCCTTAGTAAGGAAAGTTTCACTGGTTACTTTGGAGAACAGAAAAATTTAGTGGCTGGGGCCCGATATAGACCACTTTCTATAGTGAGTTTTGCGATTGAACGACAAATATTGGGTAAAAACCCATGGTTTAGCCACTTGATCAACATTCTTCTTTATGCGATCTGTGGTTGGCTTATTTACCGTTTAGGTAGACTATTAAATCTTGGAAAGAGTTTGGGTTGGGAAAAAATTTTTCCTTTAATTTTTGGGATTCTGTTTATATGTCACCCGATTCACACCGAAGCAGTAGCTAATATTAAAGGTCGGGACGAAATAATGTGCCTGCTGTTCTCATTGTTAACTGCTATCTATACCTTGAAGTTTATTGATTATAAATCACAGAAATACTCGATTTTATCCTCTTTATGCTTTTTTCTTGCCTTGATGTCTAAGGAAAATGCCATCACTTTTTTGTTAGTTATACCTCTAATCCTTGTTTTTTTTAGGAGTGAAAAATTTTGGCCAAGTATCCGTCAAACATGGTATTTATGGATTGTAGCTGCAGTATTTTTATTCATTCGGACCAGAGTAATTGGTTTCTTTTTTGATAGTGGTATTAAAATAACAGACTTAATGAATGATCCATTCATTGGAATGTATCCCCTCCAAAAAATATCTACAATTCTATTTTGCATTGGTTGGTATCTCAAGTTACTCCTATTTCCGCATCCGCTTACACATGATTATTATCCATACCATGTGCCCAAAATGAACCCCACTGATGCGATGACACTACTTTCTCTATTGATGATATTAAGTTTGGTTGCCTGCTCATATTATTTCAGGAAAAAAGAAAAAGTCGGATGGTTTAGTGTTTTGTACTTCTTTATCACCATATCCATTGTCTCAAACCTTATATTTCCAGTAGGTACTTTTATGAATGAGAGGTTTTTGTTTATGCCATCTCTAAGCTTTTCATTTTTTTGTGCTTATTTAGCTGTTAAAGGTTTGGAAAGTAATTGGAAGGCTTCAAAAATATTGGTTTATAGTATACTCTCTTTGGTTGTGGTATCCTATGGAATAAAAACAATTCTTAGAGTACCGGATTGGAAAGATAGTTTGACACTTAATTTAGCAGGTGCAGCTGTATCAAAAAATAGTGCCAGAATTAATCTTTTTACTGGAGTCAGTTATTTCCATTTGTATGAAAAAGAAATGGATGTCTCCAAGAAAAAAGAGTATTTAGATATTGCAAACAGATACATTGACAGATCATTAATCATTTTTCCTGCATATGGACAAGGATTAAATATGAAAGCGGGAATATTGGCAGAATACCACAAAATGTCAGGAGATTTGGATAATTTCTTAGACGGTATCAGGAAAGTAATAGTAGTTAAACCTGATTTAAGTTTTGTAAATGAATATTTGAGTTATATAAGCAAGAAGGATGAAAATAAACATAAAATGTATTTATTCCTGAGAGAAATGGGTTATCAGGTTTTGTTTAAAAAAATGAAACGATATGATTTCGCATATCAATATATTAATCAAGCTCATGAAATGCGACCATATAATCTTGAGGTAAGTAAAGAAATGGTTGAAATATTAGATGCCTATTTATCCAAACCAGGTATTAATCCTCAACAGGTAGACGAAATGAGAAAAAAAGCTGAAGCACTAAGATTACAAAATACACTTATGGAACCTAAAAATGAATGATTTACTTTATCTAATAGCACTAACCCAAACTGAAAATATCGGTCCTATTATTGCCAAGCAACTCATTGGATATTGTGGAGGGGCAGAAGCAGTATTTAAAGAAAAGCCCAGTAGATTATTGAAAATTCCCGGAATAGGAATGCAAACCGTGTCGGGACTGAAGAACAAAGACAGCATTACCAAAGCTGAAAAGGAACTCCACTTTATCCAAAAGGAAAACATAAAAGCATTAGTACAATCAGATAGTCTTTATCCTGGCAGGCTAAAACATTTTCCGGACAGTCCATTGGTATTGTTTTTTAAAGGAGAAGCAGATTTGAACACAGAACATGTTGTTTCAATTGTAGGGACAAGAAGTATAAGTTCGTATGGAAAACAGCTTACAGAACAGCTCATTCAGCATTTAGCTGAATTCGAAGTTTTAGTAATTAGTGGACTAGCTTATGGGGTTGATTCGGCAGCCCATCGAGTTTCATTATTAAACGATATACCAACTGTGGGTGTACTTGGTCATGGTTTGGATAGAATTTATCCGGCTGAGAACAAAAGTTTGGCGGCAAAGATGTTGACAAAAGGAGGTCTGCTCACTGAATTCTGTAGTAATACTAAGCCAGACAGACAGAATTTTCCCATGCGGAACAGAATTGTTGCCGGTATGTCTGATGCAATCGTCGTTATTGAAACAAAGTCTGGTGGGGGTAGCTTAATCACTGCCGAGTTTGGAAATGAATACAATAAGGATGTTTTTGCATTTCCTGGAAAAGTGGGGGATGAATTGTCTGCAGGTTGTAACCAGTTAATTAAAAATCACAAAGCTCATCTTATTGAAAGCGGAGAAGATCTTACAGAAATGCTTCGATGGGAAAAGCCCGGAAATGTTAGGCATAAGCAAGTAAAAAAGGAACTTTTTGTAAATTTTACTGAAGATGAGGACATAGTTGTCCAAATGATCAGGAGTAAACAAAAAGTTAATATTGATCTGTTAAGCCATTGTCTTAATTTTACGCCAAGTCAACTGGCAAATATTTTACTCAATTTACAATTTAAAGGAGTTGTCCAAGAAATGCCGGGGAAAACATATTCAATTTGCATTTAAAATGTTTAAAAATCAATTCAAAGGAATTCTATTAATAGGATTTCTTCTACATTTAAGTTGTTTACCAACAAAGCCTGTACAAAATGTAAATCCCGTTTTGGTTCAAGAGGTTGAAGAGGTGTCGCATCCCAAAAACATCATTTTGTTAATTGGTGATGGTATGGGAATTTCACAAATTACCGGAGGGCTTTACGAAAATATGAATTGGTTAAACTTAGAGAGGTTTCCTGTAATTGGTTTACACAAATCATATTCAGCAGATAGCTTGGTTACAGATTCAGCTGCAGGAGCGACAGCATTTTCTATAGGAATTAAATCTAAGAACGGGTACTTAGGAATAGATTCGAGTAAAAAATCTCACATTACTATTTTGGAGGAATCTGTAATAAGGGGACTTGCCACTGGGTTAATTACTACAACAAGTGTCGTACATGCGACCCCAGCAGCATTTGTTTCGCATCAACCGGATAGAGAGCAATATGAATTAATTGCAATGGACATGATGGATGTTGATTTTAATTTATTAATTGGAGGAGGTAAGAAATATTTTGAACGAAGGAAAAAGGATAGTTTTAATTTGATAAACTTACTTTTATCAAAAGGATATATGGTGAGAGATTACTTTGAGGAGGATTTTGAAAGTTATAAAATTCCTTCCGTTAAAAAGTTCTGTTTTTTTACTGCTGATGGAGACCCTTTACCAGCTAACAGAGGGAGAAATTACTTGCAAAAAGCTACAAAAGAAGGATTACGTTTGTTAGAAAATGCAAGTCAGAAAGGTTTTTTCTTAATGATTGAAGGCGGTCAGATTGATTGGGGAGGACACGATAATGTAAGTGAATACCTTGTTTCGGAAATGCTAGATTTTGACAAAGCTGTAAAAGAAGCTTTAGATTTTGCAGAAAAAGATAAAAATACAATGGTCATTGTAACCGGGGACCACGAGACTGGAGGATTTTCAATTTTGCCAGGTTCTGAAATGGCTAAACTAAAAACTGCTTTTACAACAAAAAAGCACACTGCAGATCTGATTCCAGTATTTGCTTATGGCCCAGGCTCTGAGCGATTTGCAGGAATTTATGAAAACACAGCAATTTATCATAAAATGAGAAAATTGCTTTTTAATATTAATTAATTTACTAGTAGTAATCATTTAGAATACCATCCATGCTATTATTATTTTCTGGATTGTTGAAAATGTAATTCACGGATTAGTTTTCTGTGAAACTTGAAAAGTCGAATACAATAGTTTTTCAAAAACAATAATTTTAGTATTATAGCATTTAGCCCACCCAAAGTGATGTATTATATACAATTGCAATTTCTTAGAAGTGGTTTAATAGATTATTCAAAACATTATTGAATAAGAGAAAATTAACTCACTTACTTTTCTTAGGTTGATCAGAAAATTTAATTCAAGCTTAGGGTTATTTGTTGTTGCAGTGGATATTTAAGAGATTGCTTCATTAACGCAACATTAACACCCTGTTTTATAGATGAATTTTTTGTTGTGACAATGGATTTTTTTGGTAAAAAGTTGAGATAATTTTTTTGTTGAATATTTTTTGCATTGAATAGCTATTGCAAAATTAAAATCATGTGAGAATTGGTATTACCCAATTAGAATTTCACCCAATGGAGTATAATTAATACATATTACTATATTGAATAATATGAAAATATGCTCATATTCATAGTATTATAAAGGAATTAATCCCTGTTAACAAAATTCAAAAATTCAATTGTTCGTATAAAAATTAGAACCTTTGGTCGATAATATTTGTCTGAATAGAAGAATAATGCAAAACTTTGCAACGTTATTTTGATCCTTTGATCATTAAAGTGGAATTCAAAGATTTTAATTTTAAATATTATTTTATGAAACAGTTTCTATTATTAGGTATGTTATTTTTAAGCGCGTTTTCAAATGCACAGTTGAATAGTGAAACGCATCCAGAGATTTTCCGTGGTGTACTTTTTGATTTAAAAACCAGCCAACCGATTGAGGGTGCATTGTTAACCATTAGTTCTCCTTTGGGTGAAATGGTAACCATGACAGATGAAGAGGGTTTTTTCATTGTACCAGGTGCGCCGAAGTCAAATTTTAGAGTGATTATTTCGATGACGGGATACGAAGATAAAGTACTTGAACAAGTAAGCAGAGTAAACGATGTTGAATACCATATTGGTTTGGAACCAAAAAAGGTAAAGCATCTAACCACTGGCTATTAAAAATTTTGATGCAGAAAAAAAGGTACCTGATCTGTAAAGATCAGGTATTTTTTTTGTTAAAAATCATAGGATTTCCTAATAATTAAGATCATACAACAAGATGATAATACTCAGGTCAATTCTGTTTTATGACAATTGAAATATTCGCCATTATCTGATATATTTGCAGGACAGATGCAACATAGTTATCCCATTAAAATAAAGGAGGTCCGGCGCGAGACCGATCAGTGCGTTTCGATTGCACTAGAAATTCCTGAGGATCAAAAGGAGTTATTCAGATATACGCCTGGACAGTACATTAATCTTATAAAAAATGTTGATGGAGAGGAGTTACATAGGTCTTATTCCCTATGTTCCAGCCCAGTGGAGCAGGAATGGAGGGTAGCAGTAAAGCAAATTGAGGGTGGAGCTTTTTCAACCTATGCAAATAAAAAACTTAAAGCAGGTGATATCATAGAGGTGATGCCTCCAAATGGAAAATTTACATCAGAAATCAAGACAGGACAAGCTAAATCTTACTTATTTTTAGCGGCTGGCAGCGGAATAACACCCATCATTTCACTTGTAAAGACTATTCTGAAAACTGAAAAACTGAGTCAAATATGCCTTATTTATGGCAACCAAAAGACTGATCAAATCATATTTCTGGAAGAATTGATGGGTCTGAAAAATTTATTTCTTGGAAGACTTAGTTTATATTTTATACTCAGTCGGGAGTTAATGGAGGAACCTTATTTTAACGGTAGAATTTGTCGAGAGAAACTTGAGCTTTTCAAAAGTAAATTGTACGAACCGAATGATGTAGACGAGGCTTTTATATGTGGCCCAGAGGAAATGATTTTAGAGACCAAGGCCGCCCTTGAAGAACAAGGTATTGCTCCACAAAGGATTCACGTTGAATTATTTGGAACCAAGTCCTCAGCCAAACCTACAAAGTTTGCAGGCTTAGGTTCAGATAAAGAATCCAGTATTTTGCTAAAGACGGATGGGAGAACTGTCAGCTTTAATCTTCCATTTAATTCTACGAGTCTATTAGATGGTGCGCTTAAGAATAAAGTCAATCTTCCGTATGCATGTAAAGGTGGGGTTTGCTGTACATGTAAGGCAAAGCTTCTTGAAGGTGAGGTGGAAATGGTTAGAAATTATGGGCTAGAGCCTGAGGAAATAGAGGCAGGATATATTTTGACTTGCCAGTCATTTCCAAAGTCTGCTAAAATTTCAGTGGACTTTGATCAATAGTCGATTATTGTTGTTTAAAATTGGGTCAATGCCTAACTTTACTTTGTTCTCAAAATAAAAATTTTATGTCAAACGAGGAGCTGTTAGTACATTTTCAAAGTCGAATAGATGCCGAGGAGAAAATCGAAGCAAAGGATTGGATGCCTGAAGAATATAGAAGAACTTTGATTCGTCAAATTTCGCAACATGCTCATTCTGAGGTAGTTGGGATGCTTCCTGAAGGAAATTGGATAACCAGGGCTCCTAGTTTAAAACGGAAATCGGTTCTGTTAGCCAAAATTCAAGATGAGGCGGGTCATGGTCTTTATTTATATGGGGCTGCAGAGACACTTGGCGTGGAAAGGGATGTTCTAATTGATGAACTTCATTCCGGAAAAGCTAAATACTCAAGCATATTTAATTATCCGGCCATCAGTTGGGCAGATATGGGTGCGATTGGTTGGTTAGTTGATGGGGCGGCCATAATGAATCAGGTTGCATTATGCAGAACTTCTTATGGACCATATGCAAGGGCAATGGTTAGAATCTGTAAGGAGGAGAGCTTTCACCAACGTCAGGGATATGACATTTTACTTACTCTCTCAAGGGGTTCCGATGAGCAGATCAGAATGGCTCAGGATGCTCTAAACAGATGGTGGTGGCCTTCCTTGATGATGTTTGGACCTAATGATTCAAATTCACCTCATTCTGCACAAAGTTTGATGTGGAAGATTAAAAGATTCAGCAACGATGAATTGAGACAGAAGTTTGTCGACATGACCGTTCCACAAGCTGAAATATTGGGTTTGAAAATCCCAGATGCTAAACTAAAATGGAATCCAGATAGAGGACACTATGATTTCGGTGAAATCGATTGGGTAGAATTTAATAATGTGGTAAAAGGTGATGGACCTTGTAATAAATTAAGGCTTGAAGCCAGAATAAAAGCCCATGAAGAAGGAGCATGGGTAAGAGAAGCGGCACTTGCTTATGCTGAAAAACGATCACGAAAAATCGCATAAAACCAACATCATGAAAAATTGGCCATTATTTGAAATTTTTATCAGAAGTAAAAACGGATTGGACCATCGCCATGTTGGAAGTTTGCATGCAGCAGATGCGCATATGGCACTTGAAAATGCACGCGATGTCTATACTAGACGGCAAGAAGGAGTTAGTATTTGGGTAGTTGAATCTAAGGACATTACTGCTTCAGATCCATCAGAGAGCGGTGCTTTTTTTGAGCCTGCGGAGGATAAAATATACCGTCATCCAACCTTTTATGAGCTTCCTGAGGCTCTTAAACATATGTAAAATATGACGGACAATAAGAATTTGTTAGATTTCTTACTAATTCATGCTGATACAGGTAATATTATCGGCCACAGATTAGGTGAATGGTGCGGACATGGTCCCGTCTTAGAGCAAGACTTAGCGATGACAAACTTTGCTCTAGATCATCTTGGGAGAGCTAGATTGCTTTACCAATACGCTGGAGAAGTTGGAGGTAATTCTAAAACTGAAGATGATTTGGCTTTTTTGAGACATGAATATGAATATAAAAATCTTCTCCTCGCAGAATTTTCAAACACCGATTTTGCCCATACCGTAGCTCGTCAATTTTTTCTGGATGCATATTATATTGATCTTTTGGAGGAACTTATAAAATCATCTGATCAAAAGATATCCCAAATTGCTTCAAAATCACTTAAAGAGACATCATACCATTACAAATGGAGTAGTGAGTGGCTTATTCGGCTTGGAGATGGAACAGAAGTAAGTCACTCCAAAATGCAAACCGCCGTAAATCAACTCTGGGAGTTTACAGGGGAACTTTTTGTGCTGGTTGAATCAGAAACCTACTTGGCAAATGAGGGGATAATTCCTTCTGCCGATACCTTGTCTCCAAAATGGAAAAAGAGAGTAAAGGAGATATTTTCAGAAGCAACAATTTCGATTCCAGACAGGAAATATCAGCAAACAGGAGGCAAGTCAGGAAATCACACGGAAAGGCTCGGCTATATACTTGCGGATATGCAATATATGCAGCGTGCATTTCCAGGACAAAAGTGGTGATTCGTTTTATAAAGTTATTGAAATTTGGCACAAAATGTAATGACAGAAAACGAAAATTTAATTAATCTAGATAATCCTAAGATCCAAAAAATTCGAGACATTTTATCCAATGTCTTTGATCCTGAAATTCCGGTTTTGTCTATTATCGATCTGGGTATATTAAGAAACATTAGATTGGAAAATGAGGTTTTCATTATTGAGATCACCCCTACGTATAATGGATGCCCTGCAATGAATGTTATTGAGTGGGCAATGAAAGCTGCACTTGATGATGCACAAATTCAGCACTATGTGATCCATACGATATTATCACCTGCCTGGACTACGGATTGGATGACTGAAGAAGGAAAAACTAAATTAAGGGAGTATGGCATCGCTCCTCCAGCAACAAAAGCCAGAATACGCAAAATGTTTGATCCTCAAGAATTAGTATCCTGTCCGAGATGTAATTCAAATCAAACACATTTGGTTAGCGAATATGGTTCGACAGCTTGTAAATCAATGTATAGGTGTATGAACTGTTTAGAACCCTTTGATTATTTTAAATGTCACTAAAAATTTCAGTTTAATGAAAGTGGGTGTTGTAGGGATGGGTGCCATGGGTCAAGGAATTGCATTAATTGCTGCAATGGCAAATTGTGAGGTGGTTGTTTATGATACATTTGCTCCAATGTTGGAAAAAGCCAAAGAAGAATTGAAAAAAAACCTTGGCCAGCTTGTATCAAAATCCAAAATTGATGAAGAAAAGGCAAAAAAAATTGCTGCAAGATACCATTGGTGTCATAGCTTGAATGAATTTTATAATTGTGAACTTATTATTGAAGCGATAAAAGAAGATTTGGAAACCAAAAAAAAATTGTTTGGAGAATTGAGCAAGATAGTTTCTGATCAATGTATTCTTGCAAGTAACACTTCTTCATTATCTATAACCTCTCTTGCAAACAGTGTTTCCGTGCCGCAAAGGTTTATAGGCATTCATTTTTTTAATCCTGCACAAATTCTTCCGCTTGTTGAAATAATCCCTGCGATACAAACCGAAGAAAATCTTACACGGAAAGTAGTCCAAATTATTACAGATTTCAATAAAATACCAATCCAAGTAAAGGATACTCCCGGCTTTGTAGTCAATAGGATTGCACGACCTTATTATGGCGAAGCATTGAGAATTCTAGAAGAAGGAATTGCAGATGTAACCACTATTGATTGGGCCATGACGGAATTGGGACAATTTAAAATGGGGCCTTTTACACTTATGGATTTTATTGGCCATGATGTTAATTATCATGTAACCGAAACCGTTTTTAAAGATTTTTATTATGACCCAAGGTATAAACCTTCATTCACACAAAAGAGATTGGTTGAAGCTGGTTATCTTGGCAGGAAAACAGGGAGGGGATTTTATGATTACAGCAAAGAGAACTTACCCCCTCAGACAGAACCGAATTTAAGTTTGGGTGAAGAAATTAAGGATAGAATAGTTGCCATGTTAATAAATGAAGCTGCAGAAGCACTTCTTTTAAACATTGCATCCAGAGAGGATATTGAAATTGCAATGACTAAAGGTGTTAATTACCCAAAAGGACTTCTGAGGTGGGCAGATGAAATTGGTATTGAAGAATGTGTGAGAAGATTGGACAACTTATATGATCATTACCATGAGGATCGCTATAGGTGTTCTTCAATTCTTCGGAATATGGCAAACAGGGGTGAAAATTTTTTTAATTGACATATGATTGAAGAAAATAATATCCCGGAAAAAGTGCTAAACAGAATGTTCAATCAGGATGGTTTTAGTCAATGGTTGGGAATTGAAAAGGTATTGGTAAATGAAGGTCATTGCATACTGAAAATGAAAATAAGAAAGGAGATGCTGAATGGATTTAAAGTTGCTCATGGTGGTATTTCTTATTCTTTGGCAGATAGTGCATTTGCTTTTTCATGCAATAGTTACAATAAAATTAGTCTTTCAATAGAGACCTCAATTTCTCATTCCAAACCAATTGTTGAAGGCGACGAATTGATAGCGGAATCAAAAATGATTACCCAGTCTAATAAGATTGGAAATTATCAGGTAATTATTAAGAATCAAAAGGATGAAATTGTGGCTGTTTTTAATGGAATTTGTTATCGTACAGAAAAACAAGTCATAGAAGAATGAAAACAAGTTATATTGTTGATGGGGTTAGAACCCCGATTGGATCTTTGGGTGGAATGTTGGCATCGGTCCGAACAGATGATTTAGCCGCACACGCAATAAAAGCATTGGTTGAGAAATTCCCAAATCTTGATCCATATTTTATTGATGATGTTATTCTTGGCTGTGCGAATCAATCTGGGGAAGACAACAGAAATGTCGCAAGGATGGCCCTTTTATTGGCCGGTTTGCCAACCCATATACCAGGAGAAACCGTAAACAGACTCTGTGCATCCGGAATGTCAGCGGTGGTTGCGGCTCACCGTTCAATACAAAGTGGAGATGGAGATTTGTTCATTGCTGGTGGAGTAGAAGGCATGACCAGAGGACCTTGGATTATTTCTAAGACTTCTTCAGCATATGGTAGAGATGCAAAAATGTATGACAGCACTTTTGGTTGGAGGTTCATTAATCCTAAAATGGAGAAAAATTATGGATGTGACAGTATGGGTCAAACTGCTGAAAATTTGGCAAAAATGTATCAAATCTCAAGAGAAGACCAGGATTTGTTTGCTTATAAATCTCAAATGAAATATTCTAGGGCTTTAGCGGTAAATCGATTTGAAGAAGAGATTGTTGCTGTTGAAGTTTCTATTGGTAAGACTGAAACTACAAAGTTAGTTAACGATGAATTCCCTAAACCCTCAACAACTTTGGAAAAATTATCCTTGTTGAAACCCGCATTTGAATTAAACGGAACGGTTACCGCAGGTAATTCTTCTGGTCTTAATGATGGCGCAGCAAGTCTTTTAATTGCTTCAGAAAAAGCTTTAAAACAGCATCCCTTAATTCCATTAGCACGTATAGTTTCCAACAGTGTGATAGGTGTAGAACCCCGAATTATGGGGATTGGACCGGTTGAAGCGAGTAAAAGGGCTTTGGCTAAGGCAGGTTTAACCATTGGAGAAATGGATATAATAGAGTTGAATGAAGCATTTGGTGCACAAGTGTTGGCTTGTACCCGGAATCTTGGTTTGGATGATGCAGATCCCCGGATAAATCCAAATGGAGGAGCAATCGCACTAGGTCATCCATTAGGAATGAGTGGAGCAAGACTCATTCTCACGGCAGCTAAAGAACTGGCCATAAATCAAAAAAAATATGCCTTGTGTACCATGTGTATTGGCGTTGGTCAGGGATATGCAGTAATAATAGAGCGCGTATAATCCTTGTATTAATTTCTGAAGCCTTCACTACTGGATTAGCCTCACAAAATTTTTTCTGCTACATTAAATTATTTTTAATCCTAAGGTATTTTATCGTTAAATACCTTAATTATATCTTAAATATCAGTGATTTCGTATAGTTATTAACCTAACATTGAAGGCTGAGGTTATTTTTGTACAAAATTTAAAAATGATAAAAATGAAAAGTTTCATTAACCTATTGATTGTATGTATTTTAGGTGTTTCTACTTCGGTTACAAATGCTCAAACAGCAGATGAAATTGTACAAAAGCATTTAACTGCATTAGGAGGTATTGATAAGCTCAAATCAATAAAATCAGTCACCATGGAAGGTAAAATTACTGCTCCAAATATGGAAATTGCAGTCAATATGACAACTGTTCATAATAAGGCCTGGAGAATGGATATTGATTTGATGAGCATGAAAGGCTGGATGATTATAAGACCTGATTCAGGATGGGTATTTATGCCTTTTCAAGGACAAACCACTCCGGATGCCATGGCGCCAGATGCAATTAAAGAACAAATGGACCAACTAGATCTTGAATCTACCTTGTGTAATTTTAAAGAAAAGGGGCATACGGTTGAATATTTAGGAATGGATGATGTGGAAGGAACTGAATGTTTTAAACTTAAGACAATTACAAAATCGGGAAAAACAATATATCAATTTCTTGATCCAAACTCCTATTACATTGTGCGGACTATTTCCAAACAAAAAGCAGGCGGAAAAGAATTTGATGTACAGGCCGATTACAGTAATTATAAGCCTGTTGAAGGTGGATATATCTTTGCTCATACCATTGCAAGCCAAAATGGACCAATTGATTTTCAGAAGATTTCTGTGAATACAAATGTTGATGAGCGCATTTTCTCACCAACGAAATAATTAAAGATTTAAAATTAACAATTGACACGGCAAATGAAGATTTGACGTGTCTTTTTTTTGATCCTGGCTCAAAACATTTACCCTTTATTATTCCAAATAAACTTCAGTTCCTATGAAAATTACAATTCAAATTTTCTTTTGTCTCTTTGTATTGGAGAATCTTTATTCACAGGTCAAGATCAATTCCTCCACTTTTGGGTCAATAGAAGCAAGAGCAATGGGCCCTGGAACAATGAGTGGTAGGATAACAGCCATTGAAGGTGTAAATCAAGATGGTAAAACTTTATACATTGGAACTGCCGGAGGTGGAGTTTGGAAAAGTACTAATGCAGGTGCATCATTTATTCCCATTTTTGATAAATATTGTCAATCCATTGGAGCATTGGCTGTGGATCAAATGAACCCGACAACTATCTATGTAGGCACTGGTGAAAGTAATATGAGGAACTCCGTCTCTATAGGGGTGGGAATGTTCAAATCCAATGATGCTGGTGTAAATTGGACAAGAATAGGACTTGATAGCACAGAACATATCAGTAAAGTTATTATAGATCCCAAAAATTCAAATACTATCTATGTAGCTGCTCCAGGACCACTTTGGTCAGACAGCCCTCACCGGGGACTATATAAATCAATGGACGGAGGTAAAACATGGGATAAAATATTGTATATTGACATGAAGACAGGTTGTGCTGACTTTGCTATAGATCCAAATAATCCTGCCATCATTTATGCTACCACCTGGGAGTTCAGGAGAACTCCCTACTCATTCAATTCTGGAGGAAAAGGAAGCGGATTTTACAAGTCGGTTGATGGAGGTAAAAACTGGAAAAAAGTTACCAAAGGATTACCTGAAGGAGACTTTGGAAGAATTGCACTTGCACTCGCTCCAAGCGCTCCCAATAATCTAATTGCAATTGTGGAGTCAAATAAAACTGGTCTTTATATTTCTTCCGATTCAGGAGAGAGCTGGAAACAGCAATCTGCAACCATGAATGTTGTATCCAGACCTTTTTATTTTTCTACCATTGTTGTAGATCCAAAAGACCCTAAAAGAGTCTATAGACCAGCTTTTAATTTTGCTTATTCAGATGATGGAGGATTTTCATTTAATGATGCCTCTAATGATGGAGGCTGGGTACATTCTGACCATCATGCCCTTTGGATTAATCCTAACAATACAAATTTCCTTGTTTTAGGAACAGACGGTGGAGTCTATATTAGCAATGATCGTGGGGCTACATTTACTTTTTGTCAAAACTTACCTGTTGGACAATTTTACCATGTTGCAGTAGATGATAATAAGCCATATAATATATATGGTGGATTGCAGGATAATGGAAGTTGGATCGCTCCATCTGCAAAACCTGGAGGAGTTTCCAATGGTGACTGGAAAGGGTTATATTGGGGAGATGGTTTTTGGACAATACCGGATTTGGACGATTCGGGAGTTGCCTATGCGGAAGCTCAGGGAGGGAATATGGCTAGAATTGATCTAAATACCTTTAAATCTTATCCAATACAACCACAACAAACTACAAATGATGACAAATTAAGGTGGAATTGGAACACCCCAATTATAAAGGGAAAAAAGAACAAAAAAAACCTTTATGTGGGATCCCAGTATCTGTTTAAATCAAATGATCAAGGGTTAAATTGGACAAGGATTTCACCGGATCTTACGACTAATGATAAGAATAAACAGAAACAGGAAAATTCAGGAGGATTAAGTGCGGACAATACCAGTGCCGAAAACCATTGCACCATATTTACAGCTTCGGAATCCTATGTTGATGAAAACATGATTTGGGTCGGCACGGACGATGGCAATCTTCAGGTGACTCTGAATGGAGGGAAAACCTGGAACAATGTTTCAGAAGCTTACACAAAAGCAGGCATTCCCGCCCAAACTTGGATATCAAGTATTGAACCATCCAGATTTGATGCCAAAACAGTTTATGTAACCTTAGATAATCATATGTACGGAGATCATAGCACTTATCTTATAAAGTCAAAAGATGGTGGGAAAACATGGGAAAGATTGAATAGTACAGAATTTACTGGCTTTGCTCATAAAATTACAGAAGACAGGATGAATAAAAATTTACTCTTTCTGGGTACAGAAATGGGTTTGTTTGCTACCCTGGATGGTGGAAATAATTGGTTCAGAATGAAAAACAACATCCCAGAATATGCCTTAGTAAGGGATATACAGATACATCCTTCTGAAAATGCCTTGATCATTGGAACGCACGGCAGAGGTGTTTATATATTCGATGACATAAGCACCTTAAGGACAATGAACAGAGAAGTTGCAGATAAGGAATTGCATCTTTTTGAAATAAGTGATATGGTTATTTCTGATGGTAAATATGGTGGAGGAAATCCTTTCTCAGGGGGATGGAATGCACCAAATCCTGAAGAATTAGTTCCAATTCAATATTATCTCAAAGATCGACTCATGAATGGGGATGTGAAAATTGAAATTTATGATCAAAACAAAAAACTGGTGCAAAGCATTCCTGGTGGGAAAAGGAAAGGGATCAACAAAGTTTTTTGGAATTATAGGATGAAACCACCAAAGGTAGCGGAGGGAGGAACAAAATTAGATTATGGTGCTTTTTTTGCACCACAGGTTTTACCAGGAAATTATACAATTAAACTTAAAGTAGGAGATAAAGAACTGGAAGATAATATTTTATTGAGGCATTTGGACGAGAAAAATTATACTTTTGAGGACAGAAAGCTTCAATATGAGACAAGTATGAAGTATTTCAAAATGCACGAAGATTTGGCTAAGACCGTGGATGATATCAATAAAGAACAAAAAATAATTGTTGAAACCAAAGAGAAATTAAAATCTAAAAAATCAAAAGAGGCTGCCAGTCAATATTTTGATCAACTTGAAAATCTAAGATCTACCTTGCTGGCCACCAAGCAAAAATCAATCTTTGCCGATGAAACCAAATTAAGAGAAGAGATTACTGAGGCTTATAGTGCGGTTGTTCAAAGTCAGCAAAGACCGTCTAATTTATCTATAGAACGAATTTCGGTATTACAAAAACGGGTTGACCAGGCAAAGACTACTTACCAGGATATTAGAGACAAACAAGGATCAAAGTTTCTTAAGCATCTGAAGGAGGAGGGAATTAATTTACCCTTAAAGTCTTAATAAACCGAAGGTTAACTTCTAGATTATAGATAAAAGGTCCAAAGTTCAGATTTAAAATATTTATTGGGTTTCGAATTAAATTCAAGAATTTCTAAAGCTTGGTATAATTTTTGTTGCCAATAGAAATGAATGAATAAAACAATCGGATCTAAATATCGATTGTTAAAAATGATCTAATTTGGAACCTGTTCAATATTATTCAAATTCTTTGTGTCAAAAATTGACTCAATATCAAGTCTTAGACATTGATAAACAGGAGGATATATTCCTTTTAGCATTTAAATTTATAAGCTTTTTTCATTCGAATAGTTCCTTAAAAAGAGACTACAAAAGATCCTATGCGTATTACCCTTTACTGATGCGGAGTACTTCGATTAGAAATACTTGAGTGAATGAATGAATGAAACCAAAAAAGGCGCCATCGTAAGATGTGCGCCTTTTTGGTTTTGTACCGAAAGTGGGACTCGAACCCACACGACTTTAAAGGTCACTGGATTTTGAGTCCAGCGCGTCTACCAGTTCCGCCATTTCGGTGCAGGTTTGTATGTAGATACAAAAGTAAAGATTTTCCGACACTGAAGAAATAAATTAATCAATTTGAATTCATAGAAAATTAATTGAATTTAGTTTTCATCTATGGCATTGTCTCCAGTTGTGGAATTCTCAGTTTCTTCTGAATCATGGTCAAAGCTCAAAAGACTATTAGGCAAGTTTTTTCGACTAGTAAGGCCTAGTTTCTTTAATTTCATGGCATGGTCAACCAAATTACCTTTACCATCACGAAGTTTTTTAATGGCATCTCCATAGGCTTCACTAGACTTATTCAAATGTTTTCCTATTTCTTCCATACTTTCAGCAAAACCTAGAAATTTGTCCAAAAGGCGCTCACCCTGTTTAGCAATTTCTATTGCATTACGATTTTGACTTTCCCGTTTCCATAAATCAGCAATCAGTTTAAGAGCTGCGATAAGATTTGTTGGACTAATTAACAAAACTCTTTTATTGTAAGCGAAAGACCAAAGATCTCTATCCGATTGAATGGCAATCATATATGCAGGTTCAATTGGAATAAACATCATCACAAAGTCAAGGGATTTAGCCAATTGTTCATATTTTTTTTTGCTTAAGTCCTCAATGTGATTTTTAATGGATTGGATATGTTGTTTTAAAGCTTCTAATTGTTCCTCTTTTGTATCGGAACTACAGAATCTATCATATGCCACAAGCGATACTTTTGAATCAATGACGATGGTTCTTTCTTCTGGCAGGAAGACCATTACATCTGGCCTAAATTCTCTACCTTCTTCATCTTTGAGACTTTCTTGTATTACATATTCTCTGTTTTTTTGTAATCCGGACTGATCCAAAATACTTTCCAAAATAATTTCACCCCAATTTCCCATTTTCTTTGCATCACCTTTTAGAGCTGAGGTTAAATTTTTGGCATCGTTACTAAGACGATTGTTTAATTCAATCAATTCTTTTATCCTGTCTTCCAAACTAAATCTTTGTTTGGATTCTTTGTCATAAGTTTCCTCTACTTTTTTCTTAAAACTATCTAAATTTTCACCAAGTGGCTTTAACAGATTTTCAATATTGTCTTTATTGGTTTGGGTAAATTTCAATGATTTTTCTTCCATGATTTTATTTGCCATATTTTGGAACTCTGTCATGGATTGATTTCTGAAGTCTTCAATCTCCTTTTTTTGCGTTTGCAATTTCTCCAATAAATAACGGTTATCAAATTCGATGGCATTTAACTTTTTTGATAATTCATAACTTTCAAGTTGTTGAGAAGAATTTATTTTTTTTTGTTCTTCAAAATCGTACTTCAAAATACTAAAATTTTGCTTTGCATTTTCAAGCGTTGTCAGGAGACCAGATCTTTCTGCGATTAAATTAGTGAATTTCAAACGTGATTCTTCCAGTTTGGTGAGATTTTGAGAAAGTTCAAACTGGACTCTGTTGTTTGTATCTTGTAAAATTTGATTTTGTGTAGTTAATTCATTCAACTTTCTTTCTAACTCTAGGTATACATTTTTATCTACAGCGTTTGATTTATAAATCAATAGAATTACAACTCCAATTGCAATTCCAATAAGGAGGTATAATATTTCTACGGGCATAAGTGTATTTTAAAGTTAAGTTACAATTTCTCTAAGATCACAAGCACTATTTCTGCCAGGTTAAAGACAAGTTGCCTTTTTGTTTTAAGAGCAGGTCAGCGTATTTCAGTCCAGAACATTCTTCGTTCTCCAATAAATCCTTCAAGCAAGTCGCCAGAATGAACAGAACCTACACCTGCAGGAGTTCCAGTGTAAATTAAATCCCCTGAATTTAACCTAAAGTAAATGGATAGATAACTGATAATTTGGTCAAAAGAAAATATCATTTCTCCTGTATTACCTGATTGAACTACTTTTTTATTTTTCAATAAAGAAAAGTTGATTTTATCAAGTTCAAATTCTTTTATTTCAATCAAATCACCAAGTACTGCAGAGTTATCAAAAGCTTTAGATATTTCCCATGGAAGTCCTTTATTTTTACATTCTTGCTGAAGGTCCCTGGCAGTAAAATCGATTCCAAGTCCAATATGACTATAATATTCTCCAGCTTTACTTAATGGTATTTGTTTTCCTGGTTTTGAAATTTTTAAAACAATTTCTACTTCGTGGTGTATGTCTTTGCTAAATTCAGGAAGGTAAAAAGCTTTATTTTCTTTAAGCAAAGCGGTTGCTGGTTTACAAAAAATTACGGGTTTGTCAGGAACTGGATTATTCAGCTCTTTTGCATGATCAATGTAATTTCTTCCAATACAAAAAATAGTCATGTTTTCAATATCTAATATTGCAGATAGAGGTTAATGTGTCATCATGATAAACCGCATAAGACTTTCACTTCTTTTAATGTTTCTGAAGCCCTTAAGCGAATTTCAGCCGAAGATTTTTTAATTTGATCTTTTACCGATTTTTTGTCCTGTATAATTAATTCCTTGCGGGCTTGAATTGGTTTTACCAATGCAACAATCGCATCGGCAACCGCATCTTTGAGGATACTATATTTCAGATTGCCGCTTTTAAAGGAATTTAGAAGATCCAAATGTAAATCATGCTGTCCACAAGCCAATAAGATTGAAAAGAGGTTTTCTGTGCCCGGTGCCATTTTTGATGGATCAATTCCGGCATCCGTGACTGCAGATCGGATTTGTTTTCTTATTTGTTCTTCTGAGGCAAAAACATTAATGTTGTGTTTATCTCCTGCACTTGCGCTCATTTTTTTTAATGGATCAGCTGTAGACATCACTTTTGGAATCTCAGTATACATAGGTTCAGGCATGACAAAATATTCTTGTCCTACAACATTGTTAAACCTTTGTGCGATGTTACGGGTAAGTTCAAGGTGTTGGTCCTGATCCTTTCCAACTGGAACATAATCTGCCTTATAAATAAGGATATCTGCTGCCTGAAGAACCGGATAGGTAAATAAACCTGAAGAAATAAACATGTCCTTGTCTTTTTCTTTTACTTGTTCAGATTTATCCTTAAACTGAACCATTCTGCTCAATTCACCATAGCTGCACATGCAGCCTAAAATCCACCCCAGTTCGGCATGTTCCGGAATCATGGATTGGATAAAAAGGTTTTCCGGTTTAATACCGCAGGCAATCAAATTAATACTTAGTTCCCAAACATTTTCACGCAGCTTGATTGGGTTATAGGGCATAGTCATTGCATGGTAATCTACAATTCCATATACACAATTATAATTTTCCTGAAGGTTTACCCAATTCTGGACGGCACCGAAATATCTTCCCAAATGCAGATTACCTGTTGGCTGAATGCCCGAAAGAATTTTTTTTTGAATCACAAGTAAAAATTTTATTTATAGGCTATACAAGAGATCTCAACATTTACACCCTTTGGAAGCTCAGAAACCTGAACTAATTCTCTCGCAGGTGCCCCATGTGCTGGAAAGTAGGTGGTATAGACCGCATTGATATTGTTAAATTGCTTAATATCCTTAACAAAAACAGTGCACTTGGTGATCTGTTCAAAATCCATTCCTGCAGCTTGTAGAATGGCTCCAATATTATCCATAACCCGGTGGGTTTCCACCTCGATATTGGTGGTAATTAATTCATTAGACTTTGGATCTAAAGCAATTTGACCAGATATGTATAAGGTATGTCCTACTTGAATTCCTTGACTATAGGGCCCAATTGGTTTTGGGGCATTATCAGTATAGATAACTTTTCGCATGATTAAAATTGAATTTAAAGTCAGAAAGCCCCAAAAAAGGAGCTTCCATGATATATTTTATATATCTAAAAATCAAATGTTCAAATACTTAGACCACTTGATCAATAAATTTTGAAGAACAAATTATGCTTCCGCCGTAGCCTCTTCAGCCGCCTTAATCACGACATGCCCTTTATAATAAAGGTTACCCTCGTGCCAGTGCGCGTGATGCATAATATGTATAGCTCCAGTAGTTTTACAAGTCGCCAATTGAGGAGTTTCTGCCTTATAATGGGTTCTTCTTTTTCTTTTTCGCGTTTTCGAATGTCGCCATTTCGGATTAGGCATAATCTTTAATTTTAATTAGTTTTCAATTTTTTAAGTTCATCCCAAATGGGATTTATTTCCTTAGTTTTTTCTTCTTTTTGGATGTATTTCAGAACTTCCTGATTGCATGGCGGCTCCGCTAAACCGGAACAATCAAATCGCTTAATCAGCGGTACTGAAAGGCAGGCATAATCATAAAGCAACTCTCCAATCGGCAACTCGTGTGCATCTGGAGCTAGATGAACTAGATCAGGATCATCAGATATACCTTCCGCCCTTTTTACTACAACCTTATAAGATTTATCAATTGGGAGGTCAATATCGGCCAAACATCGATCACAGGCGGTTGGAATGTAGCCCTTAATATTTAGGCCCATAACTAAAAGTTCAACCTGCTTGTCAAGATTAAGTTTTACCACAAGATGAGCCCTCTCTATTGGACTAGCTTCAAAATGTTTAAAAAACTCATCATCTAAAAGGAACTCATATTGATGATAACCATCTAGTAGCCCTTTGATCGGGATGGCAAACTGCTTTAAGAAATCCATAAAATGAACGTTTCCAAAATTTGGACTGCAAAGTTAGGATTAATTCCTAAAATTCATTCAAAAATTATAAAAAACTTATCTTTGACCAGATATTTATTTAGAGAATTAACTTAAAAAAGAACCAAATAGTAAAATTTAGTGTGGTTTTGGTGTTGCAGAATTGAAATTTTTAAACATAACTAAAGGATACCTTAAACCATGCTCATTAAAGAGTATGCCTTTGCGCATGGGGAATTTGGGGAATTTTAGTCAACCATAAGCGATTAATTCAGCTAAATTTTTTAAAGCCATCTTTTATTTTTTTTTCCATAATTGGCTTTAGATTTATGGCTGATTGAAAATACAATCATACCTCTTATTCATGAAAGACCAGGATAACAGTACTTTTAGGTTTGCCGATTTGGGTTTATTTTTACGAAGTAAGTTATTCAGATTTAGCCTTATACGTATAGGTATTTTCCTATTATTACTTTGGACCGCACATTCGTTTATCCTTAATTTCTATACAAATCATGGCCAAAAACTGAAATTAGGAAAATATGTAGGGATACCATTGAATGAGGCTATAAAACATGCCGACCCAAGAGGTTTCGAAATAATTGTTACGGATTCAATTCATTTAATCGGCAAGCGAGGGGGTGTAGTTATTTCACAAATACCTAAACCAGGATCATTGGTTAAAAGAGGTAGAAAAATATATGTGAGCATCACCAGATTTAATCCGGATCTTATTGACTCTGAAGAGCTTATAGGATTATATGGAAAGAAGTTTGAACATAAGAGGGCTGAGCTTGAGGCCTTGTTCCAACTCAAAACCAAGATTTTAGGTGCAGAGTATGATCCAGGCCCAACAGGACATATTTTAAAAGTCTTATATCATGGTGAACTTATACTGGATTCGAAGACACAGAATAAAGGCATTAAAATATCTAAGGGCGATACCTTACAAATTATAATATCCAAACAAAGAGATGGTGAAATTGAGATTCCGAATCTCAAATGTAAAACACTGGCTGAAGTGAGGTTTGAGCTCGAAGCCTCCCAATTGCAATTAGGAGAGATTAACTATGATGGGGAAGTTACCGAACCAGAAGATGCATTTGTGACCGGGCAAAATCCTCCATTTAAATCAGGAAATTTAATTAAACTTGGTGATAAAATTAGCATAACCCTTCAACAAAATAAGCCTCAAGATTGTGAAAATCAATAGAATGTAAATACCTATGCGTTAACTGGATTTAAAGTAATATTTTACAATTTATAGTATCAAATTAAAAATTTTAAGATAAATGAATGATATTTCTGTACAGGAATTGAACGAAAGACTCAAAAAGAAAGAAGATTTTATGCTAATTGATGTTCGGGAGAAACACGAGCATGATGAATTTAACATCGGTGGCGAATTGGCTCCTTTGCAGACTTCATTGCAAGCTAAAATTACAGAATTGGCTGGCCATGAAGAAGATGAAATAATTGTTTATTGTCGAAGTGGAAACAGAAGTGGTTTTGCAAAACAATTATTTGAACAAGCAGGTTTTAAGAAGGTACGCAATCTTTTGGGTGGAATGCTTGCATGGAAGGAAAACATTCCCGCATAGTGAAGTGCCTTATCGTTGAAAGCCAAATTGAGTTAACAAGAATTATGCTTAAAATTAAAAAGAAACTTATCTTATTTCTGGCTCGGAATTCGTTAACGCTAGGATGAAAGTTATTAATCTTCTTTTGCATCTGCAGTTTGTTGTTTTTTATCTGCAGGCTCAATATACTGAGCATACAACAATTGTTGATGGTCAAGAAGTAAAGGTTTTGATTTTGGAAGGTGATACAATTGTAGTTGCACAATTGGAAAAAATCTCAGTTACAGCACCAAAAGAATTCGATTATTCTGATGACCGTGAGCGATATGCTAAATACAGAAGGTATGCAGCTGTGGTTTACCCATATGCAGTCCAGGGAGTAAGACTTTATACTCAGTTGTCAAGAGAAACTGAAGGAAAATCAAAACGGGAGAGGAAACGATTATATAAAGAAATTTCCAAGCGCCTTGAAGAAGAATTTGAAACTCCGTTAAAAAATTTAAGTAGAACACAAGGTTTAATATTAACCAAAATGATGGAAAAGGCAATAGACAAATCATTTTACGATATCATCAAAGAATTCAAAGGTGGTTTTTCAGCCTTATATTATAATGAGTTCAGTAAAGTGTATGGATATCGGCTCAAGGATAAGTATATTTATGGAGTTGATCCTGTAATGGATGCTGTGCTTGAAGATTTTGATGTCATGAAAGATGTTCAACAATGAAAACAAACAAAGTATGTTGGCAAAGCCCGTCCAATCTAGCTATTGTCAAGTATTGGGGAAAGTATGGGACTCAAATCCCAATGAATCCCTCGCTTAGTTTCACATTAGACAAAAGCTATACAGAAACATCTATAGAATTATTAGAAGGAGGGAAAGGGAATGTTGAATTTTTCTATGATGGAAACAAAAATGAAAAATTCGGATTTAAAGTTACACAATTTATTCATTCATTGAAACTCAGTTTTATTAATAGCTATGATTTAAAAATAAATAGTAAGAATACCTTTCCACACTCTGCGGGTATAGCATCTTCTGCTTCTGCCATGAGTGCAATAGCCTTATGTATTACAGAGACTGAATTTATGCTAGAAGGTAAGAATATCCAATCAGAAGAATTCTTAAGAATTGCTTCATATAGATCAAGATTGGGGAGCGGATCTGCCTGCCGTTCATTATTTCCAACCGCCTCACTGTGGGGTCAAATCCCGGAATTTGAAAAATCTTCCAATGAATTTGGAATTGACTGGTCAAGTCATATTCATCCAAATTTCAAAGATCTACAAGATTGGATTTTTATCATAAACAAAGATGAGAAGATGGTCTCATCAACTGCAGGACATGAGCTAATGAAAGCACATCCATTCAAAGATGCAAGAATTCATCAAGCAAATGAAAATATTCATAAATTGATAAAAGTATTATCCAGTGGAGATTGGAATGGATTTATTGATGTATCTGAGGAAGAGGCTCTAACGTTGCATGGATTGATGATGAGTTCAAGACCAGGATACCTTCTACTTGAACCCGACTCCATTAGAATAATTCAAGCCATTAGGAAGTTTAGGAGTGAAACCGGTAACAGTATTTGTTTTAGTATAGATGCTGGCCCCAATATACACATGCTATTTCCTTTTAAGATTTTGCCACAAGTAGAAACCTGGTTCAAGGCACAATTTGAAGATTACTTTGATCAAGGTAAAATAATTTTCGACCAAGTAGGCAAAGGACCTAAAAGAATTGAGTTATGAGAATTTTATTATTATTGAATTTTATAGTTCTGTATTCCAATATTAATGCACAGGAAACCTCTTTGGTCAAACAAGCTAGAGTAAAGAGCAAATCCTATCAGTTGCTTTTGAATACATTATTGAAGCACTCAGTAACTGAGATAGAAGTTTCAGAATTAGCATCTCGAATTGATCAATATGTTTTACTGGACAGCAGAGAATTAAAAGAATATGAAGTAAGTCATTTGCAAGGTGCAAAGTGGGTTGGTTACGATAATTTTAACATCCAAAATTTAAAGTATCTTGACAAAGATTGTCCAATTGTATGTTATTGTTCAGTCGGTTACCGTAGTGAGAAAATTTGTGAAAAACTTAAAGCTAATGGCTTTAATAATGTTTCCAATTTATACGGAAGTATTTTTGAGTGGGCAAATTCAGGATATCCACTGTATGACTCTGAAGAAAAGTTGACCAATAAAGTACATGGATTTTCAAAACTTTGGGGAAAATATATGAATAACAAGACTTATAAAAAGGTGTATAATTAATCCCTAAAGTATACATAAAACAAGCAAAATTACACTTTTAAAATTTGAAGAATTTAATCTGCATTCTTCAATTAAGGTATCTATAAGAGAGGTTTCAGTATATTATTTTTAGAATGGAATTTTATCTTGTAAATCATTTTCAGCGACTATTATATTTTCAATACCTCTTATTAAAGCGTCCGGGTTAAATGAAATACTGTCAATTCCTTCACTAACGAGGAATTGCGCAAATGCGGGGATGTCGCTTGGTGCTTGTCCGCAAAGACCTATTTTAATATTATTTCTTTTAGCGGCTTGTATGGCCTGATGAATAAGCAATTTAACTGCTTCATTTTCCTCATTGAATAAATAATTTATTAAGGATGAGTCTCGATCTAATCCTAAAGTGAGTTGCGTTAAATCATTTGAGCCAATTGAAAAGCCATTAAAAAAACGAGCAAATTCATCTGCCAGAATAACATTACTTGGCACCTCAATCATTACATATATTTCCAATCCATCTTCTCCCTGAACTAAATTATTAAGAGCCATTTCGTCTAATACTTTTTTGGCTTCTTCAGTAGTTCGACAAAATGGGATCATAAGTTTGATATTTTTGAGACCCATTTGAGTTCTCACTTTTTTCATTGCCGCACATTCCAACGCAAATCCTTGTCTATAAAAATTGCTGTAGTATCTTGATGCTCCCCGATATCCTATCATAGGATTTTCTTCTATTGGTTCAAAATATTTTCCACCCAAAAGATTTGCATATTCATTACTCTTAAAATCACTCATGCGAACAATAACATCTTTTGGATAGAATGCAGCCCCTACCAGACCAACAGCCTCTGCCAATTTATCAATGAAAAAGTCTCTGCCATCTTTATAATCTTTTATCAATTCGTTAATTTCTTTTATGACTTTATCGTCAACTATCTTTTTGGTATCGCAAAGTGCAAGAGGATGAATCCTTATACTGTTTGATATAGCAAATTCAAGTCTCAAAAGTCCCACACCTTCATTTGGATATTGGCTCAGTTTAAATGCTCTATCCGGATCAGCCAAAATTAGCATGGGATGTGTTTTTGGCATTTTTATACCACTAAAATCCTGCTCCTGAACATTCCATTTAAGATAGCCATTATAAACATTTCCAATATTTCCTTCAGCGCAAGAGACAGTAATTTTCTGACCTGTTTTAATTTGTTCAGTTGCATTATTGCATCCAACGATTGCTACAGTTCCAAGTTCCCTGGCTGCAATAGCAGCATGACTTGTTCTTCCTCCTTTATTGGTTATTATAGCACCCGCTTTTTTCAAAACTGGATCCCAATCCGGATTGGTCATATCTGTTACCAAAATCTCACCGGGTTGCAGAATTTCAGCCTCCTGCGGATTGTTTAATATACGTGCACTCCCAAATGTAATTTTATCTCCAAGTGCTATTCCTTTAGCTAGAATTTCACTTTTCTCCTCCAATGTGAAAATTTCCTTTATATTCTTTTTTATTTTACTATGAACAGTTTCTGGCCTAGCTTGCAAAATAAAAAGTTCTCCAGTTTGTCCATCTTTTGCCCATTCAATATCCATAGGTTTACCATAATGAAGTTCGATTTTATAACACCACTGTGCCAACTCTTTCACCTCTGAATTAGAAAGAGAATGTTGGTTTATCTTGGATAATGGTGTAGGGTGATTGACAATTGTATTTTCAATTTTTGCACTTGTTGTATTTTCACCATAAATCATGGTGTACTCTTTTTTCCCACATGAAAATTTAATAATGGGGTCAAAATTCTGGTTAAACAATGTTGGTTTGAAAACAATCCACTCATCAGGACTCACTCTTCCTTGTACAATGTTTTCCCCCAATCCAAAACAACCATTGATAATTATTACATTCTGAAATCCACTGTCGGGGTCTAGTGTAAATGCAACTCCGGAAGAAGCTAAATCACTTCTAACCATTTGTTGAACTCCCACAGACAATGCAATGTCAAATGATTTAAAACCCATGTCGTGTCTGTATTTAATTGCACGATCGGTATAAAGAGAGGAATAACATCGTAAGACTGCTTCTTGTAGTTGGGATTCTGTACTTATATTCAGAAAAGATTCCATTCTTCCAGCAAAACTTGCTGAAGGTAAATCTTCTGCAGTTGCACTACTCCTCACTGCAACATCTAAATTTTGTTTTCCACATTTTTTACTGAGATCCAAATAAGCATTTTTTATGTCCGTTTTGATTGATTCCGGCATCCTTCCAGACAATATTAAGGCTCTGGATTTTTCACCGACAATACTTAAATTGGAATATTCCTTTGTATCCAATTCATTGATAATTTGATTTAAGGCAAATTCCAAATCATTCTCCTTAATAAATTGTCTGTACGCACTAGCGGTGATTGCAAAGCCATCAGGAATATGGATCCCTATGGGTTTTAATAAATTATACATTTCTCCGAGAGAAGAATTTTTTCCTCCTACCTTATCTAAATCAGACAGATGAATTTCACTAAAAAACAGAATACTACTAGTTGGCGACATGCGATGAGAAAATTGAGTAATTTTATAAAAATAGTCTCTTGTGTAACTTTTCACACATAAAGTATATGAATGTAGATATTTTAAATCCAATTATTTATGATATTTCTCATTTTGGTGCATAATTTAATTTAAAATATTTTTAGGTGTGCTCTAGGGTATTTATATTTTACCCAACACCATTAGAATTCCAAATACTATTAGAAATAAAGCCACGGAGTATTTTAAAAAGGGGAGTGTCGTTTTATGTAGAAATTTTTGACCTGACCAGGCTCCTAGGAATGCTGCAATGCATGGAAAGAGAATGTAGTTGTAGTTTTGGTAAATGTCACTAGTATTTTGCAAATACAAACTAATTCGACTTATATCAACCAAGCAAGCAATCATAATCCCAGTCCCAATGTAAGCTTCTTTGTTTAGAGAAGTATGAATTAAAAAAATTGAACGGAGTGCACCCTGATGCCCCGATAATCCGCCAAAGAAACCGCTCAAGAGACCGCCGGGTATGATCCAAAATGTGCTGGATCTTAGATTAAAAGATTTCTGAAAAAATTCCAATAGGGAGAAGCATATTAATAGTAATCCAATACAAATCTTTAACACGGAGTTTGTGCATTCCAAATTGAATATATTGTAATGGATTTCCATATATTGAAATGTAAGCAGTCGAAGAATATTTGCACCTAAAATTGCACCTAACATTGCCGGAACCCCAAAGGTAAATACCATTTTCCAATCAACATATTTAAGCATTAATGCTAATTTAAAGGCATTGTTTAGAAAATGGACAATTGCTGTAAGTCCAATTGCAATATGAATTGGGAAAAATAAATTGAAAACAGGTAATAAAAGTGTTCCAAGTCCAAAACCTGAAAAAAATGTAAGTAATGAACCAACAAAGCACACAATGCAAACTAATAAAATTTCAATGACCATAAGTGAATTATTGCATGGATTAGCTATGTAACAAATTACTATTTGAAATTTCTAAAAAATAATAGAGCGCTTAAAAGCATAATTGCAATAAAAAGTCCAATCATCATATTTCTTTGGTCAACTTGCTCTCTAGCCTTAAGTTGAGTGTTGTATGGAGTATCTGCATCCATATCCACTTCCAGAGAATAGGTGTATTCCTCCATATTTTTAATTATTTTTAAATGCATAAATTCATGGCCTATAAAAAAGTGATATGATTTACTCATTAAGATTTTGAAATCAATTATCATAATGTTATTGTTTAAATAAACAACAACATGTCCACTTTCTTCGCCATGATAAATACCCAAGGTATATTCTTCCCCGGTAATATCCAGAATATTCCATGTTTGTTGGCCCATTGAAGAGCAAAAATTTGACTAAAGATAGTTAGTAATAATAGTTCAATCCATATCAAATCTTAAAATTTTCAATTATTATTAAAAGTTGGAATACTTTTACGTTAAAATAGAAATTAATAAATTATCTCGAATAGTAAGTTATGATTCAAATCGATTTAGCAGGGAAAAATGCATTAATTTGTGGTGCAAGTAAAGGGATTGGCAGAGCCATAGCTATACAAATGGCCAATGCCGGAGCTTCAATTATGGCAGTGTCAAGAAATCAAATTGAGTTAAGCCAACTTGTTTCTGAATTACCAAAAAGCGACAACCAGGTGCATTCTGCCATTTGTGCAGACTTGAGTAATCTTGAGGAATTAAGTATAATAATGTCAAAACTGGCCAATGAGAAGAACATACATATTGTTGTAAACAATACTGGGGGACCACCATCGGGTCCTTTAAGTAAAGCGCCGATTGAATCCTTACAGTCGGCTTTTCTGCAACATGTTTTGGCTAATCAGATAATACTTTCAATGTTTGTAGATAGGATGAAGTTGGAGGGATATGGAAGAGTTATAAATATAATATCCACCTCTGTCAAGCAGCCATTGGATAATTTAGGTGTATCCAATACTATAAGAGGAGCAGTAGCAAATTGGGCTAAGACGCTGGCAAATGAATTGGCTCCATTTAAAATAACGGTTAATAACATCCTTCCTGGTGCCACAATGACTGAAAGATTGAGTTCATTAATTGAACGCGAAGCTTCCACACAACAACTTTCAAAAGATGAAATTTCAAAAAAGATGATCAACAGTATTCCTATGGGAAGGTTTGCTTTACCTGACGAAATTGCTTTTGCGGCAGTTTTTTTAGCCTCACCTATGGCTTCATACATTACAGGAATAAATTTTCCTGTAGATGGTGGCCGGACAAAAAGTCTTTAGAAACCTCTTTTATTTAAATAAGATTGAATTTTGGCCTTGAATTCTTTTTAAAATTTTATTGATAAATTATATATATAAAGTATAATTTCAATATGTTTAAAGAGTCACTATTAGTTACTATTCTATAATGACAATTTTTATTAATTAAGAAACTTCAATTAAGTTCTTTTAACATCAGCCATATAAATGGTAAGTGCACAGGCTACCAGAACCACATTCTTTACAATATACTGACCCGTTAATGTTAATGCCCAATCACCTTGCCAAGTATCTTTTGTCAAGAAAATCAATGGGAGAAAAGTGGTAAACATATGAAAGGAAAATAGTGCAAAAGTCCACTTAGTTAGTTTAGGGAATAGCCACATAATACCAATAAGACATTCAACAATCCCAAGAATTAAAACAAAAGAATTAATTTCTATAAATGATGATAGTGTAGCAGTATATAGATTTTTTACCAATCCTTCGGCAGGGGAAATACTAATCACTTTAAGGAAGCCGAACCAAAAGAAGACTATAGCAAGAGAAAACCTATTGATGAATAAAATCAGATCTTTTGAATCTACTGTTGTACCGGTTTGGCTTAAGCTTAAAATTTTCATGAGTCAGGTTTTAAATAACAAAGGCTAAGTTAGGTTCGGGAGAAACTGGATTGGTGTATAAATTGACGAAATAGATGAAAGAATGTATGAAATACACCAATTAGTGGATAATTCAAAATTTGAACAAACCAATACTATTCTGTATTAACCTAATTAAATTGATAGTTCTGCAGCGAAAGAAATAGTAGAGAAAGACCTATAAAACATTTTAACTATTTATAATACACTGATCTCCCCAACAAAAAGCCAAGCTTTATGACCCGCGCCAGGAAAAGTTTCACCAATTTCTCCATGATTCTTAACCATTATTTTTAAATACCTGGCATTAGCCTTTTCTTTAAGGATGATTTCAGGTTCCAAACATTTTTTCATTTCAGCATTAATTTTCTCTTGATGCAAGCTTTTGAAATTGTTACCATCATTTGAAGTATAGAGATGAATTTCTGATGGAAAATAAATCCAAGAACTTTCACTTGAAAAGAATTGAAAGCCAATCGATTGAAACTCCTGGATGCTGTCAAACTCAATAATTGCTTCGAAGTCCCTACCTTCCATGCCTACCCATTCTTCACCTGAAAATTTGTTTTGCGGAGCTTTGAATCCATTGACAAGATTGCCACTTTCGCCACTGAAGTATTTCTCAGAGGGCTGCTGCAAGAACCTAATTTTTTTGCCGGCTGCAAGATGATGAATAAAATTCAACCTTAATGGCCTACCCAAGGTGTTGTCTTCATCTCGAAACCAAGCACTAAAATTTATGGTTTTGTTGAGGATAAAAGTATCCTGTGAACTATTGTCCTGTACTATACCTTCATCAGGACTTTCCCTTTCGATTAAAACACTCCCTTTCTTATTTGGCTTAACGAAATAAAATTCAACTCCCTTCGGATTTGATTTTGTTTTATAGTTCAGATCTAAGTATGCTAGTGAAAACGGTATCTTATTAGATTTGAACCACTTAGCATGTTCTTTAAGTCTTTCCAAAAACCCTATATAGTTTTTATCTGAATTGCCACTCCAGTTCACTTCAGAAAGTGCGATCGCTCTGGGGTAAGTCATATAAAGCAAGTGATTTTCATTGGGCATGTACTCGGTCCAAAGATTTCCCTGAGCTCCTAGGATGTGCTTTCCTTCTTCCGGGGTCAGACTAGTAGGAATGGGGTTAAAATTGTAAACTTTCTCGAGGGAAGTGTAGCCACCAATGGCTAATGGTTCCTTAACATGACTAGATTGGTAATGATCAAAATAGCAATGTGTTCCAGGACACATGATTACATCATGATTTTCTTTAGCTGCTTGTATACCACCTTTCATTCCCCGCCAAGACATCACAGTGGCATTGGGAGAAAGTCCGCCTTCAAGAATTTCATCCCAACCAATTAATTTTTTACCCTTATTGGTCAGGTATATATCAATTTGTTGGATAAAATAACTTTGTAATTCTTCATCATTCTTTAAGCCCTGTCTTTGTTTAATTATCTTACAATTGGGACATAAACTCCAACTTGATTTTGGCACCTCATCTCCACCAATATGGATATATTTGGAAGGAAATAACGCGCATACTTCTTCGAGAATTTGTTTTACAAACCAGATGGTTGTGTCTTTTGTACAAAATACAGAATTAAAAACTCCCCAAATTTTCTCCACTTGGTATGGTCCACCTGTACAACCAAACAACGGATAGGACGCAAGAGCAGCACTAGCATGACCTGGCATTTCTATTTCAGGAATTACTTCAATAAATCTATCCGCCGCGTAAGCAACAATTTCTTTTACTTCTTCTTGAGTATAGAAACCACCATATTTTTTCCCATCAAATGTATGAGGTTGATCGCTATAATGACCAACAAGGGTTTCATCCCTATAAGCCCCTTTTGAAGTTAGTTCAGGAAACCTCTTAATTTCAATACGCCACCCCTGATCATCTGTCAAATGCCAGTGAAAGGTATTGTATTTATATCTTGCCATAAGGTCAAGGTATAGCTTGATTGTTTCCAAAGAAAAGAAATGGCGGGAAACATCCAAATGTAGTCCTCGATACTTGAAGGCAGCATCATCATCAATATTAATGAATGGAATAGATGTCTTCGACACTCCTTTTTCGGTATCAGATTCCAGCAATTGGAGAAGTGTTTGCAAAGCATAAAATAACCCTTTCTCAGTAGAAGCAATTATTAATATACCGCTCTTACTACTGGTAAGAGAATATTGATCAGGATTATTTTCTTTAAAATTAAGTTGTAGAATTATAGATTTTGCTTTGGTGAATGCTGGTTTTGCAGATTCTAGGATTTTGAACTTTTTTAAATTTAGGGTTTTGGCATATAATTGAGCGATTCTTTTACATTGTTTGTTTTGTTTTGGAATATTTATAATTGAAATATCATCTAACCTCATTTTACCACCTGCAACTTTAATTGTTTTGGGTTGAGGTATGATATTGTGCACAAAGTTATTTTGAGCAGTGACAATTAAACAATTACAAATAAATAAAAACAACAATAACTTTTTCATATTGGAAGGATAAATCATAAGAAGTTGAACTGCAAAGCTAAGAAAACAACAAAACGAAGAAACCTTAGTTTTGTTATATGCCCCAATTTAACATCAACTATGGTTTTATTTTTACCTTTGACTCAATAAATTTGAAGTATTATGTTTGTAATTAATATATATCTTAAAATAGCGATTATAGTATTGTGTTTGATAGGAGGAGCTATTTTAGCTTTCACTATTGGCTTTTGGTATGCTTTTCCAATCTTGTTAATTGGCATTCTATTTCTTTTGAGTTATATCTTTCTTGGTACCATCCAATCAGCAGCTCAATTTATGCAAACAATGGATTTTGAAGCATGTGAAAAAAGGCTTAGCATGACCATCAAGCCTGAGTGGTTGTATGTAACAAACAGAGCATATTACTATCTCATCAAAGGATCTGTAGATGTACAGCGTGAACGTCATAATGAAGCTGAAGGATGGTTTAATAAAGCTTTATCTTTAAAGTTGCCGTCAGACAATGAGCGAGCAATGATTTTAATCCAAATGATCAATATCCATATTTCCAAAAGCAGATGGACCCAGGCTAACAATACCTACCGGGAACTAAAGAAATTGAACTATTCCAAAGAGATGTTCAAAGAACAGGTAAAGATGATTGATCAGGTAATTGGCCAACAAGGAAAAATGAAAATGATGGGACAAATGGATCAGCGCATGATGTTTCGTCCCGGAGGTAAAAGGAGAACACCTAGAATGAGATAATGAAAATTTAAATGTATACTCTGTTATTTTTGAAACTATTTAAGACTTTTAAATTTTCAACAAGTATACCACTGATTAACATTGTCTCTTAAAATCCAAATAAATTGAGGATTTTGGCACCCAATAATATATATAACTTTTATAATCTTTCTCTCTAACTTTCATGAAGACATATAAAACAGTAAAAGGCTTAGAGAAAGTTCTGGCAAAATGCAGAGACGAAGGAAAACAAATAGCTTTTGTGCCAACAATGGGGGCACTTCATGAGGGTCATATCAGTCTTGTTCAACTTGCAAGTCTAAAAGCAAGTGTTGTGGTTGTCAGTATATTTGTCAACCCCAGTCAATTTAATAATTCTGAAGATTTGATGAAGTACCCAAGAATGGTTGAAAAGGACAGCGATCTCTTGCGGAGGGCAAACTGTAGTTTTCTTTTCATTCCTGATGTTGATGAGGTTTATCCTAAACATCTAAATACTTCCGTGTCCGTTGATCTTAATGGCCGAGACCTTGTAATGGAAGGCCATTTCAGGCCTGGTCATTTTGATGGAATGCTACAGGTTGTGCATCGTCTATTAGAAATTGTAAAACCAGATTACCTTTTCATGGGGCAAAAGGATTTCCAACAATTTACTTTAGTACATCAGATGATTAAGGAGCTAAAACCAAAAATAGAGCTGGTAATTGGACCAACAATGCGCGAGGAAGATGGGTTAGCAATGAGTTCAAGAAATTTAAGATTAAGCCTGGAAATGAGGAAAATAGCTCCAGAAATTTATAGAACATTACAAATTGCAAAAGAACTTTATCGAACCACAGATTTAAATGATCTGGAGAAGAAATGCCTTGATAAACTTACTTCAGCTGGATTAAAACCGGAATATTTTGATATAGTAGACGGGTATTCTCTTAAGAAAGTTAAAACCCAGGCCAAATCGAATTATTTAGTGGCATGTGTTGCTGTATGGGCTGGAAATGTTAGATTAATCGACAATATGATCCTAAAAGGACATCCTAGCTAAACTATTTTATCAAAAATGACTTAATATGGTTGTCAGACAAATTAATTAATTTTGCCACATGCTTTTGCAATTTTTTAAATCCAAGATTCACCGAGCAACGGTAACACAAGCTAACTTACATTATGTTGGAAGTATTACCATTGATGAAACCCTTATGACCGCCGCCAATCTATATGAGGGTGAAAAGGTTCAAATAGTAAACAACAATAATGGTGAGCGTTTCGAAACCTATGTAATTAAGGGAGAAAAAGATTCAGGTATGGTATGTCTGAATGGAGCTGCTGCACGCAAAGCAGAGATAGGGGACATCATTATAGTAATCTCATATGCACTTATGACTCCTGAGGAGGCCCAAAATTTTCATCCCATTTCTATTTTTGTGGATGATAAAAATAGGGTTAAAGATTTATAGCCTTGCCACAATATTTTAAGAAGTTTTTACAATTTCTCTTTTTTCTTGCCTTAGGCGTAGGAATAATGTACTGGGTTTTTGTTACCCAGGATAAATCCTATCAGGCATATTGTAGAGAGAATGGAATTGGGGTGGATGATTGTGTTCTTTGGCGAAAAATGCTTCACGATTTATTAGAGGTCAAATGGATATATATTGTAATAATATTTCTATCCTTTTATTTGAGTAATTATTTCAGGGCGCTGAGATGGCTAATCATTTTAGAACCACTGGGATATCATCCACATAAAATCAATACCATTGGATCTGTTTTGGTTTCCTATTTTGCCAATCTTGGGATACCAAGGAGTGGAGAATTTGTTCGGGCTGCATTGATCAGTAAATACGAAAAAATCCCTTTAGATAAGGCTTTTGGCACTGTCGTTTTAGACAGAATGGTTGACTTGATTTCTATGGCGGTAATTATTTTTATTACCACACTTACTCAATTATCCACATTTCGGATCTTTTATGAAAAGTATTTTTCGGAAGTTTCCTTGGGACAAAAATTAATACTTCCTTCAATTTTTCTTGTATTTTTAGTTATATTATATTTAACCAGAAACCGTTGGAGGAATTTTTTATTCTTTAGTAATTTAAAGAACCGGATAAGGGGATTCTATGAAGGCTTGGTGGTAATTAAAAGAATCAAACAGCCCCGCGCATTTATGCTTTATACACTGCTTATTTGGGTATGGTTTTATGTTATGCTTTATGCGGCCCTCCAATCTTTTGAACCTACGGCTCACCTTTCTTTAATCGCCGGGCTCGTGATTTATGTATTTGGGTCTTTAGGTATGTTAATCCCAACTCCTGGAGGCATGGGTAGTTATCATTATTTAATTATTCTTGTATTAGCGTATTATAACATTAACCCTGTAGATGCATTTTCCTTTGCAAACATATCGTTTTTCTGCGCTCAGTTTGCAGACAATGTAATTCTCGGCCTTGCCGCTCTTTTGGTGATGTACATTTTTAACAAACGACAAAAGAAAGCTATCATTTCTGACCAAATTGAAAATAAAATTCAAACTGAAGTATAAAATGACAAGCTTGTAAAGCATACTTACATCCATTAAAGACCAGTTTATTTCTCATTTAATAAAAAACATGTCGAATAGAATATCAGATGTCACGGAATTTCTTGAGCAAATTGCGCCTTTAAATTATCAGGAAAACTACGACAATTCCGGACTAATTACTGGAGATCCGAATTGGAAAATCAGTGGGGTATTAACCTGCTTAGACACTACTTTGGAGGTCATCCAGGAAGCCAAGATAAAAGGCTGTAATTTAATTATCAGTCACCATCCAATAATTTTCAGAGCGATAAAAAAACTGGATGTCCAATATTATGTAGACAAAGTAATAATCCAGGCTGTAAAAAATGATATAGCTATCTATGCAATTCATACAAATTTAGACAATGTGTTGACCAATGGGGTCAATGAAACCATAGCGAACAGATTGGGGTTAATCAATTATAGTATACTGCAGGTGAAAAATCATCCTGAAAATGTTATTGGCGCCGGTTTATTGGCAGAGTCAAAAGAGCCCTTAAGCTGTCAGGATTTACTGTTTTTATTAAAGAAAAATTTGCTAACAGGGATAATTAAATATACTAAGGATCTCGGAAGACCTATTAACAAGCTTGCCATTTGTGGTGGCTCCGGATCATTTTTGATAAGAGAAGCTATAAAGCAGGGAGCCGAAGTTTTGATAAGTTCAGATTTTAAATACCATGATTTTTTTGAGGCGAATGATCAAATTGTGTTAATGGATGTTGGACATTTTGAAAGCGAACAATTTACCAAAGATTTATTATTTAATTTGATTTCAAGGAATTTTCCTAATTTTGCATCCCATTGTACAAAAATTAATACAAACCCGATACAATATTATTGATTATGGCAAAAACAGTTCCGGTTTCTGAAATACCAATTGGGGTGAAGTTGAAACAATTATTTGAATTACAAATGATTGATTCTGAGGTAGATCAGATTAAAGTATTGAAGGGAGAACTACCTATGGTCGTGAGCGATCTTGAGGATGAAATTTCTGGGCTAGCCGTTAAAGTTGGCAAACTTCAAAGTTCTGTAACCGAGTTAGAAAAAGAAGCCTCAGCCCATAAATCCAATATAAAAGCAGCTGAAGACGCCATAAAAAAATATGAAAAGCAGCTGGATGGGGTAAAAAATAACCGAGAGTATGATGCTTTAACGAAAGAAATAAACCTTCAAAGGCTTGAAATTCAGCTCTCTGAAAAGAAAATGAAGGAATCCTCTGAACAAGCCAAAGCTAAAAAGCTGACCCTTGATGCTATAGTTGAAAAACAAAATACAAGACAGAGGGATCTTGAAGAGAAGAAAACAGAGCTTGATAAAATTATTGAAAAGACTGACAAGGAAGAAACTACACTAATTGCCAAGTCTGATAAATACAGAAAGAAGATTGAAGTAAGGTTGCTACATGCTTATGATACTATAAGAAAACGTTACCGAAATGGATTGGCCGTTGTTATGGTAAAACGTTCAGCTTGTGGAGGTTGCTTCAACCAAATTCCACCACAAGTACAATTAGAAATTGGTCTCCGCAAAAAAATAATTGCCTGTGAACATTGTGGTCGTGTATTGGTAGATGATCTTATACAAGAAGTCGAATTATAAATTTTTATAACTCCATCTTTGGATTGCAATACCAGATTGAAGGCCCAAGTGGTATAATTGCACAGATATTTACTTTATTTTTGTTTGTCAAGATGATATTTAATTAAAATATCATCAATCATTTTGGCAAGTTTTTTGTCTTTTTCAGTGATTTTGTCGCCGGCATCATGTGTACACAATACGATATCCACTTTATTCCAGGTGTTCGTCCAGGTTGGGTGATGATTTATCATTTCAGCCTTTAGGCTGACTTCATTGACAAAACCCATCGCCTCAGCGAAATCCTTAAACTCAAGATGAATACATAACTTGTTATTTAGTTCTTCCCACATAATTTAGGTATGACTCCATTCAAAATTAATAATATTTTTTGCCAAAGCAGAAATTAGCTGCCTTGTGGCGTTAACATCTGATTCGTGTACCATTTCGATAACCTGGTGGATATGACGAGTTGGGATTGAAATTGCACCGCAGATGCATCCGTCTCCTGCCATTTGAATTGCTGAAGTATCGGTACCTCCTGCGGGTAACAATTCATTTTGCCACTTAATTTGTTGATCTATGGCAATTTTTTTAATAAACTTTACCATTCTATAATCACACATAACACTTTGATCCATGATTTTAATTGCAACTCCTTCCCCAAGTCTGCTTACGAATTCATGAGATTGAGCCCCCGGGACATCAAAAGCAATTGTAGTATCAATATTGATGGCAAAATCAGGCGATATTTTATGAGCAACTGTGCGTGCACCTCTTAAACCAAGTTCCTCCTGAACAGTAAAAACCGCATAAATGGTACAATCAAACTTTTCCAGTTTCATTTTTTTAAATGCTTCAAGGAGAACAAAAACAGAAATTCTGTTATCTAAAGATTTGGCATTTATGCAAGGACCCATTTTTATCAATTCCCGTTCTCTAGTGATTGGGTCACCAATCTCTATGAGTTCCAAAACCTCAGATTTTTTAAGTCCTGTATCTATAAAATAATCTTTTATTTTGGCTGGTTGGTTGCGTTCTTCAGGACTCATCAGATGTATAGGTTTGGAACCCATTACTCCCACCACATCGGTTTTACCATGTATGGTCACTCTTTGCGAAGTGAGTGTTTTGGCATCAAATCCCCCCAGAGGCAAAAATTTTATAAATCCCTCATCATCAATATGTTGAACAATAAAACCTATTTCATCCATATGGGCTGAAAACATGAGTGTTTTATTTGAAGTTCCTTTATAACAAGCTAAAAGATTTCCCATAGGATCAATAGATAATTCATCAGCATATGGTTTTAACTCCTGTAGCAAATAATTTCGGACTGCCTGTTCAAAACCCGGGACACCAGGTAATTTGCATAGTTTTTTTAAAATTTCAATTCCTTCCATGAACTAAAATTGGTAATTTACCAAAGGTACATTAAATGATTGCCTCGAGCATAATAATAACCATTGTATAGATTAAAAAAGTTGAAACTGTTGATAAGTTTTAATGTGTCTTATAAGTTGAAAACACACTTGTTTTAATGTGGATGGTAGTTGCTGCTTCTAAAACAGATTTTTTTTTTAATCTTTACACGTAATAGATATAAAAGTTAGTGTCCGTAATTGCATCTTTAGCTAAAGAAACCTTGATTTATGGTTTAAGTTACTCATTAGGTAGGGTAATAAATTTCTTACTGGTAACATCTTATTTGACCTATAGAGTCTTTACAGGAGAAGATGGTTATTTTGCAATTTATCAGGATTTATATTTTTACATAGGGTTGTTACTTGGAGTATTAACACTTCGAATGGAAACAACGTATTTTAGGTTTGTTTCAGAAGATAAATATTCAGAATGGATCTATCCACTGGCAACACAAGCTGTTTTTTCGATTTCCGTTTTTTTTACAGGAGTATTAATAATAGGAGAAAGAGAAGTTCTTAGTTTTTTAAACTATGAAGGAGAGTTTCGTGGTCATCTTTATATAGCCATTGGCATATTAATTTGTGATGTTTTCAGTTCCTTACCATTTGCAAAATTGAGGTACGAAAAACGACCAAAGAGATATGCGTGGATTAAGTTGTCTGGTTTGTTGTTGAACATATTTTTGGTGCTTTTTATTTTTGAATGTCTTCCTCTTATAGTACCTACATTTATCAATCTAATTTCTACAAGTTCTCAGAAATTGTACATGGTACTTATTTCAAACTTTTTGGCTAGTATTTTAAGTCTATTACTCTTGCATAAGGAAATTAAAGATGGACTACGTTTGGTAAATTGGTCATTGCTAAAGCCTGTATTGCGTTATTCCTGGCCTTTGATATTGGTTACTTTGAGTTATACAATTATTCAAAACGGATATACCAGTTTTTTAAAATATATTCTTCCAGGCGAATCTTTGGAAAATTTAAGGATGAGTGATTCTTTAGTAGCGGCAACTAGATTGGCAGTCATAATGAATCTATTCGTTACGGCATTCAATTATGGAGTAGAACCTTTCTTTTTTCGGTATGCTGGAAAAAAGAATTCCGGAGAAGCATATGCTACAATTTCATTATTTTTTATTATTTGTGCCAGTGCGATTTATATTTTCACATGTATTAATCTTGGACTTTTTGCTAATTTATTAGGGCCCACATATAGGAAAGCAATTTACTTAGTACCAATTTTGCTAATGGGTAATATTTTTGCGGGAATGTATACCAACATGTCGGTATGGTATAAACTTGCTGACAGGACTGCTACTGCAGCATTTATCAGTAGTTTAGGCTTGATCTTAAATGTTTTGCTTTTTATCATCCTGATTCCAAGATTCGGATTAGACACATCTGCGTGGATTACTTTAACGGTTTATATTTTTATTTCTATCATGTCTTATATTCAAGGGCAAAGAAATATGCCAATTCCTTACCACATGATGAGGATGTTTGCTTATCTGATTTTTAGTATAATTGTAGTTTATCTGACAAATTTGATTTTTAATTCTATGATAGTAAATAATGCAGCCAGATTGATTTCATCTGTTGTTATTTTAGGGGTTTATGCATATTGGGTTTATCAGAAAGAGGTGCTTTCAGAAAGATTTCAAATTAAAGACCATAGCAAAACTTTATAGTTTAATGGTAAATTTATAATATTCACTTGCCAAGAATTGTGGAATCATTTGGGATTTAGAAACAATAAACTGTAGCAATCAGAATTGCCGCAAAATGATCAAGATTTATCAACACTCAACCCAAACAAGATTTAGAATTTGTACAAGCAACAAAAAAAATTCCGGCGATTAGTAAAAATTACTATTTTTGGTCTCTAATCCTTTAATAATCAACATATTAAAATAAGTTTACCAAGCTTATGTGTTGATTCACAATGGGTTAGATGAAAAGACGATTTTTAACCAAAGCCAACCTGCTCTCATGAACAGCAATTGTATCTACGATTTAAGGTCAGTAAGACATATTTGTGTCTTTCTGGTTTTCTCCCTTCTTTTTTCCAACTTTGTTTATTTAAATGCCCAATCACCTCAAGAAAAGGTGACTAGCTACTTAAAAAGTACCTCAGCTTATTATGGGCTTAAAAGCGGGGATATTAGTGACTTTGAAATTACTTCGCACCATGTAAGTTCTGTGTCAGGAATTCAGCATATTTATTTTACACAGCGCTATACGGGTATTGGTATTTTCACCACTGAGAGTTCTGCCCACTTTAAAAATAACGGAAATTTATTTACAGCAAATAATTTGTTTATCCCTGACCTGAAGGAATCTGTTGAGGGGGATGGGACACCCGATCTTTCGGCCATTCAGGCTATTGAAAAAGTATCTGCGGAATTAGGATATCAACAACTTGGTAATCTGTTTGTCATGCAGTACCAAGGTGGTAAAGAACAAAAGTCCATAATATCTAAAGGTCAGATTTCCATTGAGGATATTCCGGTTAAGTTAAAATATTTTCCGTTTAGAACCAGGAGTACAGTTTCCAATTCAACACAAAAAGATCGATTGGTCTTAGCCTGGGAAATGTACATTTATGAACCCAATCAACTGAACTACTGGCATATTTTAGCAGATGCCACAACAGGTAAAATCTTATTTAAAAACAATCTTGTTCTAAATTGCGGATTTGGAGAATCACATAGTGCAGATAATTGCACTGGACATTTGCATGAAGAGAAGATCAATAAATATTCAGTTCCCGCTTTTCCAACCCCAGCTATGGTTGGGGGTTACAGAGTTTATGCCATGCCTATTGAATCTCCTGGTCATGGTGGCAGAACATTGGTACTGAATCCCGATAATCCTTTGGCATCTCCATTTGGTTGGCATGATACTAATGGTGCTTCAGGTGCTGAATACACAATTACCAGAGGGAATAACACGCATACTTATGAAGATGGAAATAATTCAGGTTATAGTCCTGACGGTGGAGCAGGTTTGACGTTCGATTTTCCGATAAACACAGTTTATACCATGGGAGTTGATGAATCTGAGCCAGCTGCGATAACCAATTTGTTTTATTGGACCAATATCATTCATGATGTGATTTACCAATATGGTTTTACGGAAGCTGCAGGGAATTTCCAGGTAAATAACTATGGAAGAGGAGGCACTGGAAATGACGATGTTATGGCAGAGGCTCAGGATGGCTCGGGTACTTGTAATGCGAATTTTGCTACACCAATTGAAGGGAACAGACCGAGAATGCAAATGTATGTTTGTGGAAATCGAGATGGTGATCTTGACAATGCAGTAATTATTCATGAATACGGCCATGGTATATCCATTAGATTAACAGGGGGGCCCTTTAATTCTAGTTGTTTAAACAATCAAGAACAACCTGGAGAAGGATGGAGCGATTGGTATGGTCTTATGCTGACCATGAAAGCCGGAGACGCAGGCCCTAATTCAAGGGGTATTGGGACATGGTTATTTGGTCAACCACCGACAGGTCCCGGCATCAGACAATACCCATACAGCACAAATTTAGGGATTAATCCACACACATATGACAATATTAAGACCGCTGCTGTACCTCATGGTGTGGGTTCTGTTTGGTGTGCAATGCTTTGGGAAGTTACCTGGGATCTAATTGCACAATATGGATTTGATCCAAATTTTTATACTGGTAACGGAGGAAATAATCGTGCACTTAAATTGGTTACGGAAGCCTTAAAAATACAGCCCTGCTCACCTGGATTTGTCGATGCCAGAAATGCCATTCTCAAAGCGGATACCGTACTGTATAATGCACAAAATGCATGCTTGATTTGGAAAGCTTTTGCAAAAAGAGGATTAGGATACAGTGCACTTCAGGGAAGTTCAGCCAGTAGATCTGATGGAACACAGGCTTTTGATATACCGCCTGCTTGTATGGCGCAAGCACCACAGACGGTGTGTTTTGATTACACCGGTGGAATGCAGACTTGGGTAGTGCCAGCAGGAGTTACTTCTGTTACTATTGAAGCCAATGGTGCTGAAGGTGCAACCGCACCCTCAAGTATAAGTGTTTGTGGAGGATCGCCGGATAGAGGAGGCAGAGGAGGACTTGCAACAGGTACCCTGGCAGTTACCCCTGGCGAAACTTTAAATATTTTTGTTGGTCAAAAAGGATTTAACGGTCCGGGAAATGCCTTTAACGGAGGTGGATCAGGATGTAATGATCCGAGCACATGTAGTGGTGGCGGCGGAGCTTCTGATGTCAGAAAAGGCGGTTCCGGACTTGCAAACAGAGTTATTGTTGCAGGAGGAGGAGGTGGAGCTGAATTTTCCTGTGGTAATCAAGGTGGAGGTGCTGGTGGAGGACTTGCGGGTGCAAATGGACTTGGAGGGGATTGTTCAGCAGGTGATGCAACCGGTGGAACTCAAGTTGGAGGAGGAATAGGGGGAAATGGACCAGCTTGTGGTTGGCCAAGTGGAGGAGGACAAAATGGGACACTCGGTCAAGGAGGAAACTCCAGTTTAGTTGGAGGAAGTTCATTACATTCCGGTGCTGGTGGTGGCGGGTACTATGGTGGAGGAGCTGGCAGTGTTGATGGACATGGCGGCGGAGGTTCGTCCTATATTGGAGGAGTTACAGGAGGTAGCACTACACCAGGTGTGAATTTAGGAAATGGACGAGTTTGTATCACTTTTGGTGCAGCTAATGGTACTGGACCTTCGATTACATGCCCGACAAATGCAACAGTAGGTTGTGCTGTGGATATTCCACCTGTAAATATCGGGGCACCAAGGGTAGCCAATGGAACTTGTCAAGGTACTTTAGTCGTAACGCACAGAAAAGATTCTATTACTGACCAAACCTGTCCAAACAGATATAATGTACACAGGATATATAGGGTTACCGACCCATGTGGTAATTTTGCAGAATGCATTCAACTTATTATAGTAAATGATATAACTGCCCCTTCGGTGGTTTGTCCTGCTCCGGTTAATGTACAATGTGCATCTGCGGTTCCACCAGTTAACATAAATAGTGTAATTACTGCAGATCATTGTGGTAATGTTGGACTTGTAGTTACGCATGTAGGTGATGTGATTACCAATAGAACATGTGTCAATAGATTCACGATCACAAGAACCTACCGTTCAACGGATGCTTGCGGGAATTCCGGCACTTGCAGCCAGGTTATAACGGTTTTTGATAATACTGTTCCTTTAGTTGTTTGTAGAAACATTACAGTAAATCTTGATGAGGCGGGCAATGCTATAATTACCCCGTCACAGATTACCCAAAGTGTCTCCGATAATTGTACTCCTAATGCATTATTGGTGGTAACTGCAAGTCGGACTTCATTTACTTGTGCCAACATTGGACCAAATAATGTGACATTATCCACTACAGACGAATGCGGGAATGTAGGCACCTGCCTTGCTGTAGTTACGGTTGTAGATAACCTGCCACCGATGATTATGGGCTGTCCCACGAAGTCACCTATTACTATTAACCTAGGACCTGGGGAGTGTGAAGCCAGCTGGGATGCACCACCATTTATGGCGATGGACAATTGTCCTGCAGGCGCATACTTTGGCAACCGAAATACGACCACAGTATGTTTGCCACCGGCATCTTACTGGTCAATTACAGGAGGAGCTGCGAGCTGGGGAGTAATGTTTGACCTGATTAATACTTCAGGAAGTTTATTGAATTTACAGTTGTTGGGAGAGCGAGCGTTTGCGAATGTTCCACACAACATCTATTATACAACCAATCCTGGCGGACACGCGCCGGTAGTAGCTACGCCGAATGCGTGGACGCTGTGTGCGACACGTACACCACAGTTTGGCGCGCAGTTTACCACCAGGATCGACAGTTTTGGATTGTTGACGGGCTCCAGAACGGATACCCTTAAGCGTTGTGCACCGATACAGACAGAGACGACGGTATTGGGCTGCTTGACGATGGCACCTGGAGAGACCAGAGGAATCTATATCCATGCACCTGGAACAGGAGGCACGAATGCATCCCTGTTCAGTGGATGTGCAGGAAGACCGATGGGAGATGCCAATATTCGAACACCGATAGATGGAGCAACGTATACTGGAGGTCAGTTTGCAGCACCATTTATCAACAGTTCATTTGGATTTGGAGGAGCAAACTGGATGGGCGTGATCGGTTACAATCTGGCGAATTCGAATCGAGTACCATTGGTACAGACATGTGGAGCGCCATATGGTCCTGGATGTTTCTTCCCAATAGGATGTACGAAACTATGTTACCGGGCAACAGATGCATCTGGTAATGTAGGCACCTGTGAGTTTGAGGTGTGTGTGAATAAGTACGCAAATCCAACCAGAGCACTGGCATGTAATGATGACATCCAAATCAGTCTGGACGATAGCTGCAGAGCTACGATCTACCCTGATATGGTACTGGAAGGAGGTCCATACTCTTGCTATGATGATTACATAGTAGAAGTTAGAGACTGGAAGGGGAGGACCATTGATCGACCGTGATCCAAACAGGAGAGGGGTACAAATCAATGGCAACGACATAGGAAGAGAATTAAAGATAACGATAATAGATCCAGTAACCGGCAACAGCTGTTGGGGACATGGAAGAGTTGAGGATAAATTAGCACCAAAAATATCTTGTCCGCTTACCAACGATGTTTCTTGTGGCACAAATACTGATCCTGGCGGTCCATTAGGTTTGCCATCAGTTGAAGAAAATTGTGGAGGATATAGTTTGACTTATAGAGATTTAACTATAAATGGTAATTGTGAAGTTGGGTATTCCAAAATTATTCAACGTACTTGGATCGCTACTGATGGTTCTGGAAACAGATCAGAATGTATTCAAAGTATTAGGGTAAAAATTGGCGATTTGTTTGAGGTAACAGTACCTGCGAATTATGACAATTTGGATCAGGCGGCATTAGAATGTGATGAGAAGATAGACAGGAACAAGAATGTAACGCCGCATATGTTGGATTTCCCAGAGTGTGTGGATGGTTATATTCTGGATTCCGCGTTTTGGTTGGCAAATCCAAACGCACCGGATCAGTATCCAAACAGAAGGTTACCGAGAGTGTTGGGTTGGAATTGTATCGATGATGTGAATGATCCACATTATGGACATCCAAGTCCTGATCCAGTGTATTATCCACAGCACAGACAATGGTCACCAAACAATCCATTGTGCTGGGGCCCTGACCGCCACATTATGTGGGTAGGAACAGGAAGACCTGGAGGAGCGGAGTGTTCTAATCTTACAGTGACGTATAAGGATATCGTATTTGACCTGGCGACACCTGGATGTGATGCAGGTCCTGTAGGCTGTTTCAAAGTATTGAGACAGTGGACAGTGATGGATTGGTGTACCAGCCAGGTGGGTGGTCATAACCAAATCATCAAGGTAATAGACGATGAAGGACCACAGGTATTGTATCCGGACAGTGCACGGGTGAATATGGAGAGCTGGACATGTACAGGACGCTGGGAAGTACCTGCGCCATGGATATTGGACAATTGTTCAAATGAAGTACACTACACAGTGGAAGTGGACAATGGAACGGTATTAGGAGATGAGACAGCAGGCTTTGTGGTGTTGGATATGCCGGAAGGAATATACAATGGGTATATAGTTGCAACGGATTGTTGTGGCAACATCACGAAGAAGCGAATAGTGTTGAATGTAATAGACCGAGTACCGCCACAGGCAGTATGTCGTACAGCTACGGTGGTGAGCCTTAATGGAAATCAGAGTCCATTGACGAATTATGCGAGATTGCATGCAGAAGATCTGGATGAAGGAAGTTTTGACAATTGTCAGCCGCATGTATACTTCAAGGTGATCAGGATGGCAGAATTGCTGGGCACGAATAATGGAAGTAACTCAAACAATGTGGTGGCCTGTCAGGGACGCAACGGAGATGACAACAGTATATTGGCAGGCAACCAGATTTATTTTGATGATTATACAGATTTCTGCTGTGCGGATGTAGGGACGAAAGTGATGGTAGTGTTACGAGTGTTTGATGTAGATCCGGGACCGGGACCTGTGACGCCGATCAGGATGACAAGTACGAGCAGTGTGTTGAATGGAAGATTCAGCGACTGTATGGTAGAAGTGGAAGTACAAAACAAAGCAGTACCTACAGTTATAGCACCACCGAATATAGTGGTAAGTTGCTGGTTCTGGTTTGATGTAACGAAGTTGACGAATCCGAATGATGCGACTTTTGGAAAGGTGGTAACGAGCTTAACCGACAGGAGGAAAGTGGTAACCAAGGATTTGGTATGCTACAAATTCTGTGAGCGCAATGATTATACAGGTTACCCTGGATATGTACAGACGAATGCACAACCGAAACCTGCACCGAACCAGGCATGTGAATACTACTATCAGTATTTTGACACTGCACATTGGGACAGGAAGTATGAGTTGACCTGGGGATTTGACGGATATGTATTGAGTCCATGCGGGTCAACGCCTACAATTACGGTAAATGACCTAAGAGAGTGTGGTCAGGGTGTGATACAAAGGATCATTTCGACCACAGGACCTAACAACATCAATGTAACAGCAATACAGACAATCTGGGTAGTAGATTGCGATCCATTCTATATAGATGATGTAGCATGTAACGATCCGAGATATACGGACTTATTGTGGCCAAACGGAGTGTGTACACAGACGCCGGTAACCTTGGATGGTTGTGGAGCAGATATTTCCCCGGACAATCCACAATTGGGACGCCCACAGGTGATCAATAATGCAGATGACAACTGTGCGTTATTGTCGATAGAATATTTTGACGAGCAGTTTAACATAGAGCCGGATGCATGCTTCAAGGTGTTGAGGAGATGGGTGGTGATCGACTGGTGTCAGTACGATCCATTTATCGATCCTGATCATGGAAGATGGGAGGCATTACAGGTAATCAAAGTAAGGGATCAAAATCGTCCGGTGGTAAGTTGCAATGTAGGACCATGTGAACCGGCGAAGATCGACAGCAAGTTAGGCGTGTGTGTAGGTCATATCAGTTTGACGGCAAGTGCTACAGATAATTGTACGCCAGCCGACTGGTTGTTCTGGGAATATAAGATCGATGCGTTCAATGATGGCAAGGGCGTACATGGAGGATATGACTTCCGTGTAGGAACCTTAACAAGCAAGCAATATGCAGCTGGGGATACGGTAGAATTCAGTCACAATCCATTTGCAGATGACAGTCATAATCCATTCAATGCAAGTGGCACGTACCCGATAGGAATCCACAAGATCAAATGGTTTGTGGAGGATGGCTGTGGGAATGTGGGAGTATGTGAGAGCTTGTTTGAGATCAAGGATTGTAAAGCACCGACACCATATTGTTTGACAGGAGTGATTACCGTGCCTATGCCAAGCAGTGGATGTGTGGATATCTGGGCCAAAGATCTGGATAAGGGAAGTTATGACAACTGTACCAGTCAGGAAAATCTGAAATTCTACTTCGATGAAGATCCAACCAAACCATCGCTTACAGTTTGTTGTCAGGATTTTGTGGACAAGAAATTAAACGATGAAATAATTTTAGAAGTAGAACTGTGGGTTGAAGATGAAGAAGGCAACAAGGATTATTGTAAAACAATTATTGTCATTCAGGATAATCAAAACATATGCCCTAATGTGGGCTCGGCAAAGGGTAAAATTAGCGGAAACATTAAGACGGAGACAGGGGTAGAAACAAGACCTGTTGAAGTTAGTTTATTCCACAATGGATCCATGATGAGACAAATGATGGGAAGTCCATATAGCTTCGGAGATTTGGCAATGAATACCACGTACAGTGTTAAACCAGAGCGTAACGATGAGCATGCAAATGGAGTAACTACACAGGATATCGTAAAGATCCAGAAACACATTCTTGGTCAATCAGAGATTACAGATCCGTACAAATTGATTGCGGCAGATGTGAATGCCAGCAAAACAATCACTGCATCGGATATGGCTGAATTGAGAAAGTTGATCTTGGGTATCAACAATGAGTTCAGAAATGTAAAGAGCTGGACCTTTGTTCCTGCGGATTATGTTTTTGCGGATCCAAAATCACCATGGGATGCACCAAGAAGTGCTGACCTGATGTTGGATCATAATAGAGTGATGGATTTTGTGTCTGTAAAAATGGGAGATGTAACAGGAGATTCCAGAGCGAACGGTGCGCAGGGTATTCAAAGCAGAACGAATGGCAAATTGAGTTTTGAAATCAAGGACCAGGAAGTAGTTGCAGGAGAAAGTTACCGAGTCAGTTTCAAATCATCAGATTTTAGAAATATTTCGGGTTACCAGTTCACCTTGAAGTTTGATCAGAGTAGTCTGATGTATGAGGGAACAGAATCAGGAGTGTTGAAGACAACAGAGGCTAACTTTGGAACAAAGCGAGTATCGGAAGGAATGTTGACAACGAGCTGGAATGCTGATAAGGGATTAAGTTATGGAAAGGAAGATGAATTATTTGTGATAAACTTCACGGCAACCAGAAATGGCGTGTTGAGTAAGATGATGGCAATAAACAGTAACATCACCTCAGCTCAGGCATACGATGAGAAAGACAATCTACTAGAGCCAGTGATGGGAGTGAGAACAGACAGAGGAATAGTAGAGAGTGGAGTATTTGAATTGTATCAGAATGAACCAAACCCATTCAGCAAGGAGACGGTAGTAAGTTATCGTTTACCTGAATCCGGAGCTGTGAAGTTAACAGTATATGATGTAACAGGAAAAGTACTTCGGGTATATGAACTTAAAGGTCAGAAGGGATTGAATCATCACCAGATTAGCAAAGGAGACTTGAATGCAACTGGTGTGTTGTATTATCAGTTAGACGCTGCAGATCATACGGCAACGAAGAAGATGGTATCCATTGAGTAAAAGTTTTTGAAAATATCTACCTAAAAAGGGTTGCATTTATGCAACCCTTTTTTATTAATATAACTTTTCAGTAAGACATTAATTGTTTTATGCTATTACTTTAAGTATGATTTAAATAAAAATATTCATAAAGATTTCATCAAGAGGATGAACTTAATTAACATGTACTAATTTTACGCATCCATAGCTCAATCTCAGAGTATTTTACCAAATTCTGAGTTAGGTCCAAATGACGGAGCAATTCCAAACTTGATTTAATTAAGAATTTGCCAAAGTAGTTTTTAACAGATGTCAAAAATTATTTTGTTGTAATAATCTTATATCTGAGATTTTGGTAAGATACCTATTGTATTAAAATAACGAATTTTAATAATATGGTATTTATACATACAACCCCTCAATGTCATTACTTATCCTATATAGGTAAGAATTTGGCATATGTTTTATTTTTAATTGTCCTTGTTCAATCTAAAATACAGGCACAAGTACAAAATATTAATACGGGAAACAATTATGCTACTATTCAATCCGCTATAGATGATGTAGCAACATTAAACGGGCATACCATTTCCGTTTCTTCCGGAAGTTATTCAGAAAATATTATTGTATCCAAATCTGTTACAATTCTTGGACCAAATGCAAATATTAATCCATGTAATGGTATTAGAGTAGCTGAGGCGAGAATTTATTCTGCAAACTCTTCAGTTTCTACAGCTGAAATTTTTCATGTTGCAGCATCAAATGTTACCATTCAGGGATTTACAATAGATGGTGACAACACTTCCTTGACAAGTGGATTTCTTGGAACAAATGGTGCAGATTTAGATGCGGCAGAAGGCGTTACGGTTTATGAATCAGGCATCAGTAATTTAAAAGTTTCCAACAATGTATTTCAAAATTTGTCATATTTTGGAGTGACACTTTATGATTATCCTCTAGCTGTTCCTTCAAGCGGACATTTAATAGAGAATAATAAATTTATTAATCTAGGTACCTATGATCTAAATTCAGGAGTAGCATATTGGGGAGGTGGAATACTGTTATATAATAACCAATATGCTTCAGTGATCCACAACTGTATGGAAAATGTCCGCATTGGAATTCAAACAGGGAATTTTCATCTCGCAAATCCAGGCGCAGTATCTTTTCAGAATATTTCAGATAATTCTATCGAGGCAAGAAGGAGAGGAATTTTCCACAATTTATTTTATAACACTGCTTCCCCATATAATATTGAAAATAATACAATAGTTGGAATTGATCATCCAGATGAATTGGTTTGGGATGGAATACTAATCGCTTCTCAAACTATAAATTCAACTATAAAAAATAACCATATTGATGGAAGTGCAATAACAGGAAAACCGACAGAGGGCATTGAAGTTTGGAATGTAAATATTTTATCTCCTGCAATTATCAATGGTGGTAGTATAAAAGGTGTAGCAACTGGAATTTATGTTAATAATTTTGATGGTTACAGTTCTGACGCACCAGATGGGGCTTATTGCGAGATTGGTGGAATCAGTATAAATGGTATATTGACAGGAATAAGAGTGACTGATAGCCCTCTCAGCTCACATGCTGGGGTGTTTGCACATATAAAAAACGATTGTGAAATTGAAGGGAATCCAAGTTCAATCACCGGAATTATAATTAACGGCACAAATGCTTCGGCATTAATAATGGACAATGATGCTTCCATTCATGGGTTTCAGATTGGCATTGATGTGGATGGCGCTTATGCGGACATAAACAATAACCACATTTATAATAATGGTATTGGAATCCGTTTTTCCAATCTCGGATTTGGTAATGTAGTCGGTAATAATTTTAACGATGCAATAGATAATGGAACAGATTTATTAATTGCTGTGACTGGAGGCATGGTTAATGCTTCCGGTAACAATTGGTTTGCTGGAGATAACTTTGGGGTAAATAATTTAAGCCAAAATATTATTAACGCTGAGTCTAATTTTTGGGATCATAACTCTGGTCCATCGTCAGTGGCAGCAGGTAGTGGGGTCATGATTTCTTCCAAAGTTTTGTACTGTCCCTGGTTGAACGGACCGCCTCCTTTTGGGGTAGAAGAAAATGCAGTAGCTAATTTTACATTCTCAGAAAATGGAGGATTGGCTCAATTAGCAAGTATTATTAATAACGGTTTGGTAGATCCAGCTGAGGAAATATTTATTGATATCTGCAATGGTGGAACTTACCAATGGAACAATATAACTTCCAATGCAACGCATGTTCAAATTGTTCAGGTTTCTTCTAATGGAAATATTGCCGGTCTGAGTCAAAGTCCACCACCTACTGAAATTGAACAGTTTGATGGAACACTAACCGCATTGAATGCAGCCTATTTTAATGGGTCAACTCAATCCTTGAATTTAATAAACCCCATCAATACTGGAGTGGCAACACAAATGGTGAGATTTTATAATGACGTGGATGTTAATGGCGATTTTGATCCCGCCATTGATTGTTACGGAGATCCTATAATTATTAACTATATTGTTTCACCGGCACCAGTACTTACATCCACCATTAATGGATTACAACTCACCGCGAACAATGATGGCTTAGATGAAAGTGGCACGTTAGTTATCTGTAATTCTCAATCAAATAATTTATTTTTTACTCAATTTATTGATGTTAATAATACCATTCCATCAAATTTACTGAAAGTTGAACAGTCATTTGTAAAAAATAATGTTTTGTTTAGCCCTGTAAATTCCATTGTTACATTGTCCTCTTTTTCACCTGCCTTCAGCAGAAATGCTTCTTTAGTGAACCAATTATTACCTGGAACATTGAGTATGAGATTCAGGTTAATTTTCGATGCAAATGACAACAATGTATTCGATTCAGGTGATTGCGCTGGAGATTGGTTAGTTAAACCCTTTACTTCCTGGTACCCTAGCTCTTAGGTTTAAGGTTTTTTATGATGTGAATAATAATAATTTCATTGATACTGATGAGTGTCCAGGAGATTGGATAGTTTATAATATTACTTTAGAAAATCCAGTTCCGGTTTGTCCACCTATACAAAATGTCTCTTGTACAGTAGATCTTTTAAATCCTGATCCAGCTTTGGTTGGATTTGCCAATAACTGTGCTGGAGATGTCGTCCACTTAAGAGATGTAGTTTCAAATCAAACTTGTCGAGATAGGTATACTTTAACACGACGTTATGGAATTCAAATTTCTGGTATTATAGTGGATAGTTGTTCACAAACTATTTTAGTGAACGATTTAACCGCACCAAGTGTAATCTGTCCCTCTTCCGTTTCAATTTCATGCGCCGCACATATACCCCCTGTTGACCCTGGCTTGATTATATCAGCAGATCATTGCGGAAACTTAGGCATTGTGAATTCTCATATAGGTGATGTCATCACAAATCAAATTTGTACAAATAAATTTATTATTACAAGAACCTATCAAGCTACAGATATTTGCGGAAATGCAAGGACATGTACCCAGACGATAACGGTAAATGATAATGTTGCACCAACAGCTTTGTGTAAAGATTTGACAGTATATTTAAATAGTTTAGGTACAGTTCAAATATCAAGTAATCAATTGGACAATGGAAGTTTTGATAATTGTAATTTAACCGGAATAAAGTCTTTAATTTCAAACGATACGATATTCAATTGTGACGATATTGGCATCTTGAATGTTACATTAACCGTAACCGATGTATGTGAAAATCAATCCGTCTGTAATTCTCAAATTACTGTTTTGGATACTACACCTACTAGAATATTTTGCAGCAATCAATCCATAAACCTATCACCAGGAGAATGCGATGCTACATTGATTTATTTACCTTTAGTAACCAATTCTTTTGTAACTCTAATCCTTATCTGAACACCATTGATTCAAACACTTATAAGATTGGTGGACCGATTAAAGTAGGAATACATCAGGTATGTTATATTGTTTCCGATAGAGCTGGTAACTCTGCAACTTGCTGTGCCCAAATTACTGTCAATGAGTTCCCAAATGCAAGCAGGGAGTTGGCATGCAATGGAAACATTCAAATAAGTCTTGATGACTCATGCGAAGTGACCATCAACGCAGACATGGTACTTGAAGGTGGCCAATATGGTTGTTATGACAAATACATCATAGAAGTGAGACCTTGGAATGGAGGTGCATTAATCGACCGTAATCCAAATAAACCCGGCGTACAGATTGATTATAGGGATATTGGTAAAGAACTTAAAATTTCCATAATCGACCCTAGAACAGGAAACAGTTGTTGGGGAAAAGCTTTTGTTGAAGACAAGTTGGCACCAAAGATTATTTGCCCTGCAGATGCAGTTATTTTATGCAGTGTAGAGCCTATTCCATTGAATACAGGAACGCCAATAGTCATTGAAAAATGTGGCTCCTTTTCACTTACTTATAAAGATGATATAATTCTTGGTTCTTGTGAGGATGGTTACCAAAGCATCATCCACAGAACTTGGACTGCTATTGATGAGTCTGGCAATAAATCAATTTGTGTTCAAAACTTAACCATAAGTTTAGGGGACTTGACACAAGTTAAAGATCCACATAATTATGACGATCATGATCAGCCAACCTTGTCATGTAATGAAAGAAGAGATACATTGAAGAATGTTATTCCTCATTTGGTTGGCTCACCCCAGTGCGTGGATGGATACCTTCTTGATTCAATATTTTGGAATGCAAATTCTGGTCAACCGGATATATATCCATTAAGAAGAATTCCTCGAATTTTAGGTTGGAATTGATTCAGAATACTGCTGACCCAAATTATGGACACCCAAGTCCTGACCATATTTATTATCCAACTCATACAGAATGGGATGTTCAAAATCCCGTTTGTTGGGGACCAAATCAGCATATCATGTGGCATGGAACGGGACGGCCATTAGTAGAGGGTTGTGAAAATCTAGCATTTTCTTATCAGGACATATTTTTGATCTTTCTACGCCAGGGTGCAAAACTGGATCAACGGGATGTTATAAAATTGTTCGACAGTGGACGGTACTGGATTGGTGTTCTGGTCAGGTTAAAGAAATAAATCAAATCATAAAAGTTATTGATAAAGTTGGACCTGAAATTGTTTATCCAGACAGTATTACGGTTAACATGAGTCCATGGTTGTGTTACGGAGAGTGGACCGTCGCGAAACCATGGATTGCAGACAACTGCAGCGATGAAGTTCACTTTTCAGTTGAGGTTGAATTTGGAACTATAATAGGGGATGAAGTCTCAGGATATTTAGCAATGGATTTACCACCGGGTATTCAAAATGGATACATTGTAGCATATGACTGTTGTGGTAATGTTTCCCGCAGAAAAGTTGTCTTAAATATTTTAGATGAAACTCCACCACAAGCTGTTTGTCAAACCAGAACAGTGGTGAGTATTGTGTCAAGCCATGGATTTGATCCAATCGGTAAGGCTTATGCAAGTTCTTTTTGACGATGGATCTTTGACAATTGTAATCCACATGTATTTTTTTAAAGTAATCAGAATGTCTGAATTATTAGAACCAGGAATGGTTCCCAGAGTTCTAATCTAATTTCTTGCGGTGGTTTAAATGGAGATGATGACACCAGAGTATTTGGAAATCAAATTTATTTTGACGATGAAATCAAATTCTGTTGTGAGGATATCGGAAAGAGAATACAAGTTGTTTTTAGAGTTTTTGATGTAGACCCAGGCACAGGACCTGTTTTGCCAGGATTGATGAATCAGGGTGGATTTCTGGACAAACATTTTAGCGACTGCATGGTTGAAGCTGATGCACAGGATAAAGTAATTCCAAGCATTATACCTCCTCCTGATATAGTTGTTAGTTGTGCGTTTTGGTTCGATGTGAACAACATTTCGAATATAAATGATTCACTTTTGGACGTGTTGTCAGCAATTATTTAGATAGAAGAGAGGTTAAAACAAATGATGTGGTATGCGCACCATATTGTGAAGCAAATACACTAACGGGTTATAAAGGTTTTATATCAGGTAATCCACTTCCAAAGCCGGTTTCTAATCAGGCCTGTGAGTTTTATCAACAATTTTTTAATCCTGCCTATAGGAATAATAAATATGACTTGACATGGGGTTTTGATGGATATATTTGGGAGGATGTGGAGCAACGCCAAGTCTGACCGTTCAAGACCTAAGGCATTGCGGACAAGGAAAGATTTTACGTATATTCAGTGTTACCGACCTAATAATATTGAAGTCTCTGCAACCCAAACCATTTGGGTAGTCAATTGTGATCCTTTATGTGGATCTCAAACATTGTAATGATTCATTATTTTCCGATATTATTTGGCCAAATGGAGTATGCAACAACAGCTCTGTGAGAATTAATGATTGCAAAGCTGATTTAAGCCCCTGATAATCCATTGTTGGGCAGACCACAGGTGGTGAATCATTCCAATGACCATTGTTCATTAATTGCAATTAATTACTCAGATGATGTTTTCACCACTGAAGTGGGATGCTTGTTATAAAGTATTAAGAAAGTGGGTGGTGATTGATTGGTGCCAATATGATCCTCATCTTAATCCTGGTAAAGGTCGTTGGGAACAAACTCAGGTTATAGAAGTAATGGATCAAACAAAACCTGAAGTAAAATGCCTTGCAGGTCCTTGCGAACCAGCCAATATTAAATCCCAGTCAGGAATATGTTCAGGGCATATCCAACTTACAGCTGAAGCTAGCGATTTGTGCACCAAGGATGATTGGTTGTCCTGGGATTATAAAAATTGATTTATTTAATGACAACAGAGGTGTATTGGGTAACCATGATTACAGAGTTGGTGCTCTGACCTCGAAAACAATTTCTTTAGGGGATACTGTTCAATTTAATTTTAACCCATCAGCGGATTATTACGGAAATCCATTTGATGCAAGCGGTATTTACCCATTAGGTATTCATAGAATTATTTGGTTCGTGGAGGATGGTTGCGAAATATTGGAATTTGTGAAAAGTTATTTGAAATCAAAGACTGTAAAGCACCAACACCACAATGTCTTAATGGAATCATTACTGTGCCAATGCCAACTTCCCAATGTATTGATATTTGGGCAAGGGATTTGATAAGGGAAGCTACGATAACTGTACCAAACAAGAAAATTTGAAATTGTATTTTTAATGGTGATCCAAATAAGACAAGTATTCGGGTATGTTGTGATGATTTTGTAAAAGCCGAAGCAAACGATGAATTGGTAATTGAAGTGGAAGTATGGGTGGAAGATGAAGAGGGAAATAAAGATTTCTGAAAACACTAATCATTATTCAGGACAATCAGAATATTTGTCCTAATAAAGGTCCAATAAAAGGTACCATCACTGGAAATATCAGAACCTCATCCGGAGTGGAAACTAAACCTGTTGATGTAATGCTTTATCAAAATGGTTCAATGATGCGGCAAATGTCTGGAAGTCCTTACAGTTTTGGCGATTTGAAACTAAATCAATCCTATCAGGTCAGCCCTGATCGCAATGACGAGCCTTTGAATGGGGTTACAACAAACGACATTGTTAAAATTCAAAACATATTCTGGGCTTGGCAGAAATCACAGATCCATACAAATTGCTGGAGCAGATGTAAATGCCAGTAAAGGTATTACAGCTTCGGACATGGCAGAACTTAGAAAATTGATTTTAGGAATCAATAGTGAATTTAAACAAGTAAGGAGTTGGACTTTGTTCCATCGGAATATAAGTTTCAAGATCCGAAGTCTCCAAGGGATGCGCCAAGAAGTTCTAATTTGTTACTGGATCGCAATAAGATTGCTGACTTTGTTTCCATAAAAATGGGAGACATTACCGGGGACTCTAAGGCCAATGGAGCTCAGAATATTTTTACCAGATCATCTGGAAAACTAAATTTTGTAGTTAATGATTTGGATTTAGTATCCGGTGAAAATTATAAAATAGGTTTTAAATCATCAGATTTTAAAAATATCGTTGGTTATCAGTTTACTTTAAAATTTGATCAGGGGAGTTTAAGGTATGAAGGGGTAGAGTCAGGAGCATTGCAAATCACAGAATCAAATTTTGGATCGACAAGAATTGCAGATGGTATCCTTACTACCAGTTGGAATGCTGATGAGGGAGTTACTAGGAGTGAGAATGACGAGTTGTTTATTCTGAAATTTAAGGCTATAAAAAGTGGTAAACTGAGCAATTTGATGGTGATTACCGGAAACCCTACCTTGGCACAAGCGTATGACGACAAGGATAACATTCTTGAAGCTGTATTGACCGCTAATACCGGTAAAGAAAGTGTGGAAAGCGGTGTGTTTGAATTATTACAAAACGAACCAAATCCGTTTAGTAAAGAGACCAGCATAGGCTTTAGATTGCCGGAGACATCAGTAGTTAAATTAACCATTTATGATGCAACGGGTAAGGTCATTAGTGTTCAAGAGATCAAGGGACAAAAAGGACTCAACCAACACAAAGTGAGCATTGGCGAGTTAAATACATCAGGGGTTTTATATTATCAATTGGCAAATCTTATTATATTTTTGCATAAAATATTGATTTTCAATAAGTTTGAGAGTAAATGTGTGTATAATTCCTATACATTATTGATTTGTTTGATAAGTGGATTACCCTATTAATTGTATTTTCAATTTCTATCTCAAAAAAAAGTTGCAAAATGGAATAATAATTTTGCACAATTCAATCAGCCCATTATCTTTGTAATGATGAAGCAGTTATATATTTATTTTTTTTAATATAAAAAAGATACGTTTTTAACAGATTAGGTATTTACGAAGCATTTTAATAGACCAAAACTCTCTCTCATGAAAACCCACTTTCAAGACATAAGGCTGTCCAGTTATGTGTAAGGAGGGTTTTTTTTTTAGGATTTTTTCCTTTTAAACCATTATTCTCCCAAATCACCTTATTATGCCCCCCTAACCTTTCGGTCAGTTGTACTATGGAGATTCCTCCGACTCTTCCATTTACGGGGACCGCAACCACCACATGTGTTCCTAACACAGTCACGGTTACTCATTTAAGCGATGTAATTTCCAACCAGACGTGTGCTGACAGGTATACCTTAACCAGGACCTACAGGGCAACAGATCAGTGTGGCAATGTAGCTACCTGCCAGAGGATTATTACGGTTAATGACCAAACCCCTCCTATCGTAATTTGCCCACCAAATACGACGGCTCAGTGTTTTACAGATATTCCATTATTTTCAGTTCAGGAGAGTGATAATTGTAATGGTGCTAGTGGTCATGGTTATTAAGTGACTGATACCACCAATAGAACATGCTATAACCGATTTACATTAACAAGAACCGCCAGAGCTACCGATAGTTGTGGTAACTCTGCTACCCGCAGTCAGGTAATTTACCGTTAATGATAACAACGGTCCGACAATTACTTGTCCAGGACCTCTCACTGTTAGTTGTGCTGCCTGGAAGTACCTCCACCAGATACAAACTTGTCATCGTTTCCGATGGTTGTACCGGTGGTTCAATAACAAGAGCTTTCGTAAGCGATGTAATCAGCGGACAAACTTGTGCCAACAGATATACACTGACAAGAACCTATAGAGCTACCGATATCTGTGGTAATGTTTCTACTTGTACCCAAATTATCACAGTGAATGATCAAACACTTCCGACTTTAACCTGTCCGGGTCCTTTGACCGTAAGCTGTTCTTCTGATGTACCTCCACCCAATATTTCCCTTGTAACCGGGGTTAGCGACAATTGTGTTGGAACAGTTACAGTTTCTCACATAAGTGATGTAATCAGTGGTCAGACCTGTGCCAACAGATATACTCTTACAAGAACTTACAGAGCAACTGATGTTTGTGGTAATACTGCACAGTGTACACAAATTATTACGGTAAATGATCAAACACCTCCAACATTGACATGTCCCGGACCAATTACGGTTAGTTGCGCTCCTGAAATTCCTCCTGTTAATACAAACTCTGTAACCGGAGTAAGTGATAATTGTCCGGGTACCGTAACTGTGAGCCATGTAAGTGATTGTTACCTCCAATCAAACCTGTACGAATAGATTTACGGTAACAAGAACTTACAGAGCCACTGATGTATGTGGAAACACTGCTCAATGTACTCAAATCATAACTGTTAATGACCAAACACCTCCTGTTATAGTATGTCCTGCAAATATTACAGTAAGCTGTGCTTCTTTAGTTCCAGCTCCAAATGTAAGTGGGCCCACTTTACTTGCGAATTATCCTTTAATATCTAATCTAACAGATGCCACCGGAACTTTTGGACCTGCAGTCTTGTCTGGAAACCCAACACCACCTGTTCCACCAACATTTGGAACTCCATTATGCCAAAACGGGATATATATTAGTAACCCAAATGGACAGAATGTTACATTTCCAAATATCGGATCATTAAATACCAATAATTTCATTCTGAATATTGATTTTCAATTAAATGGATATGGAGCCGCGCCAGGAAATCCAGTAATCATGGGGGGTAATAGTTTTCGCTGGATTGGGATCTATGTTTCACCTTCAGGAGCATTAGGTTTTAAGCACAACAATAGTAATCTTGTGTTTTCCTCCACAACGGTTTTACTGAACAAGTGGTACTCTGCTAAATTAGCTTATGATGCTGGTAGTGTAACCCTAATATTAGATGGTGTTTCCGTTTTAACTTCAGTTGTAGGGCCATTGAATACTGGTGGAAATCTAAATTTCACCACAAATGACTTTTCTCAAGGAAGAGCTCATAACGGTTGCATTCGTAATTTTTCAATATACAACGGAGCCCTGGTTAATGCATTTGATAATTGTAATGGAATTCCAACCATAACTCATCTTGGTGATGCTATAAGTAATCAGACTTGTGCCAACCGCTATACAATTACCAGAACATACAGAGCAACAGACTATTGTGGAAATTCTGCAACATGCACCCAAACAATAACTGTCAATGACGTAACCCCACCAACCATCACTTGTCCGCCAAATGTTACTACTGCTTGTGCAGGGGGAGCACCACCAGCAAATTTTGCAGGCGGATCGGCATCTGACAATTGTGGAGGAGTACCAACCGTGACTCATGTAAGTGATGTATATAGTTCAGCTCCATGCCAGATAACCAGAACTTATAGGGCTACAGATGCATGCGGGAATTCGGCTACTTGTGTGCAAATTATTACACTCAGTGATGCTGTACCACCTGTCATTACCTGCCCAACGACCGTTACAGTAAGTTGTACAAATCAAGTTCCACCACCACTTCCTTTTGGCGGTACGGTTTCGGATAACTGCGGAGGAACACCAACCGTTGTTCATGTCGGCGACGTAATAAGTGGTCAAACTTGTACTAACCGATATACCATTACCAGAACATACAGAGCCACGGATGCTTGTGGAAATACAGCAACTTGTGCAGCTATCATTATTGTAAATGATCAAACCGGACCAACGTTGACTTGTCCAACAAATGTTACAGTACAATGCGATACAGATATTCCTCTACCAGGTGCATCTGCTAGCGACAATTGTAATGGTTTGATTACAGTTACCTTGATCTCAGAAGTCAGATCAAATGTAACCTGTACCCATAGATTTACTTTGACAAGAACTTATAGAGCTACTGACGAATGCGGTAACTCAAGTCAATGCACACAAACCATTACGGTGTTTGATAATACCCCACCTGTCATAAATTGTCCTATAAATTTAACGGTACAATGTGCGACGGATGTTCCTTTGCCGGGAGCAACTGCCAGCGACAATTGTTCGGGTTTGATAACTGTTACACTTATTTCTGAAACCATTTCAAATCAAACCTGTGCAAATAGGTTTACGGTTACTAGAGTCTATAGGGCAACTGATGTCTGCGGGAATTCATCCCAATGTACACAAGTCATAACCGTTTTTGACAACACTCCTCCGACGCTAACTTGCCCAGCAAATACTACCGTGCAGTGTGCAGCTGATGTACCACCGGTTAATGTTAATACTGTAACCAATGTTTCTGATAATTGCGGAGGCACGGTAACAGTTACTTGGGTTAGTGATGTAATCAGTAATCAAACCTGTGCAAATAGATACACGCTAACAAGAACTTACAGAGCGACAGACGTTTGTGGAAATTCAGCTACCTGCGCTCAGATAATTACCGTTTTTGACAACACACCTCCAACACTAACTTGTCCAGGCCCAATCACAGTAAGTTGTTCCAGGGATGTACCGGCACCTAATCCGGCTACTGTAACACCTACTTCCGACAATTGCGGGGGAACTGTTACAGTTACTTGGGTAAGTGATGTGATTTCAAACCAAACCTGTGTCAACAGATATACCTTAACAAGAACATACAGAGCAACAGACGTTTGTGGAAATTCCGCAACTTGTACTCAGATTATAACAGTAAATGATGTAACCGCACCAACTATTACATGTCCTCCTCCGGTTACCGTAACCTGTGCTTCTCAAGTTCCTCCAGCTAACTTTGCAGGGGGAAGTTCAAGCGATAATTGTGGTGGAACACCAACTGTTATTTTGTAAGTGATGTAGAAAGTAATGTAATCTGTGTAAACAGAAAAACGATCACTAGAACATACAGAGCAACTGATGAGTGTGGAAACTCTGCTACTTGTACTCAGATTATCACCGTAAGTGATTTGGTTCCACCTACTATTACCTGTCCGGCAAATACCACCGTTACGTGTGCTGTATTTGTACCTCCGGCTCTTCCATTCACCGGAAGTGCATCTGATAATTGTGGAGGGACACCTACTATTACTCATGTTGGGGATGTAATTACCAACCAAACGTGCAGGGATAGATTTACTTTAACAAGGACTTATAGAGCTACGGACGCATGTGGTAACTCAGCGACTTGTGCTCAGATTATTACTGTTTTTGATAATGTTGCCCCATCTGTTATTTGTCCTGCCCCTGTTACCGTTCAGTGTGCCAGTGCAGTACCACCAGTAGACGTAAATACCGTAATAACCGCAGACTTGTGTGGAAATGCCGGTCTGGTAGTTACCCACGTTGGAGATGTGATCAGTGGTCAGACTTGTGCCAACAGATTTACTGTTACCAGAACCTATAGGTCAACAGATGTATGTGGCAATTCGGCTACTTGCTCTCAGATTATAACCGTATTCGACAATACAGCACCGGTTGTAGTGTGCAGGAATGTGACCATATTCCTGGATGCCAATGGCAATGCTACGGTTACCCCTGTTCAGTTATTGTCCAGCGTGTCTGACAATTGTACTGCTACTCCTGCATTGGTCTTGACAGCTGTACCGTCCACATTTACTTGTGCCAACATTGGGCCAAATAATGTGAATTTAAGGGCTACAGATGAATGTGGCAACGTAGGCACCTGCCTTGCTGTAGTTACGGTAGTAGATAACCTACCACCGGTTATCATGGGTTGTCCAACAAAATCACCTGTTACCATAAACTTAGGACCTGGGGAGTGTGAAGCCAGCTGGGATGCACCACCATTTATGGCGATGGACAATTGTCCTGCAGGCGCATACTTTGGCAACCGAAATACGACCACAGTATGTTTGCCACCGGCATCTTACTGGTCAATTACAGGAGGAGCTGCGAGCTGGGGAGTAATGTTTGACCTGATTAATACTTCAGGAAGTTTATTGAATTTACAGTTGTTGGGAGAACGAGCATTTGCGAACGTACCACACAACATATATTATACCACAAATCCGGGAGGTCACGCGCCGGTAGTAGCTACGCCGAATGCATGGACCTTATGTGCGACAAGGACCCCTACATCCGGAGCACAGTTCACCACAGTGATAGACAGCTTCAGATTGTTGACCGGAACAAGGACAGATACGATCAAGCGATGTGCACCAATACAAACTGAGACTACAGTGTTGGGCTGTTTGACGATGGCACCTGGAGAGACCAGAGGAATCTATATCCATGCACCTGGAACAGGAGGCACGAATGCATCCCTGTTCAGTGGCTGTGCCGGAAGACCGATGGGAGATGCCAATATTCGAACACCGATAGATGGAGCAACGTATACTGGAGGTCAGTTTGCAGCACCATTTATCAACAGTTCATTTGGATTTGGAGGCGCCAACTGGATGGGCGTGATCGGTTACAATCTGGCGAATTCGAATCGGGTACCATTGGTACAGACCTGTGGAGCGCCATATGGTCCTGGATGTTTTTTTCCCGATAGGATGTACAAAGCTTTGTTACCGTGCGACAGATGCCTCGGGTAATGTGGGTACTTGTGAGTTTGAGGTGTGTGTAAATAAATATGCAAATCCAACCAGAGCACTGGCATGTAATGATGACATCCAAATCAGTCTGGACGATAGCTGCAGAGCTACGATCTACCCTGATATGGTACTGGAAGGAGGTCCATACTCTTGCTATGATGATTACATAGTAGAAGTTAGAGACTGGAAGGGAGGACCATTGATCGACCGTGATCCAAACAGGAGAGGGGTACAAATCAATGGCAACGACATAGGAAGAGAATTAAAGATAACGATAATAGATCCAGTAACCGGCAACAGCTGTTGGGGACATGGAAGAGTTGAGGATAAGATAGCACCTTACATGACTTGTCCTCCGGATGTAAGCTTATCGTGCGGATCAAGTACAGCACCAAGTGTAGCAGGTCAGCCAAGTGTTTACGAGAATTGTGGTGGAGCAAGTATTGGCTATCGTGACAGTGAAGTTCAGGGAGGATGTCCGCAAGGATATGCAAGAAGAATTACTAGAACCTGGACAGCCACGGATGCCTCCGGCAATAAATCAGTATGTGTACAGACCATTACTGTAAAGATTGGAGATTTATTTGAGGTGACCGTTCCATCGAACTATGACAATTTGGATCAGCCTGCGTTAGAATGTGATGAGAAGATAGACAGGAATAAGAATGTAACACCACACATGGCGGATTTCCCTGAGTGTGTTGATGGGTATATCCTGGATTCAGCGTTTTGGTTGGCAAATCCAAACGCACCGGATCAGTATCCAAACAGAAGGTTACCGAGAGTGTTGGGTTGGAATTGTATCGATGATGTGAATGATCCACATTATGGACATCCAAGTCCTGATCCAGTGTATTATCCACAGCACAGACAATGGTCACCAAACAATCCATTGTGCTGGGGCCCTGACCGCCACATTATGTGGGTAGGAACAGGAAGACCTGGAGGAGCGGAGTGTTCTAATCTTACAGTGACGTATAAGGATATCGTATTTGACCTGGCGACACCTGGATGTGATGCAGGTCCTGTAGGCTGTTTCAAAGTATTGAGACAGTGGACAGTGATGGATTGGTGTACGAGCCAGGTGGGTGGTCATAACCAAATCATCAAGGTAATAGACGATGAAGGACCACAGGTATTGTATCCGGACAGTGCACGGGTGAATATGGAGAGCTGGACATGTACAGGACGCTGGGAAGTACCTGCGCCATGGATATTGGACAATTGTTCAAATGAAGTACACTACACAGTGGAAGTGGACAATGGAACGGTATTAGGAGATGAGACAGCAGGCTTTGTGGTGTTGGATATGCCGGAAGGAATATACAATGGGTATATAGTTGCAACGGATTGTTGTGGCAACATCACGAAGAAGCGAATAGTGTTGAATGTAATAGACCGAGTACCGCCACAGGCAGTATGTCGTACAGCTACGGTGGTGAGCCTTAATGGAAATCAGAGTCCATTGACGAATTATGCGAGATTGCATGCAGAAGATCTGGATGAGGGTAGCTTTGACAATTGCCAACCACATGTATACTTCAAAGTGATCAGAATGGCAGAATTGCTGGGAACGAACAATGGAAGTAACTCAAACAACGTGGTGGCCTGTCAGGGACGCAACGGAGATGACAACAGTATATTGGCAGGCAACCAGATTTATTTTGATGATTATACAGATTTCTGCTGTGCGGATGTAGGGACGAAAGTGATGGTAGTGTTACGAGTGTTTGATGTAGATCCGGGACCGGGACCTGTGACGCCGATCAGGATGACAAGTACGAGCAGTGTGTTGAATGGAAGATTCAGCGACTGTATGGTAGAAGTGGAAGTACAAAACAAAGCAGTACCTACAGTGATAGCACCACCGAATATAGTGGTAAGTTGCTGGTTCTGGTTTGATGTAACGAAGTTGACGAATCCGAATGATGCGACTTTTGGAAAAGTAGTAACGAGCTTAACCGACAGGAGGAAAGTGGTAACCAAGGATTTGGTATGCTACAAATTCTGTGAGCGCAATGATTATACAGGTTACCCTGGATATGTACAGACGAATGCACAACCGAAACCTGCACCGAACCAGGCATGTGAATACTACTATCAGTATTTTGACACTGCACATTGGGACAGGAAGTATGAGTTGACCTGGGGATTTGACGGATATGTATTGAGTCCATGCGGGTCAACGCCTACAATTACGGTAAATGACCTAAGAGAGTGTGGTCAGGGTGTGATACAAAGGATCATTTCGACCACAGGACCTAACAACATCAATGTAACAGCGATACAGACAATCTGGGTAGTAGATTGCGATCCATTCTATATAGATGATGTAGCATGTAACGATCCGAGATATACGGACTTATTGTGGCCAAACGGAGTGTGTACACAGACGCCGGTAACCTTGGATGGTTGTGGAGCAGATATTTCCCCGGACAATCCACAATTGGGACGCCCACAGGTGATCAATAATGCAGATGACAACTGTGCGTTATTGTCGATAGAATATTTTGACGAGCAGTTTAACATAGAGCCGGATGCATGCTTCAAGGTGTTGAGGAGATGGGTGGTGATCGACTGGTGTCAGTACGATCCATTTATCGATCCTGATCATGGAAGATGGGAGGCATTACAGGTAATCAAAGTAAGGGATCAAAATCGTCCGGTGGTAAGTTGCAATGTAGGACCATGTGAACCGGCGAAGATCGACAGCAAGTTAGGCGTGTGTGTAGGTCATATCAGTTTGACGGCAAGTGCTACAGATAATTGTACGCCAGCCGACTGGTTGTTCTGGGAATATAAGATAGATGCGTTCAATGATGGCAAGGGCGTACATGGAGGATATGACTTCCGGGTAGGCACGTTGACCAGCAAACAATATGCAGCAGGGGATACGGTAGAATTCAGTCACAATCCATTTGCAGATGACAGTCACAATCCATTCAACGCAAGTGGCACGTATCCGATAGGAATCCACAAGATCAAATGGTTTGTGGAGGATGGCTGTGGGAATGTTGGAGTATGTGAGAGCTTGTTTGAGATCAAGGATTGTAAAGCACCGACACCATATTGTTTGACAGGAGTGATTACCGTGCCTATGCCAAGCAGTGGATGTGTGGATATCTGGGCCAAAGATCTGGATAAGGAAGTTATGACAACTGTACCAGTCAGGAAAATCTGAAGTTGTATTTTGATAATGATCCAACAAAAACTTCAATAACTGTATGTTGTGATGACTTTGTAAATGCGGGTCAAAATGATGAATTGATTATAGATGTAGAGCTTTGGGTTGAAGATGAAGAAGGCAACAAGGATTATTGCAAAACTATAATTGTAGTTCAGGATAATCAGGATATTTGTCCAGATAAAGGTTCAGCGAAAGGAAAGATTTCTGGTAACATTAAGACTGAGACGGGTGTAGAGACAAAACCTGTTGAGGTAAGCTTATTCCATAATGGATCCATGATGAGACAGATGATGGGAAGTCCATATAGCTTCGGAGATTTGGCAATGAATACCACGTACAGTGTTAAACCAGAGCGTAACGATGAGCATGCAAATGGAGTAACTACACAGGATATCGTAAAGATCCAAAAACATATCCTTGGTTTGGCAGAGATTACAGATCCGTACAAGTTACTTGCAGCAGATGTAAATGCAAGTAAAACCATAACTGCCTCAGACATGGCTGAATTAAGAAAGTTGATCTTAGGCATCAATAGTGAGTTCAGAAATGTAAAGAGCTGGACTTTTGTTCCTGCGGATTATGTTTTTGCGGATCCAAAATCCCCATGGGATGCACCAAGAAGTGCTGATTTGATGCTGGATAAGAGTAAAGTGGTAGACTTCATCTCTGTAAAAATGGGAGATGTAACAGGAGATTCCAGAGCGAACGGTGCGCAGGGTATTCAAAGCAGAACGAATGGCAAATTAAGTTTTGAAATCAAGGACCAGGAAGTGATTGCAGGAGAAAGTTACCGAGTCAGTTTCAAATCATCAGATTTTAGAAATATTTCGGGTTACCAGTTCACCTTGAAGTTTGATCAGAGTAGTCTGATGTATGAGGGAACAGAATCAGGAGTGTTGAAGACCACAGAAGCTAACTTTGGAACAAAGCGAGTATCGGAAGGAATGTTGACAACGAGCTGGAATGCTGATAAGGGATTAAGTTATGGTAAGGAAGATGAATTATTTGTGATAAACTTCACGGCAACCAGAAATGGCGTGTTGAGTAAGATGATGGCAATAAACAGTAACATCACCTCAGCTCAGGCATACGATGAGAAAGACAATCTACTAGAGCCAGTGATGGGAGTGAGAACAGACAGAGGAATAGTAGAGAGTGGAGTATTTGAATTGTATCAGAATGAACCAAACCCATTCAGCAAGGAGACGGTAGTAAGTTATCGTTTACCTGAATCCGGAGCTGTGAAGTTGACAGTATATGATGTAACAGGAAAAGTACTTCGGGTATATGAACTCAAAGGTCAGAAGGGATTGAATCATCACCAGATCAGCAAAGGAGACTTGAATGCAACTGGTGTGTTGTATTATCAGTTAGACGCAGCAGATCATACGGCAACGAAGAAGATGATTTCCGTAGAGTAATAAAGATCAAAATATTTTTAATAAAGAAGCCTGCAGAAATGCAGGCTTTTTTATTGCTTTAAACTCTATTTTCTTTTTGAAAAGTATTGTCTATACAACGAATTTCAAAGTTGAAATTCTTGATTTTAAATTTAAGTATTTCTGCTGTTGATATGAAATATTTGAAACGCATTTTATGCATTAGTTATTATATTTCAAATATAAACTCCTACTATTGTCTAAAATATATCTGTCATGATTTTTCACCGCCTAGAATGAGGGCCAAATTGCAAGAGGCATTTAGCAAGAGTACGTTCATTTAATGCACTACCTTTCCTAGCGAAATGCAAATACATAAAGTGAGATAGAAGACCAGAATAATTTGGGTAAGTTGAAATATTGTAGTATCGTTTTGGAAATAAATAAGGTCAATAAGGAAATCCGTATTTAATACTTTTTAGAGTGATTCAAAATATTAAGGATAAAAGAAAGTGCTGAAAATTTTGACTATGAGAAGTACTTTTTAGGATAATAAAATGATATAGTTAGATATTTTGTAAGGTATTATTTTCTGAAAGTTGATGGAAATTTTAACAATTTGAAATCAAGGATTTGTTCAGTCAATATCCTATTAGTTTAAATGGTAAATCTGATATATTTCTTTAGATTAAATCAATAAGAAAATATAGAATGAATTTAAGCACACTCTATCAGTTAAATATTGACTATTATTTACTTAAAATTGTTGTGTGACACTGACTGCAATAAAACATTTAGATTATGTGAAATAAGGTAAATCAAAATTAAGTTGTACTTGCTATAATTGTCAAGATTTATTTAATATTATTTGATATCCAATGATAGTAAACATATTTATTATTTTAATTGTGCAAGTTCATTTTTTACCTCTACATAATCAGGATTAATTCTTAATGCTTGTTCAAAATCAATTTTAGCTTTGATTTTATTTTTTAAGGTGAGATAGCATTTTCCTCTTTGGTAATACGTAGTTGGTTCGTTAGGATTTAGTCTTATGGAATGAGTTAGGTATATAATTGCTTGATCTATTGAATCTAAACTTTGATAATACAGACCTAAATTGTAATAACTCAATTCATATTCCGGAAAGGATTTAACGTTTGAAAGATATTGTTGAATGGCTTCTTTTTGTCTATCAAGTGATTGTAAAGCAAATGCTTTATTGTGTAACGTTTCAATGTCATTGCTATCTAATTTTAAGGCATTATCATAATATCGTATGGAAAGTGGATTTTTACGAAGAGACATTACATCTCCCAATTGAATCCAAGCTTCCCTAAGTTCTGGGTCATTGTCCGTGGCTTTTTGATAACTATTGATTGCTCTTCCTGTATCTCCAGTTTCATAAAATATATGTCCTGCAAGATAGTATCCGTAGGCATTTTGTGGATCTAACAAAAATAATCTGTCTAAAGTCGCTAAGCCATTCATATACTGTTTGAGGATAAGTTGGAGTCTTGTCTTTTTTAGAAGAGTTTCCAAGTCGTCAGGGAAAAGTAAAATGGCGGAATCCATGACAGTTAATGCATTTTTAGAGTCTAGAGCAAGGATATATGCATCAGATAGAAAATAGTAGTATTTAGGATTCTTTGAATTCAGTTCGATTGATTTTTTAGCATCTGAAATAGCTGAATCAATTTGTTGGGATTCAAGATACAATTGAGCTCTTTTAATATAAAGACTATCAGATGTAGGATTTTGGTCAATTAATTGAGTTACTTGAAGAATTGAATTCAGATCAATTGAATTACTTTTATTAGGATCAGCAACATTTTTGACCTTGCAACTGAACATTACTAAAAGCAATACAATTGAATTGTATTTAATTAGAAATTTAACATACTTATGAGTCATTCGTTAAAATAGTTAATTATAATATTATTTGTATTGTTTTCTTATTTAACCTACTTTTTTCTGCAGCAAATCCCATAATGTGGCTTTCTATGGATGCGTCAATTGTCGAAGTGAGTAAATTTTCATTTTGTGCAGAAATTGCGGCTACCCAATCATTCATTAGTCGATAATCTCCACCACCATGTCCATGATGTTTATAGATACCATCGTCAATCTGATTAGTATCCCAATCCATAGTTTTTCCAGTCCGGAAATCAGTATAGACAAATTTTGACATATCACCAACTATATCACCCATACTACCCATAACTCTTGTTCTTCGTCCACCGTATGAAGTAAAGGCTTCCATACTGAAATTAGCAGTTATGTCATCGTCAAATAAAATGGAACAAACAATATGATCAGGTTGATTATTTTCCATTTTATAAACACATCTTCCATAATTAGTAGTTTTTAAATATTCTAATATGGCATCGCCTTGTTCTTCTTTTTTTAAAGGAAGATCAAATACATATGTCCAGGATCTCTTATCATAGTAAATTTTCTTCGCAGAATATGGACACGAATTTTCAACTTTACAACCATCTAAACATCTATTGGAACTGCCTTCCGGAGCATTTTTACTGGTAAACCACTTTAGATTTCCAAAAGCGGAAATATGTTTAGAATTTTTGCCAATCAACCACCTCATAATGTCTAAGTCATGGCAAGATTTTGCAAGAATTATGGGCGTAGTTTCTTTTGAATTGTGCCAATTACCTCTCACAAACGAATGCGACATATGTATGTGTTCGATAGGTTCAAAATGTTGAATACTTATCAATTCACCTATTGCGCCACTGTGAATAAGCTCTTTAAGTTTTATAAAATAAGGAGCATATCTCAACACATGACAAATAGCTACAATTCTTTTTGTCTTTCTTACTTGGGCGAGGATTGCTCTACATTCCTTTTCGGTTTGAGCCATGGGTTTTTCCAACAAAACATCATAACCCATTTCTAAAGCTTTCATGCAAGGGCCAAAGTGTAAATGATCCGGAGTGGTAATGATTATTGCGTCAGCAAATTTTGGTTTTTCAAAAACATGTTCCCAGGTTACAAACCTGTTTTCGTTTTGAATTTTGTGTTTTGTGGCGTATCGGTCATTTCTAATTTGGATTGGTTCTGCTACACCTACTATTTGAATTTGTTCGGGAAAGTCGATGGCATAATTTCCATATGTATTTCCTCTAGCACCAGCTCCTAATGTGATTGCAGTAATCTTTCTTTCAACTTTCTTAAAGGGAATTTTATCAACTTTGTCGAACAATTCATCAAAACTATTTTTAATGTCATCAAATGGAAACGCAAGTGTACCTGCGCTGAGTCCAAATAGTTTAAGCAGCTGCCTACGGCTGTATAGATTTGACATAGATATTTATATTTGGCTAAAAGTAAAAATAATTTTTGCATGTAGTGTGGATTGAGAATTATTTTTATTTATTATAAGCAGGTAACTATTTACTAATTTTTAATGTAATGAAAAAGCGGCATCTGGAAAATCCAGATGCCGCTTTTATATCATTTATACTTAGATAAAGTTTAAGGCTTTTTGATTTTATTGGCAAAATCACCACCTTTAAACATACTTATTTTGTCTAAACTTATGTGCTTTTTCATGGCTGAATTTACTTCTTCAACAGATAAAGTGGACAACTTTTTTTCTAATTCTTCATCAAAAGTAAAATTCCTGTTTAAAAAACTGTACCTGTTTAGTGTATTTGCTAAACTATTATCTTGGGATCTATTAACCTTTTTTGATTGTAAAATGCCGGATTTCGCATCTTCCAGTTCCTTAGCAGTAAAACCCTCTTTAAGCATTTTTTCAATTTCTTCTTTAAATGCTTTTTCTAATTTATCCCTATTCTCGGGAGCATAAATTGCATATACCGTAAAACTACCTGACTTGTCTAAAGCATCTGCTGAAAACATAGAGCCTACACCATAGGAAATACCTTCTTTTTGTCGAATTCGAGTAGCCAAACGACTATTCAGAAATCCACCACCCAAAATGTAATTACCCATTACCATTGCTGCGTATTCAGGATCGCTATCTTTTACCTGTAAATTACATCCTGCTAAGAAAATTGCATTTGCTTTGTCTGGGGTTTCAATGTTGAGTTCTGTTTTTGGAACATCAATATATTTATCTTCAATTCTTGAATACGATTTTTTACTGTTCCATTTGCTAAAGTCTTTATTCACTTGTGCTTTGATCGCAGGTTCATCAAAGTCACCTACCACTGCAAGAGTTGAATTATTTGCTCCATAAAATTCAGCATGAAATTTTTTTATATCTTCTAATTTAGTCGATTTAATCGCTTCAATCTCTTCTTCTAATGTCATCACATATCTAATATCATCTTTAGGATAGGGATTCAAATGACGACTTAATGCATTGCTCGCTAAAGCTTGTGGATCGGATTTTTGTTCTTCAATGCCGGCTAATTGTTCATTTCTCAATTCTTCAAACTCTTTCTCGCTAAATGCCGGATTTTTAAGTACATCTGCAACAATTTTCATCACTGCAGGTAAGTTATCTTTAGTGGTCTGAACGGAAACATTAACTTGTCCGCCAGCACCAAAAACATTAACTCTAGCTTTCAATCGATCAAATTCATCTTTTAGCTGTTGTCGACTCATGGATTTAGTTCCACGATCAAGCATTGAAGCAGTAAATTGACTCACTAAAGCCATATTTTTTAAACTCTTCTCATCACCCATTCGTAGGGTCAATGTGGCATTTACAATATTGCCTTTTGTAGATTTTGGTAGGAAGGCCCACTTAATAGACTTATTTTCCTGTCCTCTGTGTGTCCTGCTTTCAATATTCATAGGCGAAGGATCAAACTCTTCACCTTGGGCTTTAGGAGGATCTCCTTTATATCCATTTAGCAAAGCAGCAATATCCGGAGCTTGAGGAATTTCAGCACGATTAGGCTTATCTTCAGGAATAAATAAACCTACAGTTCGGTTTGATGGTTTCAAATATGTAGCAGCCACTCTTTGAACATCCTCGACTGTGACTTTTCTAACGTTATCTCTGTAAAGGAAAGCGAGACGCCAATCTCCCATGCCAATATATTCACTGATTGAAGTTCCCAATCTTTCTGTATTCAGAGACAAGAATTCCATGTCTTTCAATTGTTTGTTTTTAGCCCGTTCAACCTCTTCTTTCGAAATTGGGTTACTTCCTAATTGATCTAAGGTGTTCAAAAGAATACTTTTTGCTTCTTCTAAATTACTTTCTTTTCTGACTTGAGCATTAAAATAAACAAACCCGGGCTCGTTCAAAGTGGCGCACCAACCATAAATTTGTGAAGCTTTTTTGGTCTCAACTAATGATTTATATAGCCTTCCTGAGGGTTCTATTGTCAAAATGTCTGTTAGAATATCCATTGCTGCAGCATCGGGATGGGAACCTGGGGGAATATGGTACATACAGGAAGCAACCTGAACATCTCCAACCCTTTTTAAAGTTACCAATCGTTCACCATCTTGTACGGGTTCTTCTGTGTAAGTTGGAATTAACTCTCTTTGCGGTTTTGGTATTTTACCAAAATATTCGGTTACTAAATCTACAACCTTCTTTTCATCTACTTTTCCGGCAACCATAAGTACTGCATTGTCCGGTTGATAGTATTTTCTATAAAAACCCTGAAGTCTTTCAATTGGAACTTTCTCAATGTCTGATCTTGATCCTATGGTGGTATTTCCATAGTTATGCCATAAGAAAGCAGTGGACATTACTCTTTCCATCAATACTCCACCGGGATCGTTTTCACCAGATTCAAATTCATTTCTCACAACGGACATTTCTTTGTCCAAGTCCTTTTTAGCTATATAGGAATTCACCATACGATCAGCTTCCAGATCCAAAGCCCACTTAAGATTTTCCTCAGTTGCGGAGAAAGTCTCAAAATAGTTAGTTCTGTCATACCATGTAGTTCCATTTGGTCTGGCTCCATGACTGGACAACTCGTTGGGGATGTCCGGGTGATTTGGGGTGCCTTTGAAGACCAAATGTTCCAACAAGTGTGCCATTCCGGTTTCTCCATAAGCTTCATGTCTGGAACCCACCTTATAAGTGATGTTTACAGTAATGGTTTGCTTAGAGTTATCGGGAAAAACCAAAAATCGGAATCCATTTGGTAAGGAATATTCTGTAATTCCCTCTACGGTTGTTAATTTAGTGGCTCCAACTGCATTGGATGATACGGCAGGAGAGGCACTGGTAACATTTGAGGAAATACCTTTTGAATCTGAAGGAGCTGGCTTATTTGTGGCAGCTTCTACAATCTTTTTATTCTTTACACTCATTCCCTTCGATTGGGAAAAGCAATTGAAAGAGATCAGCAATAATCCAATTAAAATAACCTGTTTTCGCATAAGATTTATAAAATTAAAAATTAACATTAATGACTAAACGACAAAACTACGAATATGTTCGTAGTTGATTTAAATATTTTTTTCCAGGGTTCTGTTTTCCAGGCTAATGCCAAAAAGTCCGTAATCATAAAATGCAGGATCTTCAGGCCTCAGGTGACTACAGAAATCGGAGAGCTCCCGGACTGCCTTCCAATCCAATGACTTCCTGGTGAGCATTCCTAGCTTTCTGGCTGAACGCTCAACATGAACGTCCAAGGGAATCATTAATTGTGATGGATGAATTGTTTTCCATATTCCAAAATCTACCCCATTATCATCTTTTCTGACCATCCATCTAAGATACATTAGCAATCGTTTACATCTGGATCCCGTTGCTGGTCTTGAGACATGTTTGCGGGTTCTGCCAGGTACCAGGTCCATGGAGAAAAAGTTTTGATAAAACTGTTCTAGCATGCTCTCCATTTTTATACCCTGATGCTGATCAGGAAGCAAAAAGGCTGATTCAAGGCTTTTGTTTTTCTCATACCAATTTTGAAGGAATTCCAGAAAATAATAACTGTCGGTTGCATTAAATGTACGGTGGATAAATGAACTGAACCTTTTCCGATCTGAATCCTTGTGATTTCGGATAAAATCATATGGTGTATCTTCCATTAATCTACATAAATCAAGTCCTTTTGCAACAATAGATTTTCTGTTACCCCATGCAAGAATAGCTACCCAAAATCCAATAATTTCAATATCTTCAGGTTTTGAGTACCGGTGTGGAATTTGAATTGGATCCTGATCAATAAAACCTAACTGGTTATAATGTGCTGAATAATGTTCCAGTAAGTCCTTAATCAAGTTAGCATCCAAAACTAAAAAAATATTGATTTAGGGTCAAAAGTACAAGATAGGGCAATATGCACGTTATTGTAACTAATCATAAATTATGAAAATTCTGAGTTTAGAAGGCTTGATTCCAGCATTACTAAATGCATTTAGGCGTTTTCCATTGAGTCTGACTGTGGCTTATTTAGCTACTTTAATCTACTTATGGTTGTTTAGACATGAGGATAAGTCAGATTATTGGACTCCAATTTTATTTGCCATGCACGTGGGTTTTCCATTGTTGGTAGGGGCACAATTGATCCATGAGTCAATTCTTAAAGCACAGCTCCATAGATGGTTGCTTTATCTTGTGGGAATAATTCTAGTGGTGATCCTGGGATACTATACTGGTGATATAGAATCTCCTGAATATAGTTATTCATGTTTTTTGAGTTTTTTCGCTTCAGTCTTAATGGTATCCTTTACCGGGTTTTTAAAAGAAAAGGGAAACACCAGCTTTTGGATCTTTAATCAGGAAGTCTTTGTTAGCCTTTTTTTGACCGTTTTATATACGATTCTATTAATTGCAGGACTAGAAGGGGCGGTTGCAGCAATAAGGGCTTTATTTGAATTTAAATGGTATGAACAGATTTATTCCGACATTCCAATTCTGGTAATAGGCTTCTTTAGTACAAGCTATTGGGCTGCAAATTTGCCTGAAAAATTAATCCAGGAAAAAGATGAATTTGATTTTTATAAACAAAATTTGATTGTCGTAAAATTCATATTAATCCCTTTGACAATATTATATTTTTTGATTCTTTACAGTTATGGATTGAAGATCTTATTACAATGGAATTTGCCAGAAGGTTGGGTAGGTAGTTTATGTCTGGGGTTCTCTATGGTTGGCGTCTTTACTTATCTTTTGAATTACTTGTTGCCTGAATACAACAGCTCTAAGATTTTATGGTGGTTCAGAAAGTATTTTTTTCTTTCACTTATTCCTGTATTGATTCTTTTGGCGGTGGCTATTATCAGAAGGATTTTAGATTATGGTCTTACCGAAGAAAGAATTTTAGTAGCAGCTGCCGGTTTTTGGTTATTTCTAATTAGCATGCATTTTGTTTTTCAGCAAGAGAAGCTAAAGCTGATTCCCATAAGTCTTGCAATTTTTTGTTTGCTTTTAGCCTTCGGACCTACTAGCGTTTATGAATTGTCCTGGAAAAGTCAGGAAATTCAATTGAACAAGTTTGCAGACCGGAATGGACTAGTTCATAATGGTCTGTGGAAAACAGATATTGAATTGGACGCAGAGAAAATGGAAAGATTTAGAAATATTGTACATTACTTATCCTCCAGAGGAAAGCTCGAAACCTTAATTAGTAAAATTAGCAATGAGCAGGATAGGAAAATGATCAAAGAAACTGATAAATATCTCCAGACAGATCTGATCGTAAAGACACTAAATTATAAATCCAAAGAAGATATAGCAAACAATGACAATATTAGTTACAATTTGAATGGATTTGTTTCTGTATCTTTTGAAGATTTGGAAGGAAGTCTGATTGCAGAGATGTCTGCATTTGCTGATCAGTTAAGTTCAGAATCGAAAGAAAAATACAAGATAGATATTTCTGAAGACCAAAAGGATGTAACTCTAACGATTAGTGGATATACCCCAATTAAACTGAACTTAATTGACAGTCTTCAATTAAAATATAATAATTCTTGGGAGTTATCGCAACAGAGCAAGAACGGTAAAAGCAAATTATACCACTTTGTTTATAATTTGGGTGGATTAAAATACACCATCCTCCTGCGTGAATTTTCAATAATTAAATCGAAGGACGGTTATAAAATTGAAAGCCTTAGAGCCGATTTATTGAAGTGAATATAATTATATTTTATTAACGTAACTTTGTGAGGTCATGGAGAAAATAATTTCAAGAATTAGAGTTAAGTGGGTGTTTTTTATTTTCGTTTTTATTTTAGTCGTTGGAACGTTATTCGTAGCCACCAAAACACCTTATAACTTTTCATTTGACCCATTGCCTCAAAAGATTCATGCAATTAAATTGGGGAATCACATTACATTTTCAGGAGAAAATGTTCCGGTTGAATATTTTGATGTTGCAGAAAGATTGGATAGAGAACTTTTGTTAAATACATACCAACATTCTTCTACCATCCTAAATCTTAAGTTGTGTAGAAGATTTTTTCCAACCATTGAGCAAATCTTTAGAGAGGAAGGAGTCCCTGATGATCTTAAATATTTGGCTATAGCAGAAAGTTCCCTAAGAAATGCGGTTTCTTCTTCAGGAGCAAAAGGATTTTGGCAGTTCAGAGAATTAGCGGCAAGCGAATTTGGTCTGGAAATAAATGATTTCATAGATGAACGAAATCACTTTGAGAAATCCACACGGGCCGCTGCAAAATATCTTACCAAACTAAATTCCAGATTTGGTAGCTGGACATTAGCTGCTGCCGCATACAACATGGGTCCAACCGCTCTTCAAAGTGCAATGAATGAGCAAAAGGAGAACAATTATTATGACTTGAATTTAAGCGAAGAAACTAACAGATATGTATTTCGAATACTGGCTATAAAGGAAATTATGAAAGATCCGGAACGATTTGGTTATTTTCTGACAGAAGACGACCTTTATGAACCTTTAAATAAATATGAAATTGTGGAGGTTGACTCTGCATTGAATAGTTTAGCTGATTTTGCTCATCAAAATAATATTACATATCGACAATTGAAGTTATATAACCCATGGTTATTAAAATCTAATTTGCCAGTTAAACCAGGCAGAATTTATAAAATAAGTATTCCAAAATAAATTTGGCAAAATATAGTGGGTTAATTTTTTAATTTTGGGCATTCTACCTTGTCTTTGAATTATGAAAAACCTAATTAACTCAATCTGGGCGCAATACCTCAAAATTCATAAAGGAGAGATTGAAGAATTTATCAGGCACCCACATGATGTCCAATGGAAGCAATTAAAGAAAATTCTTAAAAGGGCAGAAAATACTGAATGGGGCCAAAGGTATTCTTTTAAAGATGTTGGAGAGGCTGGAGACTGGAAAACTGCGATTCCAATTTTTGAATATGATGATATAAAGACGGATATTCATCGAATGATGAAAGGAGAAAGGGATATACTTTGGCCTGGAAGGGTGAAATATTTTGCAAAATCATCAGGCACAACCGCAGATAAGAGTAAATATATTCCCGTTACGAACGAAAATCATAAAGATTGTCATACAAAGGGTGGATGGCGTCTGGTTTCCCGACTTTATGATAATTTAAAGAATCCACGAATTGTGGCAGGGAAAAGTATTTTGCTAGCTGGGAGTCTTAAAGATGACATTCCTGAGTTTCCCGGAAGTATTGTTGGAGATGTCTCTGCTGTCATTTTTAGTCGATTGAATCCCATTGCACTTAGTTTTATTACCCCTGGGCTTGAAGTGAACCTCTTGGAGAATTTTGAAGAAAAGCTTGATAAAATTGCAAGTATATGTAGTAAGGAAGATATCACAATGGTCGCAGGGACGCCTACCTGGTCCATGGTATTGTTCAAAAAAATACTTGATTTAACAGGAAAGGATAACATTCTTGAGGTTTGGCCAAATATGCAGGTGTTTGTTCATGGGGCTGTGAGTTTTGTCCCGTATCGTAAACCATTCGAACAATTTTTTCCATCTCCAGAGATGAGTTATATGGAGACTTACAATGCAAGCGAGGGATATTTTGCTGTACAGTATGATTTTGAACACGATGACATGCTTCTCTTGTTGGATAATGGTGTTTTTTATGAATTCATTCCAATGAGTGAATGGGAAGAGGAGCACCCTAAGACACATTTGCTTTCAGAAGTAGAGATTGGAAAGAACTACGCCATGGTAATTACCACTAACTCAGGTTTATATCGATATAAAATTGGGGATACCATTAGTTTTACTTCAACGGATCCGTATAAAATTAAAATTACAGGAAGGATAAAGCAGTTTATTAACGTCTTTGGCGAAGAGGTAATGGTATCCAATACAGATCAGGCTCTGGCAGACACCTGTGCATCTTTTGGAGCAATGGTAAAGGAATATACGGTTGCCCCTATATTTCTCCAAAGCACAAGTAAGGGTGGACATGAATGGGTCATAGAATTTGAAAAATCGCCACTTGATTCAGAGGCTTTTGCAATAGCTCTGGATCAAAATCTTCAAAGACTTAACTCCGATTACGAGGCAAAAAGGTATAAAAGTCTGGCTCTGGGGAATTTGAAACTTAATGTTGCTCCGGAAGGTACTTTTATGGATTGGATGAAATTCCGCAACAAAATTGGTGCACAGCAAAAAGTCCCAAGATTGTCTAATACTCGACAGTATATAGACGAAATTCTAAACATTATGAATAACAAATCATAACTTAATATTTATCTCTCAACCTTATTTAAATATTCCTAATCTTTAAAGGTATTTAGCAATTCTATTGTTGGGAAATCCTTTGTGGTAAGGATTTATGGATATTTGGATCATTTCTTTTCTAAATTAGATATTTATTTAAAACATTGAATAAAAGCACTATATGTATTTTAAAAATATTAATATTAATATTTTTCGAAATATTTATTTAAAAATATTACATATTAATTAAAATATATATATAAATTTGTTTTTATATAAAAAACTCTGTTATGCAAGGTTGGAAGAAAATTATGACTCTTAGAGACAGCTATAAGGCTGAGATTAAAAAAATTCAACTGATTAAAAACGGAATTGAGGCTATGATAATGGCCAAAAGTAAGGAAGCTATACAAGTTTCCCTTGGAGGAATAGACCTTTATGTCAAAGAGGGTCAATATGAAATAGCCTCAATCCTCTTGTTTGAAAATGAAGAGGATTAGTCTATTTCTGACTTACTTTAAAAACTAAGCTGGAAGTTTTTATTGTACACCCAAACAAGTAGGGTGATAAAAAGGAATAGAAATATCAGGAAGAAGACAAAACATCTTCCTTTGCTTCCTTTGTTAAGTTCATGCAATTCCATGGATCGTATTTAAGCTGCAAAATAAAATCAAAAACATTAGCTGGGCAAAAAAATTGCAATAAACCTTAGATTTTGGTGGAAAATTGTTTGCTTATTCATCAAGAATTTATGGATTTGAAGGTTCAACTATGATTTCCAGCCCAGTCTTGGCTTCCAAAGAGCTATATTTGAGCTCGACAATACCTCATTATGGAGTTACCGAAAGTTATTCTGCATCAAAACAAAACCTTTTCCATCAAAAGACAGCACCCCTGGATTTTTTCAGGGGCAATTCTCAAAAAGGATCATAAGATTTCTGATGGGGATATGGTAGATGTTTATGATGAACAGGGACAATTTTTAGGCTTCGGACATTTTCATTTGGGGAGCATTTCCGTAAAAATTCTCTCTTTTGGCATTAAGCATTTTTCCGATAAATTTTGGAAAACCAGACTTTCGGAAGCTTTTCAGTCCCGACAGAAACTTTTGTCAGCAGGGTTATTAATCTCAAATGCATTTAGATTGGTGCATGGAGAATCAGATGGATTACCTGGATTGATCATCGATATATATAGAGATGTGGCGGTTATTCAATGTCATACCATTGGGATGCATAGGCATATTGAACAAATCGTTGAAGCATTGGAAGCAATAGATCAATTAAAGCTAAATTCGATTTTTGACAAAAGTTGTGACAGTCTTCCCACAGAATATGCACGTCAAGTAGGTAACAAGTTTATTAAAGGAAATGAGGGCTTTCCACAAATCACTGAAAATGAATTACTTTATGAAATAAATGTAGTTCAAGGTCAGAAGACGGGTTTTTTCCTGGACCAAAGAGACAATCGTTTACTGGTTAAGGAGTTGTCCCAATCAAGGTCCGTTCTCAATGCTTTTTGTTACACAGGAGGATTTAGTCTGAGTGCTTTGAAGGGAAATGCATCTAAGGTAGTTTCCATTGATAGTTCAGCCAAGGCGATGGAGCTCTTGGAACGTAATCTTCATTTAAATGATTTACAAGGAGATAGGCACCAGAGCCTTACAGAAGATGTTATCAGCTATTTTAAACAAATTAAGGATCATGATTTCGACCTAATAATTCTTGATCCTCCGGCTTTTGCCAAAACATTAGCTAAACGACATACTGCCATTCAGGCTTACAAAAGACTTAATTTGGGGGCCATGCTTAAAATCAAATGCCCTGGATTTTTATTTACTTTTTCTTGTTCACAGGTAGTAACGGAAGAGTTATTTTATAGTGCAGTGGTGGCAGCTGGCATCGAATCCGGGAAAAGGATAAAAATTATTAAAAGACTAAGTCAGGCTCCGGACCACCCGGTGAGTCTTTTCCACCCAGAGGGATCTTATCTTAAAGGTTTGTTGTTGGAAATTAATAACTGATACAAATGACCCAATTAAATCTTCCACCATTGCCTCCCGAAATTCCATCAGATTCATCTGAGGAAGAAAATTATGTAGAATTGATATTGGAAAGAGTCGAAGAATTACTTGAAAAAGATCCCGGATTACTTTTTAGTCATATGTACCGCCTTGATATTGAAGAGAAAGTAATTAATACAATTCTCAAAATAAGCCCACCGGATCAAATTTCGAGACTGTTGGCTCAAGAGATTTGGCGCCGGCAAAAAGTTAGGATGATTCATAAAAAGAATACTTCTGTAAAACCAATACAGGATAAGGGATGGGATTATTGAGTTTCAAACCAGTCGAAAAGGTGTCTTAAAGCCCAATTTTAAAACTTAATAAGCAGAAAATCAATTTTTTTTGTGGTTTTCATGACTTAGTCATATCTTTGCAGCCCTTTAATAAAAATTATTAAGTCAAATGAAACATTTTGAAGTAAGCTTTATCGTAGATCCAGTGCTGTCGGGCGATGAAGTTAAATCGACAGCCCAGACCTATAAGGATATGCTGGTTACCGAAGGTGCGAGCATTGTTCATGTAGATGAAATGGGACTCAGGCCATTGGCCTATCCTATCAACAAGCGGTCCACCGGTGTTTATTATTGCATCGAATTTTCCGCAGAAAGTGGTTCTTTCATTGCCAAAGTTGAATTGGCTTTGAAAAGAGATGAGCGCATCATGCGCTTCCTTACAGTAAGTCTTGACAAATATGGCGTCAAGTACAATGAAGACAAGAGAAATGGAAAGATTGGCAAAAAAGTCAGGAAGGAAAAGCCGGCCAAAGAACCGTCCGGAAGACCTTACCAGGCCCCAAGGGCAGCAGCCCCGGTTGATGCGGAAGTTTCGACTGAAGTCGAAAATCCTGAAGTTTAATTTGTTCACATTTTAATTTAAAGTACATGGCCACGCAAGATGAAATAAAATTCCTCAGTAATCCCAACATTGGAAAAAAACAGAAGAAATATTGCCGATTTAAAAAATTCGGACTAAAACACATTGATTATAAAGATGCTGATTTTCTAATTCAGTTTGTCAATGAACAGGGAAAACTTCTTCCTAGAAGATTAACCGGTAACTCACTCAAATATCAAAGAAGAGTTGCCTCAGCTGTAAAAAGGGCTCGACATTTGGCGATTCTTCCATATTTATCAGACCTTCTTAAATAATTCAACCAAAAGATTAAGTCTATGCAAATTATATTATTAAATGATGTAGATAAAGTTGGCGACAAACATCAGGTAGTCAGCGTTAAACCGGGTTTTGGTAGAAACTTCCTCATACCTCAAGGATTAGCTATTGTAGCTTCTGAGGGTAACATGAGAAGGCTTAATGAACTTAAGCGTCAGGACGAAATCAGGGAAAACAAAAAACTTAATGTTTACAAGGATTTGGCCGCACAATTGGAAGGTGTTACCCTTAAGATTGGAGCCAAAACCGGAACCAGCGGAAAGATTTTTGGATCTGTCACAAATGTTCAGATTGCACAAGCCTTAAAGGATCAATGTAATCTGGACGTAGAGCGAAAGAAGATCCATATTCTTGAAGAAGTTAAAGAACTAGGTACTTATTATGCTCAAATAGATTTTCATAAGCAAGTAGTGTCTAAAGTTGCTTTTGAGGTTATTTCTGAATAATTAGTTTAATAAAAATTATAAATTGAGCCGTTGATGATGAAAATCATGAACGGCTTTTTTTATTTTACCAATAAAAATTCAAGATAATTGGTTATTTCAAAATCAATCTAAATAGTTATTACATGAAATATAAGGATTTACGTAAGGAATATATGCTCCACCAAATGGATCCTGAATTAATGAATGATTCTCCGTTTGATCAGTTCCGAAGTTGGTTTGATGAAGCCATAAGTGTGCATGCCAATGAGGCCAACGCAATGGTACTTTCGACAGTCAACCATGAAGGAAGACCCTCATCCAGATACCTGTTACTGAAGGAAATTTCAGAAAGAGGATTTGTATTTTTTACTAATTATAATAGCAGAAAGGGATTGGAAATGGAATCAAATCCATTTGTATGTTTAGTTTTTTACTGGCGTGAATTGGAACGTCAGGTAAGGATTGAAGGGAAAGTAGAAAAAATTAAAACAGAGGAATCTATAGAGTATTTTAATTCCAGACCTTTAGGTTCAAGAATTTCTGCCATTGCTTCACCACAGAGTCAAAGAATATTAAGCAGAAAAGTCCTGGAGGATAAGATAAAATTTTTAAATGAACATCCGGAATTGGTTACCATGCCTGATCATTGGGGAGGATTTCTGGTAGTGCCCGATAGAATTGAGTTTTGGCAAGGAAGAGAGTCTCGCCTGCACGATCGAATTTCCTACACTCTAAATTCAGAGGAACTATGGGAAAAGCAAATTCTTGCTCCGTAATTCATTTGAAATACATGTTGTGTATTTTAGGCTGATGAAAATATGTTAAAAGGATATTTTATCCAATTTGGTGTGCATTGTTCCTAACTTTTTAGACAGATTCAATTTTGACAATGATTCTTTTATTTTTATATCATCAGTTATTTAGCAAAATCCTTAAATATGCCTAAATCTGTTTTAATTAATGAATTGTTACATCATACTTATGTGAGATTACGTCCTTCATCTATCCACGGTATTGGGGTTTTTGCAATACGAAATATTCCAAAAGGATGTCAGAATTTGTTCTCAAAGAATCCTGGAGATTGGGTTGAATTAAGTAAAACGGAAGTAGAAGCTTTACCATCGGCTTCAAGAGATTTGGTTGAAACCTATTGCCTATTTGATCGTGAAAAATATTATATCCCAGCCAATGGATTCAAAGAAATGGATCTTTCTTTATTTTTAAATCACGCGGACAATCCAAATGTTCGTTCAGTAAATGATGGTGCTTTTTTCGAAGCAATAAGAGACATTGAAGAAGGCGAGGAAATCACAATAGATTATGGAGAATTGTGTGAATATAATGAATAAGAAAAATATTTTAAACAATTATTCAAATATAATTTCTACTTCTTCAGTCAGGGCCCTGGATTGGCAAGTTAAAATATAACCTTCATCAATTTCGTGTGGTTCCAAAGCCATCGAAACATCCATTTTAACCTTACCTGAGATCAATTTTGCTATACAAGTTGCACATGCACCGCTCGAACATGAAAAGGGAGGGCTTTGCTTGTTTCTAACCAGTGCATCTATTATCTTTTCACCCGGATACATTTCGATTTCTATAATTTTTCCATCCAGCTTCGCTTTAAGTTTAGCATAGACAAAAGAGGTGTTATTATCGTATGAATCCTTTTCTTTTTCAAGGTTGAAAAATTCTCTGTGGACTTGATTTCTGTCAATTCCCAGATTAGTTAATATTTTTTCAGTATTCTGTATAAATGATCCCGGACCACATAAAAAATAATTTGAAGGCAATTTGTTTGCCGGATGATTTTCCAGAAATTTTTCTATGTGTTTGTGGTCTATGCGCCCCTTTAGTCCAGTCCATTTTTTTAAAGAACCTTTAAACATAGACAACAAAGCATTCCCTTCAGGTTTTGATAAAACATGTTCGACAAACAATTGATCACTATAAGTATTGCTCAAACGATCCAATTGAGTTTTGAAAATAATGTCTTCTTCTTGCCTATTTCCATATAATAAGTTTACTATGGACTTTGGTTCATGCTCAAGTATATATTGGATTAAGGAGTAAATTGGGGTAATCCCGCTCCCTGCTGCAAAAAAATAAAATACCCTTCTGGCTGAATAATCTGATTTAATGGTAAACTTTCCATGAGGGCCAGCCAGCATTACTTTGTCACCAATTTTATATTCATCACATAATGCAGAAGATACCCTTCCTTTTTTAACTTTTTTTATAGTAATAGAAAAACTGCTTTGACCCGGTTGAGAGGAATACGAATAGCATCTGAGCAATTCACTTTTATTATAATCAAACTTAATGGTCACATACTGCCCGGCTTGAAAATCCAATAACGGATGAGTTGGTTCAGCTTTAAACACTAAACTTACAGCATCTTTAGACTCCTGTATTTTATCAATAATCTCGAGTGGATAAAAATTCATTTTTTTTGTAGCTTTACACTAATAAGAACGCAAATAGTATCTTTTGGTTTATAGATTTTGTGCCTATGAAAAAATTATCAATCATAATTCCTGTCTATAATGAAGAGAAGACAATACATAAGATTCTAGACAAAGTTCTGACAATAAATCTCATAAATCATATTGAAAAAGAAATTGTATTAGTGAATGATTGCTCTTCTGATAATTCGGAATCAGTATTACTGGATTATATTAACCATCATCCTGAACAGAGATTTATTTATCACAAACATTTGAAAAACCAAGGGAAAGGAGCAGCATTACATAACGGAATTAAAATTGCCAGTGGAGATTATCTCGTTATTCAAGATGCAGATTTAGAGTACGATCCCAATGAATATAATGATCTGCTTAGACCAGTGCTGGATGGGTTTGCTGACGTGGTTTATGGATCGAGATTTATGGGAGGCAGACCTCATCGTATTTTATTTTTCTGGCATTCAATTGGCAACAAGATTCTGACTTTTATTTCTAATATGTTTACCAATTTAAATCTGACTGATATGGAAACATGTTATAAATTATTCAAGTCCGATATCATAAAATCTCTGGATTTAAAAGAAAAAAGATTTGGATTTGAACCCGAAGTAACTGCTAAAATCTCGAGAATAGAAAACATCAGAATTTATGAAATTGGAATTTCCTATTATGGTAGAACTTATGCCGAAGGAAAGAAAATTAACTGGAAAGATGGCTTCAGAGCTATTTATTGTATTCTAAAATACAATGTATTCAGTTAGTTGCCAGGGTAGGCTAAAGGAGGACAACTCAGTCGTCCAAAATAATATAACAAACCAATGCCTACTGTCGCAAACATATCTCTGTCTTTACTGTCTCCCCGTTGAAAGCCTTTTTGACCTATTTTTTGCTGGTCCATGTTTGTAATGGAAGGATCTGAAAGGAAAGCTGCAGCAGGGCCTTTCGCATTAAGCAAGGCATTAACATCAGGGTAAACAGTGCTGACGTCATCTAGATAATCAGTAACTGCAAAGCGTGCATCAAGATCTATATTTATACTCCATCGATAATTCAAATCAAACTTTACACCAAAACCAAGTAACCAAGCTAAACTAATGGTTCCATACTCTTGACCGGCCAATTGTCCTTCTGTTCCTACACTTCTAAGCTGGTATACTTCACCATTAAATTTTCTTTTTGGATCATGGTAAAAAATACTTAATCCCATAATCATATGCGGGGTGACCGTGTAATCTTTTTTGCCATGGATGTAAGGAAAATAATTAAATGAAATGGATGGAGCCAATTCGATAATATCTGAATAAAATTTTAAATTTCTTCGTACATCAAAAGAATTAGAGGATTTTGCATCATTGCCACGAATTCTGCTGTAATTAAGCAGGATCTGGGGGCTGATCCTGTTGTTTAAATTAAACCTGAAGATACCTCCTGCTGCAAGTCCGGGTTCGTTAAGGCGATACAAATTATTAAGATCTCCGAAATAGTGAGCAGCACCAACCCAGGCTCCAATCTCAGCCCCTCTTTGGGCTTTTATGGAGGTACAGATAAAAAGAAAAGTAATAATTGTTTTAATGATCGAATTCATGGAATTATATGTGCGGATGGTCCAAAACGAAAATAGGTCTAAAAAAATTGTAGAAAAACATAAATTAGGATAATTGTCAGGTATTTTTTACAAATTTTGACGAAGTCAAAAGATAAAGTACACTTTAGTTTAGGTGACCAGAAAAGAATAAATCTGCTTAGTTAATCAAAAAAGTATATTGTTATCAATTATTCGTTAAATATGAATCAAAATATCACACAAATCTTAAAAATGTTGCCAACCCTGGGCTTTTAGGGTATGCATATTTCCGCCTGTTGTTTTGATTTTTATTCCTTCTTCAATTGGTTTGATTTCACCAATATAATAGAAACCGGGCAAGTAGCGTATTTTTTCAAAGTCCGATGGATCCACTGTCATCAATAATTCATAATCTTCTCCACCATTCAGTGCACAAGTAACCGGGTCTAAATTAAACTCGAGGGCCATAAGTTGAGCCTCTTCATGGATGGGGATATTGGCTTCTTCTAATAAAGCTCCGGTTTTGGATTGATTGCAAATATGAAATAAATCAGAAGACAATCCATCAGACAAATCTATCATGGATGTAGGAACAACACCTGCTTTTTCCAGAAGAAGCACAATATCTTTTCTGGCTTCTGGTTTAAGAAATCGTTCAACTATTAATTTATGATCTTCCAGTTTTGGTTTAATGTTTGGATCTGAAAGGAAAAGTTGCCTTTCCCTTTCCAGTAATTGGAGACCTAAATAAGCTCCTCCTAAGTTTCCAGTAGTAAAAATATAATCTCCGGTTTTAGCTCCTGATCGGAAGACCACTTTTTCTTTTTTCTGACGGCCAAAAACAGAGATCGATAAAATAAGACCTTTTTGAGAACTGCTGGTATCCCCACCAACCAGATCAATTTTATAGACATCACAAGCCAATTTAATTCCACTATATAATTCCTCTAACGCTTCTACTGAAAATCGATTGGACATAGCCACAGAAACAGTAATCTGCTGTGGAATTGCATTCATTGCATAGATGTCTGAGAGATTAACAATCACTGATTTATAACCAAGATGTTTTAACGGGAAATACATTAAATCAAAATGTATTCCCTCTATAAGTAAATCTGTGCTTAAAAGACCATTCTCTGTTCCTAAATCAAGGACTGCTGCATCATCACCCACACCTTTAATTGTGGTATCATGATAAATGCTAAATGGATCTGTAAGATGTTCAATCATTCTAAATTCTCCAAATGTGCTGATTTCGGTTCTTGACATTCCTTAATGAATTAAATTTTAATAATTGGCCAAAGATCGTGGTCTGGTAAGGGAGCCTCAAAACTTAACTCTTTGTTCAAAGTGGGATGATGGAATCTTAGTTTCCATGCATGAAGACCAATGCTACGGTCTTTATTACTTCGACGGGCTCCATACTTTACATCACCCTTTATGAAAAGACCATGGTGCCCCAATTGGCAGCGGATTTGATGATATCTGCCAGTTTCCGTAGTAATTTCAAGCAATAGATATTTGTCGAGACTGACCAAACATTTATAATCCATCATTGCAAGTTTTGCTCCCAAAATTTCTGCACTTTCCACAATCCTTGCTTTGTTGTTTTGGGTATCATGGATCATATAATCTCTGAATTGTCCATTGCTTGAGATCTCCTTTTTCTGAACCAAAGCAAGGTAAGTTTTATGGAGTAATCCATTTTCCATTTGCGCATTTATGGATGTTTGATCTTGGGGAGTTTTGGCAAGCAGGACTAGCCCTGAAACTGGCCTGTCAATCCGGTTACACAAAAAGAGGTCTCTATTAGAATAGGCTTGCAGCATTCTCAACAAGCTCGCATCTCCCGTTTTGTCTTCCTGAACTGGTATTCCCGCAGGTTTGAGTGCCACAATAAAATGGTGGTCCTTGTATAAAATAAAGGTTGATATTTGATTCAAAATGATTTTATTTTATTTCTTCATAATCAACAAAATCATTGGGCTTACCTTTGGTTGTATTATTTTCCTTAGGAATTGGCTTTTTCTTTTGAAAAAAAAGAATATAAACAGCATAAGCTGCAAGGCCATAAATAATTAATTTAAACATAATTAAGCTACATTGTCGGGCAAAGTTACGCATTCAGGCAATTCAAAAGCCAGAACATCGTTTTATTGACATTCCTATTGAATCTTACTGATTTGGTGGGATGTTTTCTTTTTTATACTTTTACATGTTTTTAATATAAATATATTTATTTTAAATTTATAAGCTATTGATAATCTGATGAATTCAAAGATTAATAAGGTCAATCTTACAGGATGGTTAGTGTTTTTGATAACCTTCACGGTGTATTTCTTTTCTGTAGAGCGCACAGGTAGTCTTTGGGACTGCGGAGAGTTTGTTCTTGGAGCATATAAATTACAAGTTGTTCACCCACCAGGTGCTCCCCTCTTTCTAATTATAGGTAGAATGTTTACCTGGGTAGCAGATGTATTATCTGATGATCCTTCAAAAATTGCCTTTGCTGTAAATCTAATGTCCGGAATTTGTTCGGCTTTTGCAGCAACATTTATATGTTGGGTTACTATCATATTTGGTAAAATCTCCTTGTATGGAAGAGGAAAAGACGAAGAAGCTTCACAAGACTTAGGTGTACTAGGCGCAGGCCTTGTAGCAGGACTAGCCACAGCTTTTGCCACATCTGTTTGGTTTTCCGCTGTGGAAGGTGAAGTTTATTCCATGTCTACCATGTTTACTACCATGACACTATGGGCTGCAGTAAAATGGTATTACCTTTCCAATGATCCCAAAAATGACCGATGGTTAATATTTTCTTTATATAGTGCCGGCTTATCGATTGGGGTACATCTACTTAGTTTATTGGCTTTTCCTACTATAGCAATTTTATATTATTATAAGAAATGGGAAAAGAAAAGTTTTCTTGGCTTTTGCATTGCTGGATTGGTTGGCGTTGTAAGCATTGTCCTTTTTCAAGCGCTTGTCGTATCGGGAATTCCACAACTGTGGAGTATGTTTGAAATGTTGTGCGTAAATTCATTTGGTCTGCCATTTCATTCCGGCTTAGTCCCAACAGTGGCTTTGTTAAGCTTTATTTTTTATTATGGATTGAAGAAAAGTAAAGAAAAAGGGAATGATTTGCTCTACAAACTTTTTTTAACAGGTTTGTTGATTACTATTTCCTATACACCTGTAGGTGTTGTTCTCCTGCGTGCAATGGCTAATCCACCTATTAATATGAATGCACCTAACGATGTGGTTAGACTATTGCCATATATTAATAGGGAACAATATGGAGACAGGTCTTTACTGAAGGGTCCTCACTTTGATGCAAAACCTATAGATACTAAATCTACGGACAGATATGGACGAGTAGGTAGCAAATATGTTGTGGTGGATAGAAAATTTGATTATGTTTTTTCCAAACGGGATCAAATCTTCTTACCTAGAATCAGCCACAATGATCAGGGCAGGGTACAGTTACACAGAATGTGGATGGATTATCTTGTGGACAACAAGACAGGAACTCCAACTATGCTTTATAATTTGAAATTTCTTTGGGCATACCAGTTTGGGTGGATGTATTGGCGATACTTTTATTGGAATTTTGTTGGTAAAGAAAATGGTGAACAAGGTTTCTTTCCTTGGGATAAAAAAGATGGGCATTGGCTATCCGGAATTTCGGCAATAGATAGTCAACGATTGTATAATCAATCACAACTCCCAAGAGTAATACGAGAAGACCAATCAAGAAATACTTATTTTTTCCTGCCATTAATTTTTGGTTTATTGGGAGTGGTGTTTCATGCTAGAAGAGACCGAAATGACTTTTTGGCATTGTTGGTTTTATGGTTAATTACAGGATTAGGTTTGTGTTTTTTTAATAATTCGCCGCCAAATGAACCAAGGGAAAGAGATTATGTATTGGTAGGTTCAATTTTCACATTCTGTATTTGGATTGGACTGGGGGTATTGTTTCTTGCTGATTTATTCAAACGACAATTTAAGTTGTCAGGAAATTTATCCGGGATTGTAGCAAGTTGTATTGTAATTTCCGCACCAATTATTATGGGTTTTCAAAATTTTGATGATCACTCAAGGAATGGAATTACTGCGGCAAGAGATTATGCAATAAACATTCTTGAATCTTGTCAACCTAACTCTATAATCTTTACTTATGGAGATAATGATACCTATCCGGTTTGGTATGCGCAGGAGGTTGAAGGCATCAGAAGGGATGTGAGGGTAATTAATTTGAGTTTGATTGCGGTAGATTGGTATATTGAATCTCAAAGGAGGAAAGTGAACGACTCTCCACCGATAAAAATGTCTATCCCATCAGAAAAGTATAGAGGATTTTTAAGAAATCAAATTTTCTATTTTAATCCTGCTGGTGAGGGGGCTCCTGATGTTGAAATGACTTCTGGACAGTTTTTAAAATTCATTGGTGAAGACCACCCAATTTCAGCAGGTTCTGGTCGTGAATTTGAAACTTTTATGCCAACTAAAAAAGTAGCTATTGAATATGACCCTTCCAGGGCTGTAGCCAGTGGGATGATCCAGCCTGGGGATACTAGTGTTGTGAATCGTATTCCATTGGCATTGAATGCTAATTACATTACAAAAGATGATCTCGCTGTATTGGATATCATTCATTCAAATATTAACGATAGACCAATTTACTTTTCTGTCACCTGTCAAAGTGAAAAATTGATGGGACTTGAAGATTTTACCAGCATGGAAGGACTTGCTCTAAGAATAGTTCCGGTAAAAACGCCTAGCGACCGTAGCATGTTTATTTATGGTTCTGGTAAAATGGATGTAGAAAAAACCTACGATGCCCTTATGAATAAATTTAAGTGGGGGAATTTTGATAAGAAAAAATTATTTGTTGACCATTCTTATGCACCGAGTGTACAAGGTTTAAGGATGATGATGATGCGTCTTGCTTCACTTTATGAAGCAAGAGGAGATAAAGAAAAAGCAGCTTCAGTCGCATTAAGGTATTTTGAAAGTTTTCCAAATATGAATTTTCAATATGACCTTAGAGTTATGCCATTTATTCAAAGTTTGGTAGGTGCAGGTAAATTGGATGATGCCAAAAAGCATTTAAAAATTCTTGCTATTGAAACTGCTGATATGATGAATTTTTACAATTCTCTTTCAGCCGAAGAATTAAAATCAAGCTTCCAACAAGAAAAAGCTTATGCAAATTCTGCTGTCAGGGAAATACTTTTGCGCAGCGGTGAACTTCAAGATCAAGAATTTGAAAAAGAAATGAAGGAATTACTCTCTAAATATGACCTTGCTCCGGTCAACAATTAATTTATATGTCCAGAGTAGTTGCTATCGGATCTGATCATGCAGGATTTGAATTAAAAGAATCATTAATAACCTATCTTGAATCCAAAGGATATAAAGTAATGGATCAAGGGTGTTTTGATAAAGAGTCCGTTGATTATCCTGATTTTGGTCACTTGGTAAGTGCAGCAATAATAAATCATGTTGCAAAATTTGGAATTGTTATTTGTGGTAGTGGAAATGGTATAGCTATTTCTGCAAATCGCCATGCAGGAATTAGGTGTGCATTATGTTGGACCCCTGAAATAGCTAGTTTAGCTAGGTCTCACAACGATGCAAACGTTTTGAGCCTTCCCGCAAGATTCATTGATGAAAGTATGGCAAAGTCAATAGTCGACACTTTTCTTTTAAAAGATTTTGAAGGTGGAAGACATCAGAGAAGGGTGGATAAAATTGAGATATGATGAAATTTATTTTGTTAAAACTATGCTTTGTTTTATCACTTATACCAGTTTTATCACAAAAGAAATTTATCAGTTCAGTTCATTTTCCAGATACCACAAAAAATATTATACGGGATAAAGTTTTTGGTTTATCAGAAGCTATTAAAGCCACTGAGTTAAAACCTATTTTAGAATTTCTGGCTTCTGATTCATGTGAGGGAAGAGAGCTTGGGACCAGAGGTAATGACCGTGCGGCTGAATTCATTGCCGCAAAATTTAATGAATATGGCATTCAAAAAATAAGTGATTCAGGTGATTACTTTCAACAAGTTGGTTTCAAATGGATTTCCTGGAAGAATATAAATGTGGAAATTAATGGATTTCCATATAAAAATATCTGGGATTTTGTCAGCTTGGCAACTGACAATGAAGATCTGAAAATTAATATTAACGAAATCGTTTTCCTAGGTTATGGTATTGAATCTTCTCAATACAATGATTATAAGAATGTTGATGTAAAAGATAAAGTTATCCTCATTTATAAAGGCGAGCCTTTTTCAAAAAAAGGGATAAGCTATGTGAATGGCAAATCAACTGCTTCTATCTGGTCGCAAAGTTTGGACCTAAAACTAATAGCTGCAAAAAAAAATGGAGTTAAATGTGTACTTATTATTGAAGACAAATTCAAGGAATTAGTGGATTCAAAACGAGGACTTATTTTATCTCCATCCGTTTTGCTGAACAAAGACGAATATGCAAAAATTCAATTATGCAATTCAATTCACTTGTCATCCTCCATGGCAGTAAAACTTTTGGGAAAATCTTTAAAAAAGGTAATTTCATACAGAGAAAAAATTCAATCAAAAGGTAAGCCTAAACATTTTACAATTAAGCAAAACATAAAGATTGAACAGGAAAGAGAGGTCAGCTCTGTGTCTGGACGTAATATTATGGCATATATTGAAGGGACGGATAAAAAAAATGAAGTTGTCATACTCACCGCACATTATGATCATTTAGGAATTAGAGGGAAGGACGTTTTTAATGGTGCAGATGATAATGCCTCCGGCACAACTACTTTGACACAAATTGCAAGAGCATTTCAGTTGGCAAAAAATAAGGGAATAAGTCCACGAAGATCAGTTTTGTGTCTTTTGTTAACTGGAGAAGAGAAAGGATTATTAGGCAGTATGTATTATGTAAATAATCCTAAATTTCCATTGCAACAGACCATTGTTGACATTAATGTGGATATGGTAGGAAGAATAGATGAAAAATATAAATCCAAAGGAAAATACATTTATGTAATTGGATCCGATAGAATAAGTAGTGAACTACATCTATTAAATGAAAAGGTGAATAATGATTATAGTCATCTGATAATGGATTACACATATAATGGGGAGAATGATCCTAATAAATATTACTATCGTTCAGATCATTACAATTTTGCTGAAAAAGGAATCCCATCTATTTTTTTCTTTAACGGGACACATGAGGACTATCATCGAATAGGAGATGATTCCTGGAAAATCGATTTTAATAAAATGGAAACTATTGGACGGCACATATTCATTCTCGCCTGGGAATTGGCCAACCGGGATCAAAAAATTTCAAAGGACAACAATTAGTTGATAAACTGCTTATAGCCAATCTTATATTTACTGTAATTGTGCTGGAAACAGCTTGTTTATATATGTGAATATATTTAATATATTTAATTAATATGGATTGCTTCATCAATCATGAGAATCCTCTATATTTAGACTTTCAAACAAAGCATAACAATTAAACCAACAACTAATGAATACAGAAACTAAACAAAACCATCCGAAGGGATTATGGGTACTCTTTGGAACAGAGATGTGGGAGCGGTTCAACTTTTATGGGATGAGAACTATTCTCACCCTTTTTATTGTGAATGCTCTTGCCATGTCAAAAGAAGAATCCTCAATTATTTATGGGGGTTTTCTGGGATTATGCTACTTAACCCCGATGCTAGGTGGATTTATTTCAGATAGATTTTTAGGGAATCGTTATTGCATAATGTTAGGCGGCTTATTGATGGCAATAGGTCAGTTATTACTTTTTACCAGTGCAAATATTTTTGACACTAATTTAGAGCTGGCGAGAACCGTTTTATATGTTGCGCTTGGCGTGATTATTTTGGGAAATGGATTTTTTAAACCTAACATTTCGAGCATGGTTGGAAGTCTTTACCCAAGAGGTGAAAAAAATAAACTGGATACAGCTTTTACCATATTTTACATGGGGATAAATATTGGTGCATTTTTAGGACAATTTATATGCCCAATTGTAGGTGATGTGGTAGATCCTAACGGAACAAGGGATGTATTTGCTTTCAAATGGGGTTTTTTAGCCGCGGCTATTGCAATGGTTATTGGAACTTTAACTTTTTTCTTTTTAAAAGATAAATATGTTAAGACACCAGATGGAAGACCAATTGGTGATTTACCTTCCAAAAACATCAGCACAGATTTTGAAGAAGGAGAATCTACAAAAGCTACTTTTTCACAAACTTCAATACTTATAGCTTTCGGTGTCTTTTCCGTTTTAGGACTTGTGTTTCACTATTGGTTTGGACAGAATTATATATATTCATTAATTTACGCTAGTGGTCTTACATTGGCTGGTTTAATCTTAAGTGATAAATCACTTACAAAAGTGGAAACAGATAGGATTTTAGTAATTTATATTGTATCTTTTTTTGTTATATTCTTTTGGGCAGCTTTTGAACAAGCGGGATCTTCTCTTACATTTATTGCGGATAATCAAACGGATAGAAATTTTCTTGGTTGGAACATGCCTCCTTCCATGGTCCAGATTTTTAATGGGATTTTCGTTGTAATGTTAGCTATCCCATTCAGTATGTTGTGGGATAAATTAAGGGCTCATGGGAAGGAACCTATTTCACCTATGAAACAAGCCATTGGACTTGCTTTGATTGCCTTGAGCTATTTCATCATTGCACATAATGTTAAAGATTTAGGCAGCGATGGATTGTTGGCAGTAAAATGGTTGATTTTACTTTATTTGATTCAAACCTTAGGAGAACTTTGTCTTTCACCGATTGGATTATCCTTGGTTGGTAAGTTGGCACCGAAAAGATTCGCTTCATTATTATTTGGTGTGTTCTTTTTGTCAAATGCCTCCGGATATGCACTTGCTGGTACACTGGGAGCAATTTTACCAGCCACAGGTGAACAATATACAAAGGCAACTTCATTGGGTATAGACCTTAAAGCAATTTTGGACAAAACTGTGACGCCTACAGCAGAACAGTTACAATTGTTAGCCACAAATAAAATAAGTGACCATTACCCGGTTTTTGCCGGATTTACCATCCATAGTTTGTATGAATTTTTTATGGTATTTGTGGTCCTTTGTGGTATAGCGGCATTACTACTATTCTCCTTGACGCCACGATTAAAAAAGATGATGCATGGCGTTAATTAATTTTGAATTAAATTGAAATTGTTGAATTAAAAGTATAGGGTGAATTTAATCATTCACCCTTTTTTATTGCAGTAAAAATACAAACCGTATCATGAATCAAAATCAAGATCGAAAACATCCAAGAGCTCTTCCTTTTCTATTCTTTAGTGAGATGTGGGAAAGATTTGGTTACTATCTCATGATTGGGATTTTCACTTTGTATCTTAAAGATGTTAAAGAAGGATTTGGCATGACTGAAGCTGAGGCATCAGATCTATACGGTACATTTATCGCATTAGTTTTTCTCACACCATTTCTGGGAGGATTATTGGCTGACCGATATTTTGGATATAGAAAATCAATCATTTTCGGAGGAATTCTAATGGCTATTGGATATTGTATGATGTTTTTTCATTCTTTACCCATTTTGTATGTAGCGATGACATTGGTCATCGTCGGGAATGGTTTTTTCAAACCAAATATTTCAACACTACTGGGAAATGTGTATAACAAAGCTGAGTATATTGATCGAAAAGATGAGGGCTATAATATTTTTTATATGGGAATAAATATTGGCGCTTTTATTTGTAATTTTTTTGGTGCTGCATTGTATACTATGTTGGGTTGGGGATATGCATTCCTTGCTGCAGGAGTGGGTATGATCATTGGTGTGATTGTATTTATTGTAGGGACTAGGCATTATAAAGATGCCGATGTGATCAAAGGAGTGAGAGAAGGTGAAATGAGTTTTACCAGAATATTATTTTTAATATTATTTCCAAGTTTGATTGCTGGTATTTTAGGTTGGCTGATCAATGGCGTGACCACGGACAGCAATCCCGGCGGAAATATTTTTGGTAGTGACAGTACGGATGCTTTTATTTTTGCATGTATTCCAGTTTTGTACTTTTATTTTTCATTGTGGAAAAAAGCAACCTTGGAAGATAAACGCCCCATTGCAGGTTTATTGGCTATATTTTTAGTTGTTATTTTGTTTTGGGCGGTATTTAAACAAAACGGATCAGCTTTAAATACATGGGCTGATCGCTATACGAACAGAGAAGTAACTGGAACTACAGAAAAGGTTTTTCTCGCATTGAAACAGGCTAAACCCCTTGAATATAAATTAGATTCTGTAGCAAAATATGATGAACTGTTCCGAATACAAAAAGAATCTGGTGTAATTCTCAAGGAATATAATTACCCTGTGTATTTTAGAAATATTCCAAAAGAAAAACTTCCAACAGAAGGTTCCAAAATTAGCCTTTGGATTACAAGTTTGAGTCAATCCATTAATCCTGGTTGGGTAATTATACTTACCCCTTTGGTTGTGGCTTTCTTTACCTTTCTCAGAAGGAAAAATAGAGAGCCAAACACTACCACAAAAATTGCGTATGGTTTATTGATATCTGCTCTGGCGGTATTGGTTATGGTAGCTGCAGTCAAGTCAGGGGCAAACGGGTCAGAGAAAGTTAGTGTTTGGTGGTTAATTGCTAGTTATGGTGTAATCACTGTGGGTGAATTATTTTTAAGTCCGATGGGCTTATCACTAGTTTCCAAATTAAGCCCGGCACACATTACCAGCTTAATGATGGGGGGATGGTTTTTAGCTACAAGTATAGGAAATAAGTTATCCGGCGTTTTAGCAAGCAGCTGGGATGGGTACAGTGATAAATCAATTTATTTCCTGGTTAATTTTGCACTGCTTGGTGCAGCTGCATTGATTGGCTTTATTATGTTGCGTTGGCTTAATGGAATCATGAAAGAGAAAAATATCCATTAAATTTAAGTAAATGGAGATGAATATTTATGACTAAACTTTATTTAAATTACCCAGAATTTTTGGTCAAAGGCATTTATATCTTAAAAGATAAAATAAGAAACTTTAGAATTCGCATTATTTTACAAAGACATCAAATTCAACTGTAATTCTGTGGTCAGAATTTGATTGAGGGATATTGCGATATCTGAGATTTACACTCAATTCAAATGCGTCAAGACGGACATAAGGGAGAACATTTGTTAAACCAGGTAATAAAAAAAGTTCCCCCACTGATTCGTTTGGAACAGGGTAAGCACTTCCGATTTGAATTTTAGATCCCTTATCTCCAGGATCAGAAATGAAAACTCTCACCTCCTCAAAAAAGCCATAACTTATAGGGCCGGAAAGCAAAGGTTCAATTTTTATTGATTTTATCCTGATCATGGATATCTTGCTGTTATCAAGGGAATTAGAGGAAAGGAATCCTGTCCAAAAACTTGGTATTAGACTGGTATAGACATGTGTTAATAGCGGGTTTGAACCAGCCTGAATGTCAAAATCCAAGAGGTACTCCAGTTTATATTGACCATTCTCCTGTCTTTGACACGAAACAAATAAAAAACAAATAATAAGGACTCTTAATAGTTTCATTTGATAAAGAAACGCTTAAGCCAGAATTCTGTTTTGTTCCTATAAATTTAAATTTCTTATCATCTATTTTCTTATTTATTTGTTAGGGTAACTACATGGTTAAAAGTTGTTTTGGCTTTGTTTTCCCACTAGATACGAGTAGATTTGCAGCTTGAAAGCAAGAATATTAAATAATTTTAACATAAAGGCACATGTCACAACCGTTTGATTTTGATCTATTAAAAAAGCATTATGAAAACTTTAGTAATAAGGTTAAAACTGTAAGATCTGTATTAGGCAGACCATTAAGCCTGAGTGAGAAAATCCTTTATGGTCATCTCCATCCCGAGTCTCCTATCCAAGAATATGTTAGAGGTAAAGATTATGTCTTTTTTGCTCCTGACAGGGTGGCAATGCAAGATGCAACAGCACAAATGGCTCTACTTCAATTTATGACGTGTGGTAAGGCAAAGACTTCTGTACCCAGTACAGTCCATTGCGATCATTTAATTTTAGCAAAGGATGGGGCAGACCAGGATCTTAAAACCTCAAATATTGAAAATGCAGAGGTTTTCGAATTTTTGAAAAGCATTTCAACAAAATATGGAATTGGTTTTTGGAAACCCGGCGCAGGGATTATTCATCAGATCGTACTAGAGAATTATGCATTTCCCGGAGGAATGATGATTGGAACAGATTCCCACACACCAAATGCTGGAGGATTAGGTATGGTAGCCATTGGAGTAGGAGGTGCGGATGCAGTAGATGTAATGTCTGGAATGCCCTGGGAATTGAAAATGCCGAAACTCATTGGGGTAAAATTAACAGGGGCACTAAATGGTTGGACATCTGCAAAAGATGTCATTCTTAAAGTTGCAGGAATACTGACGGTAAAAGGAGGCACAGGAGCAATTGTAGAATACTTTGGGGAGGGCGCAAGATCTCTTTCCTGTACAGGTAAAGGAACCATCTGTAATATGGGTGCAGAAATCGGAGCCACAACATCTACTTTTGGTTATGATGAATCTATGGCCAAATACCTTCAGGCAACCGGGAGGTCTTCTGTTGCCGAACTTTGTAATCAAATAGCAAGTGAACTTACAGGTGATCCCGAATGCTATGCTTCTCCAGAAAAATATTTTGATCAAGTCATTCATATTGATCTTTCTACCCTTGAGCCACATGTGAATGGGCCGTATACCCCAGATCTTGCTTGGCCTATCTCCGAATTTGCAAAAGCTGTTAAGGAAAATAATTACCCTGAAAAACTTGATGTTGGTTTGATTGGGTCGTGTACAAATTCTTCCTATGAGGACTTATCCAGAGCTGCTTCCTTAGCCCGTCAGGCGGTTGAAAAGAAATTAAAGGTTAAATCAGAGTTCACCGTAACTCCGGGGTCAGAACAAATTCGCTATACAATTGAAAGGGATGGATTACTTACGGACTTTGAAAAAATGGGTGGTGTCGTTCTCGCAAATGCGTGTGGTCCTTGTATTGGTCAATGGTCCAGGCATAATGTAGACCCTTCCAGAAAGAATTCTATCATAACTTCCTTCAATAGAAACTTTTCGAAAAGGAATGATGGAAATGCAAATACCCACGCTTTTGTGGCTTCCCCTGAAATTGTAACAGCTCTTTCTATCGCCGGCACCTTAAGTTTTAATCCTTTGACGGATACTTTAGAAAACGAAGAGGGGCTTCAGGTGAGACTTGATCCACCTGTTGGGCATGAACTTCCACCAAAAGGATTCGATGTGGAGGACGCAGGGTATGTTGCCCCCGCTGAAAATGGACATGAAATTCAAATCAACATCAGTCCAACAAGTAAGAGACTTCAAATTTTAGAACCTTTCAAGCCCATCTTATCTGGCCAATTAAAGGGAATGCGAGTGCTTATCAAGGCGAAAGGAAAATGTACTACCGATCATATCTCAATGGCAGGGCCATGGCTTGAATTTAGAGGGCATTTAGAAAATATATCAAATAATTGTCTGATTGGAGCTACAAACTATTTCAACGGTGAGGCTAACAAAGTACTCAATCTGCACAAAAATGAATATATGGGGGTCCCTGAATCTGCTCGAACGTATAAAGCAAATGGAATTAGCACAGTAGTTGTTGGGGAGGAAAATTACGGGGAAGGGTCTTCCAGAGAACATGCAGCTATGGAACCAAGACATCTGGGCGTAATGGCTGTTATTGTAAAATCATTTGCAAGGATTCACGAGACAAATTTGAAAAAACAAGGAATGCTTGCCTTAACTTTTGCCCAACCTACTGACTATGAATTAATCAGACAGGATGATCTATTAGAAATTAAAGGTTACGAGAACATGACCCCCGGAAAGCAACTGGAATTGATTTTGAATCATTCTGATGGGCATGTAGATACGATTTTATTAAATCATACCTATAACCAGCAACAGATCGAATGGCTGGTTGAAGGATCTGCATTAAATAAAATTAGGAAAGAACTCATCTGATTATAAATTAATGTATATTTTTATGGGTGACTTGATGAAATACTTAGGTCAAAAGTTTTTTTCATACTATAAAACTTAACCCATGTTTAAGGAATTCAAAGAATTTGCGTTAAAGGGAAACCTAATTGACATTGCTGTTGGTTTGGTAATGGCCACTGCGTTTACGAGTATTGTGACATCTTTTGTGGATGGGATGTTTATGCCACTGGTAGCCAAGATTTTTCAATTAGGTGACTATAAAGAGGCAAAAATAGTTCTTGATGAAGCTGTATTAAGTACTGAAGGAAAAGTTATAAAACCTGAGAATGCAATTTTTTATGGTAACTTTTTTTCTGCAATCATTAACTTCGTCATTATTGCTTTTTTTATGTTTTCTATTGTTAAGTTAATGAATTCCATGAAAAAAGAAGAAGCTGCTGCCCCTGCAGGCCCCACATCCGAAAGTCTATTGACTGAAATCAGAGACCTTTTGTCAAAAAAATAGCTTTTTAAGCTCTTTGAATCATGAATTAACTTAATGTATCTAATTTTAATTACATTTTAGGGAGCGTTGTATTTTGACTATGCGTTAGTATAGTAATAAAACTACTCGCATATGAAAACCTTTTTTAACTCAAGCCTGCCATTAGACGAGCTGGTATTTGAAAATCGCAACAAGGGATACGGTGCGTATTTGCTCAGGAAATCTTATGCAGATCATTTATTAATTGGAATTGTTGGTTCTTCGATTTTGGTAATTGGGTTTTTTCTTTTACTCAGTATGAGTTTGACTAAAAATGATGAACAAAACTCTATTCTAAAGTACTTTCCGCCAATAGAACTGCAGGATTTTGATGTGATTATTCCTGTAAGACCCAATAATCCCATTAAATCATATTCAAATGCGAAAAGTTTCACCCATTCTGATCCGATAAAAGTTGTGAGCGATGAGGAAATTATAGAGGAAAAGAAAGAATTGTCTAATGAAAATGTTAAACTTTTTGATGGAGTATTATTTGGCAGTGAGAGTTCCGCTTCAGGAGTAATTGATGGAGATGCATTTTCAGTTGAGAATGAAACAAGATTTTCTGTTGATGACGAACCTTTGAAATATGCAGATGAGATGCCCATATTTAATGGTGGTTTAGTTGAAATGTACAAATATTTGTCACGAAATATAAAGTACCCTGTGATAGCGAGGGAAAATGGAATTGAAGGTATCGTCATAGTAAATTTTGTAATCGATCCTTTTGGGAAAGTAAGTAATGTACGCGCCATAAGGACAATTGGAGGTGGTTGTGATGAGGAAGCGGTGCGGGTTATTTCAGCTATGCCCAATTGGATACCCGGAAGAAATCACGGTAAAACTGTATCGGTCAGTTACTCATTACCAATAAAATTCAAAATTGAATTTTAGAAAATAATTATTTTTTGACGCGGAGAAAGGTGTTGAGATTTTGTTCATCTAAAAGATGGAGGGAATCGGATTTAAATAGAATTACTCTATAAGAATAGTCAAAACTTGTAAAATAAATAATAAGACTATCCTTTACCAATTGATATGGAAAGGCCTTCGGCTGATCTCCTTGCAAAAACAACATGCTGTCACCAACGATCTCAAAATCAGGACTATTGCTTGTACGATTCTGCCATGTCCCCTGAAGATTTTCTTTATTGACTTCAAGATATTCAGGTTTTATTTCTGGGATTTTATCTTTACAGGATGAAAAGAGAATAATTATTAATGAAAAAAGATTTAAGAAACGCATATTCAATGATTAATTACCCAAAGGTAAACTGTATTTTAAGATTTACGGAACTAGCATTCAAATAACTTTTTAGATTTGATTGAATCTACTATCTTGCATGCAAGTGAAATTTGATTATATCATTATAGGTGCGGGTTCAGCTGGATGTATTCTAGCTAATAGGCTAAGCGAACATCCCAAAATTAAAGTTTTGCTGGTGGAAGCTGGGCCAAAGACATCAAATCAATTGATTAAAATTCCCGCTGCATTTTCTGAATTATTTCTTAGCAAATATGATTGGAAGGATTATTCGATTCCGCAGAAAGGCTTAAATGGCCAGCGTATGTATAGTCCAAGGGGTAAATTAGTCGGAGGATGCAGCAACATAAATGCAATGATATTTACCAGGCCACACCCGGATGATTTATCGGAATGGGAATCTGGTGGCGCCAAAGGATGGAAGTGGGCGAATTGCAAGGAGCATATGATCAAAGTAGAAAAAACTCTAGGATTTTCTCACGATCTTAGGCAAGAAGCGAAATCTGCTGAACGCTATTATTTGCATCCTCTAAGTAAATCTTTCCTCGAATCAGCCAGGACATTAGGTTACCCTGTTCATGAGCCAGTTTCAACGGTGCAATTTGGTGTCATGCCTTTTCTAAAAAATATTCAAAATGGAAAAAGGAAATCTGCATCTGACGCGTATTTGAGACCTATAGAGCATCGTCAAAATTTGGTTTTGACTACACAGGCTTGGGTTGAAAAGGTTGAAATAAGTAATCACCGAGCAAAAAGTATTGTCTTATCTATAAAGGGTAATAAATATTCTATCGAAGTTGAAAGAGAAATCATTATTTCAGCTGGAGCTTTTCAATCACCAGCAATTCTGGAAAGATCGGGAATAGGGGATCCCGATTTGCTTGCAAATTTGGAAATTCCAATAGTAAAAGCAGATCAAAATGTTGGGAATAACCTACAAGACCATCTGGTATGTGGTTTTGGTTTTAGGGTAGACCCGCATAAGTCTCTGGATATTTTAAATGAACCATTAGGAAAGTTTAATGAAGCAGTTAAATATATATTTGGAAAAAATTCTGCTTTAAGTAGCAATGTTGCAGAGGCAGGAGGATTTACTAAGCCAATTGAGAAAGATAGCCGACCAGAAATTCAGTTTCATTTTGGACCCTTATTTTTCATAAAGCATGGATTTATCAGACCAGGAGGAAATGGCTTTAGTCTTGGACCTATGTTGCTTCATCCAAAAAGTAGGGGATCTGTACACATTACTTCTACCAAAGAAAAGGATCAAGTTTGTATTGATCCTAAATATTATAGCCATGAATCTGATCTAAAGATGATGATTACCGGCTTAAAAGAAGCTTTGAATATATGCAATCAAGCACCATTAAAAAATTATATCAGTCGAATTGAGATTCCCAAAATTGAACCTGAAAATGACGATGATTACTTGGATTTGATTAGGGAATACAGCCAAACTCTTTATCACCCTGTTGGAACTTGTGCGATGTCTGATCTGTCTCATGGAGTAATTGATTCCAAACTTAGAGTCAAAGGAATTGAGGGACTGAGAGTGGTGGATGGTTCCTCCATCCCTGTTATAACAAGTAGTAACACTCAGGGGGTGATTATGATGCTTGCAGAGAAAGCAGCAGAATTGATTAAAGAGGCAAGTGAATAAAATTGTATTTTAAAGAATAAATAATCTTGTTTCCAAACTGGGTATGAACGAAAGCCATTATTTAATTGTTGGTTTTAAAGATGGCATTTTATAAGATATATGAAACAGGATTTTGATTTTAAAAGGGATGTAGTTGACTTGAGTTTTGTCAAACCGGTTTTAATTGATTTTTGGGCAGACTGGTGCGGACCATGTAAAACACTTGGTCCAATATTGGAAGAATTGTATATTGAGGATAAAGGTAAATGGGAACTAATTAAAATCGATACAGAAGAACATCAGGAAATTGCCAGTTATTTTAAGATACAGAGCATTCCACATTGCAAACTCATTTATGAAGGAAAAATTGCAGATGAATTTTCAGGAGCTCAGACGAAAGCAACTGTAAGAAAGTTTTTGGATAAAAACTTATCTTTATTATTGAATGAAGAAACTGAACCTGTTGATGAAGGATTTATTCAGTTAATGAGCAACCAAAAAAATATTCCTGATCCTGAATTCATGCAGGAACTTGAAAAATTTATATATTCCTTTCCGGATCATCAACAAGCAAATATAGCATATGCGAAACATGAAATTTTCTTTGAACCTGAAAAGGCAATGCATAGAATAAGTATTGGAGAGGATAAAAAAACTCTACTTGAATTAAAGGAAGACTTTGAAGTGATCAGAAGTTTTATGGGTACTGAATTTGATCTTAATTCCAAGTCAGGGGAATTATTGAATTTAATAAAACTGAATTTACTATCCGGGCAAGCACAATTGGCCATTGATAATATCATAGAATCAGTTTCAAAGGACATTAATTATTTGGATGGAATAGCACGAAAATTGGGCATAGCACTATTTCATATTTGGGGGCAACAAGCGAATATCACTAAAGAAAATAGGAAACTTTTTGATATGGCTATTTGGTAGTAAATTATTGAATTACGAAAAGCAAAATTTAATATAATTAAGTCTTCAAGTAATATAAGAATTAACTCAGCTTGAATTAACGAAGTTAATCCATAAAAAATTGAATTCGTTTTAATCTATATGCAACTGATAAATATCTGCTAAACCTCTTCCATAACCGTTGTAATCCATACCATACCCTATAACAAATAAGGGCGAAATTTCAAAACCGAACCAATCAACTTTTACATCCTTCCTAAGTATTTCTGGTTTAACAAGAAGTGAGCATATTTTTATATCATTTATGCCAAATTTTTTTATTAATTCAAGAAAGGCTGTCATAGTATTTCCACTGTCTAAAATATCTTCAATGATTAAAACTGATTGATTTTGTAAAAATGTAAAATCAGTTTCTTTGAATTGAATTATTTTCTCTTGGTGAATTCCCGAATAGGAAGAGATTTTTGTAAACACAGGATTCAGATCTAAAGTCATGTGTCTTAATAAGTCAGCTGCAAAAATGAAAGCCCCGTCCATAATTATTATGGGTACAGGGTTTGTATTATTTGATGTATAAAAATTGTCAATTTCTTTAGCGAGGTTGACAACTTTTTGGTCAATTATTTCTTTTGGAATTAGCAGATCAAAATCTAATTTACTAACCTCTATCATCAAAAAGTGTTTTGGAATATTTTAAAATTAATCCTGGAATTTCATCTTCCAGGATCCTAATTTTCAATTCGCTACCCCACCGATAATGGCCTGTATTTCCATTTGAATAAAGTATTCTGTGGCAAGGAACGAGAAAGGCAAAAGAATTTGCTCCCACAGCTGCACCAACTGCTCTTATGGCATTGGGATATCCAGAACGTGCTGCCAAATTTTTATAACTCAAAGTTTGACCCCTTGTAATTTCTAAAAGTTGATTCCAAACAGCCAATTGAAATTCAGTGCCTCGGATAAGTAAATCAAAAGAGGTATCGGTTTTGCCTTCGATAAAATCAATAATTTTCCGATAACCATTATTCTCAACTGGAGTAAATCGAGTATTCGGGAATTCATTATTCATTTGAATAATAAATTTTTCTTCTTCCATGAAATGACAATTTAGCAATCCATTTTCAAAAAAAGAAACACTCAATGGTCCATATTTACAAAGTCCTGATTGATACTGTATGTTTCCAGGTATCTCCAGAGGATTAAGAATTTGAAATTTATGCATTGACAGCAAATTTAAGTTACCTCTACCTAATTTATTATTTATTTATTTTACATAGTTTGAAGTGGTTTAGCAAAACAATATGTAATACCTTTGAGGTTTTATTTCATGAAGCAGCAGGAAGAGTTCGAATTTATTGAAGTTTATGGAGCAAAGGAGCACAATCTGAAAGATGTGTCGGTCAAAATCCCCAGAAATGAAATGGTAGTTATTACAGGCATTTCTGGAAGTGGAAAATCCTCTTTGGCATTTGATACTATTTATGCAGAAGGTCAGCGCCGTTACATGGAAACTTTTTCCCATTATGCCAGGCAATTTATTGGCTCCATTGAAAGGCCGGATGTGGAAAAAATTGATGGACTAAGTCCTGTTATTTCCATCGAGCAAAAGACTACTGGGTGGAATCCAAGATCAACAGTTGGTACCACAACTGAAATATATGATTTATTGAGGTTGTTGTTTGCAAGAGCGGCTGATGCTTACTCCCATGCAACTGGTAAAAAGATGGTGAGGTACACAGAAGATCAAATGATTTCCTTTATTTTCGAAAAGTTCGATCAAAAGCACATTTCTATCCTTGCACCTTTGGTCAGGGCAAGGAAGGGGCATTATCGTGAGCTATTTGATCAAGTGAGAAAGCAGGGATTCAATAAGATGAGAGTGGATGGTCAAGTGATTGATCTCAAACCCGGACTCCAATTGGACAGGTTTAAAACACATGACATTGAAGTAGTTATTGATCGTATTCAAGTTATAAAAGAGAGAGAAGAAAGGCTTAATTATAGTCTTGCTACAGCATTGAAAATGGGTAATGATGTTGTATTTATTCAAGATCAGGATAATTCAGAATTATTTCCTTTTAGTAAACGACTGATGGATCCACTTACAGGACTATCTTACGATGAACCATCTCCAAATACTTTTTCATTTAACTCCCCATATGGAGCATGTCCGGAGTGTAAAGGTCTTGGACAGATACATGAAGCAGACTTAGATCAGATCATACCCGATGACGCGAAATCTATTTCAGAATTAGGGATTGTTCCACTCGGTGAAGTACGAGATACTCTAACCTATAAACAACTAAAACAAATAGCTGACCGATATAAATTCAATTACCAAACCCCAATTAAAAAAATTCCTAAAAAGGCCCTGGATACTATCTTATACGGAGGAGATGATAGTTTTCCTGCACCACCAGGTTCAACCTGGTTTGAAGGTACTTATCACTTAGCTTATGAAGGTTTATGTAACATGTTGAAAAGGTGGTATAAAGATACCAGTTCGGAGAAAATCAGGCAGTTTGCAGAAGATTTTATGTCCATCCAGGATTGTCCGGCTTGTGGGGGAACGAGGCTAAAAAAGGATTCTTTGTTTTTTAAGATTGATGAAAAAAACATTGCAGAATTAGCCAGATTGGATATTTCAGATCTGATGAAATGGTTTGATGGATTGGAGAATAGATTATCTGACAGACAAAAGTTAATCAGTAAAGACATTATAAAGGAAATCAAAATACGATTGGATTTTTTGTTGTACGTCGGATTAGATTATCTTTCATTAGACCGTCCAACAATGAGCCTTTCTGGTGGAGAGTCCCAGAGGACCAGATTAGCCACCCAAATAGGATCGCAACTCACAGGTATAACCTACATCCTGGATGAACCCTCCATTGGACTGCATCAAAGAGACAACCACAGATTAATTAAATCGCTTCGGGAATTAACCCAAATTGGCAATACTGTAATAGTAGTCGAACATGACAAAGACATCATGATGGCATGTGATTACATCATTGATTTGGGTCCGGGTGCTGGAAAGCATGGTGGGGATATAGTTTCACAAGGAATTCCCTCAGAGTTTATTAAGGATCAGAATTCCCTAACTGCAAGTTATCTTTCCGGTAAAGCTTCAATAGAGATACCAACGCAAAGAAGAAAAGGAAATGGTCAGTATTTAAGCTTAATTGGGGCAAAGGGACATAATTTGAAGAATTTGAGTATAAAATTTCCCTTGGGATGTTTCATTTGTGTAACTGGGGTATCCGGAAGCGGAAAGTCAAGCCTGATCAACGAGACTCTTTATCCAATTCTAAGAGAGTATTTTTACAACAGCCTTCAAAAGCCATTATCCTTTGATAAAATTGAAGGGTTGGAGCATTTGGATAAAGTGGTTGAGGTTGATCAAAATCCTATTGGTAGAACACCCAGATCAAATCCTGCAACCTATACAGGCGTTTTCACTGAGATCAGGAATCTTTTTTCGAATCACCCCGAATCTAAAATACGGGGCTATAAACCAGGAAGATTCTCTTTCAATGTATCCGGAGGACGTTGTGAAGTTTGTGAAGGTGGAGGAATGAGAATCATTGAAATGAATTTTCTTCCCGATGTCCAGGTACATTGTGAAAGTTGTCATGGTAAGCGTTACAACCGAGAAACACTTGAAGTATTGTATAAAGGAAAATCAATCGGTGATGTATTAGATATGACTGTAGAAGAAGCCACCGAATTTTTTGAGCATTTGCCTGCCATTTATCGAAAATTAAAAACATTAAGGGATGTTGGTCTCGATTATATCACTTTAGGACAACAGGCAACAACGTTGTCAGGCGGAGAAGCCCAACGCGTTAAATTGGCTGAAGAGCTTTCTAAAAGGGATACCGGAAAGACATTATATATTTTAGATGAACCAACAACCGGATTGCATTTTGAAGATATCAAACATTTACTAAATGTCCTTCAAAAACTAGTGGATAGAGGAAATACCGTCATGGTAATAGAGCACAATCTGGATGTCATTAAAGTAGCGGATGTTGTTCTGGATTTAGGGCCTGAGGGAGGAAAACATGGGGGAAAGGTTGTTGCCTATGGGTCACCTGAACAAGTTGCAAAGGTGAAGGAATCTTTTACAGGACAATATTTAGCTGAAGAATTAAATATGAAAAAAGCCGCTGTAAAATAGCAGCGGCTCTTCTAAATATTAATTATAACTTTTAAGAAGAAACTATTTTTTTGTTACCCTTAAGGAAACCCTACGATTTAAATCTCTTCCGGATTCCGTTTTATTATCACCTACAGGGTGTTCCTGACCATAACCTTCAGCCTCCATTCTTCTAGACTCAATCCCATTGGTAAGCAGTGCAGACATTACCATTTCAGCTCTGGCCTGTGATAATTTTTGATTAACCTTTGGGTCGCCTACATTATCTGTGTAACCTCCCACTTTGATATTAACCTGTGGGAAGGCTTTCAATATGGCGGTAATGTTATTGATTTGAATTTGTGAAGCAGGATTGAGCTTACTTGATCCAGTTTCAAAAAGGATTCTGTCAAAATCAAACCAAGTTGTTTTATCAATTGTCTTGTTTTTATCTTCGATAAAGTTAACTAACCTGGCCTCAACCCCTTTTTCAGGAATATTTATATCTATTCCACCGGGCAGTGAAAGCTTGATTGGCTTTCCCAATATTGCCCACTTCGCTTGGACTACAGAATCGAGTTTGGCTATAAGTCCGTCAGCAGTGTTATCTATTTCTTTGGTTTGATCGCCAGTTTTAATTGTTGTAGAATCAATTTTTAAGGTTGTACTTTCCTTATTGTTGTTCCATTCATTTTTATTACAACTTTTCATAACAAACCACAAAAAGGCGAGTAATGCAAGTAATCCTATTAACCACATCCCCCAATTATTATTTGAATGGTCATGCTCATAGGTTGGAGCGGAAGTCATTTTATCTAAATTTTCTCCGGGATTTCCAAAGTTTAAAATTGAAAAAAGTGAAGAGGGTACTGAAGTTTGAACCTCTTTTTTAAAACTCCCTAACCACATGGTCAATCCGCTAATACCATAGTCTTCTAAAAGTGCTTTCTTTTTTAAATAAGCAAGGACCAGTGGAGCTGTTAAATTCAATAATTTAGATGCAGAGTTTTCACTTTTAAATTCTGCATAATTGCTAAGTTCCTGATTAACGGCCTGAAATCTTTGACCAAATAATACTTCAAGCAGTATGCTTCCAAACCTGTTTTCTAACCGGTTTTCATATTTTCCTTCAAAAAGATTTTCCAGATTTTCTAAATCAAAAGATTCGTTATCCATTTGGGTAACTAAATCCCAGATTTGGTCCATGGTACTTTTATTAGAGGAGTCATGAATAATTGCTCCGAGAATGGATGGTATAGCTGCATTAAAGCCCTTAACGGTAGCATGTTCAGATTCTGTTAAGTATTCAGACGCCTTTTTAATTAGGTCGGGGGTCAAATAGCTTGTGAGGGTTTCGACTAATTTCATATTTAATGGATTTCCTAAAATTAATATTAATTGATTTGGAGCTGCAATTTATTAATAGTGTAACATTGCTCCTTGTAATTTTGCAGTTATTTAATTATTATTATGGATTTAGAAAAGTTAAAATACCCAATTGGTAAATGGAGTTCGCCTGAGGTTATTGATTCAGAAATGATAATTGCCTGGATAGCTGACATTGCAAGTGTTCCAGGTCTGCTTTCCAACTTAGTCAACCATGGTAAGGATGTAAATCTTGCATTGACCTATAGAAATGGGGGTTGGACGATCCGTCAACTTGTACATCACCTTGCCGACAGTCATATCAATGCCTACGTCCGCCATAAGCTGGCAGCTTCTGAGCAAACACCAATCATTAACCCATATAATGAAGGATTGTGGTCCGTAATGAAAGATGTAAAAGATGTGGATGTTCAAATATCCCTACAATTGCTAGATGCCTTGCATCAAAGGTGGACAGTATTTTTGTCCAGTTTAAGTCATGAGGAATTGAAAAAAAGTTTTTTTCACCCGGGACACAATAGATTAATCACGTTGGGCGAGTCTATTGGGATGTACAGCTGGCATGGCAAACACCATCTAGCGCACATTATGCTGGCACTTGGCCAGGGAAACTATTGAAATTTAAGATTTAAGGTCTGAAGTTAAGACTGCGGTGGTGTAATATCTGTTCAATCTGGCTATATTTTCAAGGGATATTTCTTTTGGACATTCAGCTTCGCAAGCACCTACATTAGAACACATACCAAAACCTTCTTCATCCATTTGTTTAATCATATTCAATACCCTCCTTGAGTTTTCCACTTCACCCTGGGGCAACAATCCCAGATGAGAAACTTTGGCAGCAGTGAAGAGCATGGCAGACCCATTGGGACAGGCCGCAACGCAAGCTCCACAGCCTATGCAAGCGGCAGCATCAAAAGCCTTCGATGCCAAGTCTTTTTCAATTGGGATGGAATTTCCATCCATTGCTTGACCTGTGTTGACAGATATATATCCACCTGCCTGGATTATTCTATCAAAGGCTCCTCTATCCACCACCAGATCTTTAATTACAGGGAATGACCTGGCTCTAAAAGGCTCTACTACAACTGTATCGCCTTCTTTAAAAAATCTCATATGCAACTGACAGGTGGTGGTTCCACTGTTTGGACCATGAGGTCTGCCATTTATAACCATACTGCAAGCTCCGCAGATTCCTTCACGACAATCATGATCAAATGCGACTGGTTCTTTTTTCTCATCAATCAGGTCCTGGTTCAGCACATCCAGCATTTCAAGAAATGACATATGTTCATTGGCCTCTACGGAATATTTTTCAAAACCACCTTTCTGGGCAGGTGACTTTTGTCTCCAAATTTTAAGATTCAGCTTCATATATGGCTATTTTGAATAATGGCGTAAAAGTAAGGATTCTGATGTTAAATCACACATTTAGACAACAAAACAAAATGATAATGGATTGTATACTTTCAGGAAATAAAGCGGATATTTCTTTGAAAATTTCCCTTTCCTGCTCTTTTAATGGGTGATTCGAATGATAATTTATTCCAGGTTTCATCTGAAATTTCTAACCATTCTGATAAAGTCAGGTCCAATAAATCTTGATTTGGTTTGAAATCTTCAACCTTTGAGGGGACAGAAAAGCGGTTCCACGGGCACACTTCCTGACAAATATCACATCCGAAAATCCAGTTTTCCATTTTGGGTCTGAATTCTTCCGGAATGGCATTTCTTAACTCAATAGTAAGGTAGGAAATGCATTTTGAGGCATCCAACAGATAACCATCCTGATGAATTGCACCGGTTGGACAAGCATCGATACATCTTTTACAAGTTCCACAATGATCCCTTATGGACTGGGAATATTCAAACTCCAAATCCGTAAGAATGCAGCTTAGAAAATAATAAGAACCCTTTTTTGGATTTATGTTAAGTGTGTTTTTGCCATTCCAACCAATTCCAGCTTTTTCTGCCCAAATTCTTTCCATTATTGGACCCGAATCAACAAATGCCCGGATTTGAATATCTCCATATAAAACCTTCAGGTATGCAATCAATTTTTTGCATTGTTTTTTAATGACCTTATGGTAATCCTTCCCGAAAGCATATTTTGATATTTTTGGTTTATTTGGTTTAGATTCTTGTGTGGGTTGATCATAATTCATGCTCAACACAATGACAGATTTGCACCCTGGTAAAAGCAATGTTGGGTCGGTGCGTAAGTCAAAATAACGCTCCATGTAATGCATTTCACCATGATAATTTTTATTCAACCACTCTTCAAGTTGTTTTGATTCCTTGTCTAATTTTTGCGCCTTAACAATACCTATTTGGTCAAAACCTAATTGTAAGGCCTTTTCATGTAAGAGCGATTTATTGATTTTCACGGGTTAATTTGTGGAGTAAAAATAAGGCAGTTAATGACATTCTATCTTAAAATAAAAAAAGCCCGCAATCATCATTGCAGGCTTACCACATTTAGAAGAAAGTAAAACGATACCTTAAATTTTATAAGAGAATTAGAAATCTAACCAGATTCCGCACTCCAAAGTCCGAAAGTCATTTTTTTCCCAGGTAGGACTAAGATCATAGTTGGCATAGAACTTTAAAGCGCCTATATCAATTCTACTGCTAAGACCATAGCGATATGTGTTAAAACCAAAGTCTTCTTCGGTTTCGATTTTTCTCCTGACATCCTCCCTTCTCACTTCTGATTCCTGATGCACCAACACTCCAGCATAGCCCCCTACACCCATTCCAATTCTTCCCAGGCCTTTAATTTTGTTGCTTTGGAAGTATAACATAAGAGGTATTTGTAAATGTTGGAAATCCATACTGGATACTTTAACTTTATCATCCTTTGTATATACCAAGGTTTGATTTGGTTCAAAACTCAGTTTTTCTTTAAAAGTTAATTCTCCAATTCTCCAACCTAAAGATGTCATGAGCTGTACATTTTTACTCCCTAAATATATCTTAGTAGGTAGAAAGTTGAGAGTCCAGGACCAGGAACTAAATGGTTTATTTTCAAGATCATTGACCAAAACTTCGTTATTGACCTTATTACTTTGTAGTAGATTTAATCCTAAGTCAATATCAAGAAAATCAACATCAGCGCCCTTTGATTTCTTATGTTTTTTTTCGGGATTGATATTTTCTTTATTTGAATGTTTGCGATCTATGCTTTTGTCATCATCATCATCATCATCATCATCATCATTCTCCTTTTTTGACTTCTTATCTTCACTTTTGCGTTCAATAATAAAAATATCCCTGTCACCAAGTTTTATTTTGACGGTGTCACCATTTTCTTTTTTTTCCATTGAAGGTGGTTCCGGCGGTGTTGGTGGAGAAGGAGGAGCAGGAGGTGGAGTTACTTGAGCATTGAGCATCATTTGGATACCGAGCAATAGAGATAAAAAAACAGTTTTCATATTTTCAGATTTATGATTAAAATTTTAAATAAATTATTTAGTAGTAAAAGACAATGACTTTGACATTTCAAAAGCTTCGCTTTTAAAATCTACTGCAATAGTCGTTTTATGTTGAGATTCTGATTCTTTAATTGTGAGTGTATTGTCCGTCCATTCACTTGTCTTTTTGGATAGCATATTAAAGATTCCCTTTCTAATTGTCTTACCCAGTGACTGGGCTTGATCGCCTTCCAATGCCAAGTCTTTGTTTATATTGCTCTCAACTGGGGCATTTCTGGTCTCTAAAACATTGTCTTTGAAATTATCAGTTTCATTATTTTTAATTTCCGAATCGTTGACGACAACATCTTTAGAAATGAAGTTTTCGGTAGTGTCTATTGTGGATGCAACTTGTGAATTAAACTCAATATTTTGATGATCTTTTTCTACTGTGGATAATGATGAAAGTTTATTTGGTTTTTCATTAGGTAACTTGATTTTGTTATTGAGTATTTTGGTACCGATATTATTTTGGTGTGAAATGATTTCTTGTTGGCTAATAAGATTGGTATCAGCGTTTAAATCAGTTTCGGAATCATTGATTTGTTCAATGACCGATCCCTGGTTGGACAACAGAGGACTAATTTCTTGCATTGGATTGTTGGTAAAATAAGGAGAACTGGATGTATTGTTTTGATAATAATAAAACAGTCCAATGCCAAGAATTAAAGAAGCAGCGGCATAATAGTATTTGAAAGGTGATGAAAAGAATAGTTTATATGTTTTACCAGACTCCTTTTTATTTAAAGGAAAGGACTTATCCAGGATTTTATCAATGAGCTCTGCAGGAGGTGTCCTTTGATCAAGTTCCGTTTTATGCAGTTGTATACATTCTTTGAGTCGATCTTTCATAATTTTCATTTTTTTTTAAAATTTCAACCAACTTTTGTTTGGCCCTTAAATATTGACTTCTTGATGTTGCATTTGCTATCCCCAGCATCTGGCTTATTTCTTCGTGGGAAAAATCTTCTATGGCATACATCGTAAAAACAATTCTGTATTTTTCCGGCAGCAGACTAAGAGATGACATTATTTTATTAAGATTATTTTCAAACTCTTCCTCATTTACCAAATTTTCTTCATCATTCATGTTTATAAGGACAGGCGTATTTTCTATGTCTTCAAATCTCAATTTTTTCTTTTTTTCAATTGACTGAAGGCATGTGTTCACGCAAATTCTTTTAATCCATGCTGGCAATAATCCTTCCTGATCCAATTGACCTATGTTCTGGAAAATCTTGACAAAAGCCTCCTGCAAGACATCCAGAGCATCGTGCTCATGATTCATCATTCTCAGACAAAGGTTGTACATGGGTTTACTGAATTGATCATACAATTCCCTGCACGCTCTCTGGTCGGCTCTTTTTACTCTTTCTACAAGGGACTCCATTTTGTTTGATTGTGGCTGTCTTGTAATATAAAGAGTCGCTTAATTATAAAACGTTGCAAAATAATTGAATTAAGTATGAAAAATTAAATTATAAACTTATAAATAATTGATATTCAATTATATAAAATTTACCAGTGATATTCTTCACCATGTTTTTTTAACCATTTTTCAGCAGTCATATAGTCAGGCATCACCGATTCTACAAGATTCCAGTATGCTTTTGAATGGTTGTGGTGCACCAGATGAGATAATTCGTGTATTATTATATAGTCAAGAATGAAATCAGGACACAACAAGAGTCTGGAAGAAAGACTAATGTTCTTGTTTGTACTACATGATCCCCAATTGCTGTTATTGTTTCTTAATCTGATCGAGTTGATTTCCTGTTTAAAAAACTTTTCGTTGATAGATTGAACTCTTGATTTGACTCCATTTAAATAGGTTGTAGACATAACTTTACTCATGATGTCGCTAATCATTTTTTGACTGGCTATGGAATCTAAATTTTTAGGAAGTTCAATAAAAATATTGGTCTTAATTCTTTTTCCAACTCCATTTATTCTTTTATCAGATTCTGAAATGAAAATGGTAAATTCAGTTTGTCTGACTTGAAATTTTGAACCATTTTCATATACGCGCGGGCTATATTTTTTACTAAAGCTGGGATCTTTTGTGATTTTTTTATAAATCCATTCCTTTGCCCACAGGATATGCTGATCCTTTTGTCCACTGCTGGCAATTATTGGAATTCGGACTATTGCTTTATTTTTGCCAAGAGAGACCCTTGCAGACATCCTGTATTCAAAGTGAATTTCAAGAGGTAATTCAAAATCAAGAAATTTGATTTTTTGTATTTCTTTAAAAGGTTTTATTCTAAGCATATTTAAGTGCAAAACTTTGCATTACCTCTACCAGAACTTCAACACTTTCTTTTTCCAACGCATTGTATAAAGATGCCCTGAATCCCCCTACAGATCTATGTCCTGCAAGTCCAACACAACCCGCTTTTTTACATTCTTCAAGGAATAATGTTTCATATTCTTTTTGTTTAGGAACAAAAACGACATTCATCCACGATCTGTCTTCTTTTAAAACAGTTCCTTCAAAACAAGGGTTATTGTCAATTTCATGATAAAGAATTTCTGCTTTGAGCTGGTTTCGTTTTTCCATTGCCTCCAAACCGCCCATTTGTTTTATCCATCTCATGGTTAACATGGAAACATAAATAGGAAAAACTGGTGGGGTGTTATACATAGATCCCTTTTCAGCATGTGTTTTGTAGTTTAACATGGTCGGCAATATTCTTTGGGTTCTACCCAATAGATCTTTTCTTACTACAACAAGCGTGACTCCTGCAGGGCCCATATTTTTTTGAGCACCGGCATAAATTAATCCAAAATCTTTTCCATCAATTTTTTTACTAAAGATGTCTGAAGACATATCACAGACTATGGGAATTGCCGCCTTTGGAAATGTTTGAAATTGACTCCCATAAATGGTGTTATTGGATGTCAAATGAAGATAGGCCCCATCATTGGGAACAGCAAATCCTTTTGGTATTTGCCTAAAATAATCATTTTCCGAAGAAGCCAAAACCTCAACTTTTCCAAAATTTCTTGCTTCCTTAATGGCCAATGTTGCCCAAGTTCCTGTGTTTATGTAATATGCTTTCTCAGTTTCTCCGAGTAGATTCATTGGAACCATAAAAAATTGTGTGCTGGCTCCTCCGGAGAGAAATAATACAGCATAATCATCATTCAGAGAGAGTAATTCTCGCACAAGTTGTTCTGCTTCAGCCATAACAGCTTCAAATTCCTTACTTCTGTGGGAAATCTCAAGTAAGGAAAGATCCATATTACTGAAATTAATTACTGAATCTGCTGCCTGTTTTAGAACCGATTGTGGCAGGATTGCAGGACCTGCGTAGAAATTGTGTTTTTTCATGCTTTACATTTAATATCCATTCGCAAAGTTATGTATTGTTGCTTGATATAGAGTAGGATAAAGTTCAATTTTTACCAGAGTCAACAAATGTTCAGTTTATTAATCAAATTCCACTAATTTTATATAAAATTTTAGATGTGTCAAGGAGATTAAAATTTTCCACTATTCTCATGAGTGTAAGGCTAGAAAACTTTACATGCAGAATGAATGAAATTAGTTATATCAAAGGTACACCTACAATCTGGCACGAAGAGACGCCTGAAATTATTTTATCCGTAACGGCATTAACCTAATTTTTAAGTCTATGAAGAAATACCGTTATAAAGTAACTTATAATATTGGGTTAGTTTTAGTTTTATCAGGACTTTTCGCCCTTTGTCTAAAGGCTCAATTGAAGAGTTTAAATAATAAGATTAATCTTCCAATTGGAATTGTGCAGGGTGGAACCTGTTGTTGTGGTAATTTTACAGAATTAAGTTTTCCAAATCTTGATTTTGAGGAGGGAACATCTCCACCTATTGGAGGATTTATCACCTATGGGTCAGGTTCGGTTTTTGCCGGATGGCGAGTAACACGCGCAACGATAGACCATGTGGAAGGAAGTCACGCCAATTTGGGAAATGGGAATCCGAATGGGGCAACTAATTTTATCGATTTGCATGGTTCTCCCGGTTTTGGTGGAATTTCCTACATGCTTACAGGACTTACGGCCGGAAATAATTATAGAATTGATTTTTGGACGGCTCAGAATGGAAGCGGACATAGTTCAACAGGTACCCTACAAATTGCAGGCGGGGCCTGGTTAGATGTTAGTTGGACAGTAACTATTTCCGGGGCAATTGCCTGGTTTAAGCAATCTTATATGTTTATAGCCCAAGGGCCTACAGCAGAAATGGAATTTAGCAGCGTGGGTGATTTGATTTATGCCGGGACTTTAGTAGATGATATTAAAATTTTTGAATGTCCGGCTGACAAGGAACAGCCCATGATCCTTAATGAACCTCTTAATGAAATCTATTCTTGTCTCAAGGATGTACCTCCTCCTCCGGGATTGCAAATCAGTGATAATTGCGATCCTAATCCGGTCGTAAAAATAAAGACCAGCACCCAAAAGATTGATGATTGTGAACAAATTCTTCTCAGAGAATGGACCATTACTGATAAATGCGGCAATACTAAAATCCTTAATCAGGAGATAATTATTAAAGATGAAGAAGCTCCTAAAATTATTACGCCCCCAAAGGACAAAATTGTTGATTGTAAAACGCATAATAAAAATACATTTTTAAGCTGGGTTTCATCATCTGGCGGGGCTTCGGTCAAAGACAACTGTGGAAAGGTTTATTTCAGTGCCCAATATGACAGCATACCAACTAGGCCATGCGACACTATGACAGTTTATTTTATAGCCACTAGATGACTGTAATAATGAAACATATTTTTCAGCACATTACATTATTAGTGATACTGTTAAACCAATCTTATTAAACCAGCTCTCACTGTTCTACTTCAATGCTCTTCATTGGCCAGGGATTCTCTAAAAAGATGGCTGATGCAAAATGGGAAATGCAGAAGCAATTGATGAATGTTCCAATCTAAAATGGAAAAATAATTTTAATGGAGATTCTTTTGCTTTAGATATTACCGTTGAATTTACAGCAACCGATCTTTGTGGTAATTTTATTAAAACATTCGCCTCTTTCAAACAATAGGATGCAAGTGATACCAGTGTTGTTCGTAAAGTATGTTTGTGGAGGAAAAGTATCGAAACAAGATACCCAAACTTATTTTTACCTGGCTGCGATAGTGTCGTGATTACAAATAATATTGGAGCTATAATTGATACAACTTTTATAAGACGCTTGACTTGTGATCGCAATCTTCCGGCAATCCAGCTGGAAATTTTAAATTCTCATCTGTCTTGTGATTCTGTAATAGTATATCTAAATCAATATGTAAAGCCAGATTCATCATTGATTATTCAATATGATTGCTTTTCATTGGATACTAGCTTTAATTATATAAGTTATCCGGATAAACCTTGTGATAGTGTAGTTATCATCCAAACAAACCCAGCCCTTAAAAATTATAATGAAAATATATTTTTTACATGTGATTCAAATGAAGTAAGAAAAGATAGTTCATTTTTAAAAACAAATATGGCTGTGATTCAATTAATTAATCTCTTTAAGTATAACGCTAAAAAATTTACCTATAGAGATACTGCGATTTGTGGAATATTTTTATCATTTCAGGATACGGTGACAATCTCTACAAATTTCTGTGACAGCCTTGTAATAACCAGATTTTATCCCTTAAGCGAGATAGTAATTTTATCAAACACAGGACTTGTGATCCCTTAAAGGAAGGAACCTTTGTCTATAATTTGACCAATATTTTTGGCTGTGACTCAATTTTAATCAAGGAAATTAGTCTGCAAAAGCAGATACCAGCATAATCCAAAAATTCACCTGCTTGGGAACTATTCCAAAGCAAGACACAATATATTTTCAAGTTAATGGAAAATGCGATTCTGTTGTAATTGTAAATTATCTCGATGCCAGCATTGATACATTATTTATAAACTCAAGAACATGTGATCCAACTCAGGCAGGGATTAAGGTAGATCGATTTAATGGAGTTTATTGCGACAGTATAGTTGTTATTCGAACTCACTCTGGAAAAATCATATTTGGAATATAGAATAACATCCACTTGTTTCAAAGATTCTGTTGGTATGGATACAATATCCCTGCAATCTCTATATGGATGTGATAGTGTAATTATCCGAGAGATTAAATACCTTCCTGTTAAGATTGAATGGACAATCGAGGATGTAAGTTGTTACCAAGCTCATGATGGTAAAATTATTTTAAATAATTTAAGGAATGTCAC
>JADJOE010000001.1:492500-740000 GCA_016713905.1 Candidatus Vicinibacter proximus
GGTTAGAGTACCAACAAAAAATGTTTTTAACAAAAAAGCCTGATGAAGTTATTTTCACCAGGCTTTTTTAATGAAATAGAATTTCTTTATTAAAAATGATACTGAAGTCCAAAATTTAAGGAACTCATTCCTAAATTAATACCAAATTCAGTTGTTTTTACAGCGTCATTACTTCCTACTTTTCACTGTCAGATGTGAATCCAAGGAAACCAAAATGTCCGATGGCAGACCAACGATCGGCAAACTTGTACATTACTCCCGGGCTGATTCCAATACCGAAAACAGAGTTTTTAGTCTCAACGGTACCAATTGTTTCTTTCCCAGTAGAAAAACCAACTCCTAAATCTCCAAAAAGGGTAGCTTTATCTCCAACACTCTTTCCATATCTGAGGAAAGGAGTAGCTCCAAAAATGGTATGATCCTTATGAGGCTGTCTGAAGTTGACTTCAAGACCAATACCCATATTATCACTAAACATATAACCAAGTGTAGGTGCAAGACCGAAAGAAGAAGTTCCATCAGCATCACCCACTTTGTTAGAGTTAAAATTTAAGTCCAATCCGACCCAGAACTTTTCTTGGCTGAAAGCAGTAAACGACACCAGCATAAAGAAAACCAATGTCAAAGTTGAAAAAATTTTGTTCATACGTTTTTGTTTAAAAGGTTAGTAATAAGCAAGATTACACATTTTGTATTTTATAATTCACTTTAATTTAACATATATTTATCAATAATATGTAATAAGCTTATTTACAATGTAATGTTATTATCTATTGAGCCATGGAGTGGAACTTTTCAACCAACCATTTCCTTCCTGTAATTTTTTCTTCAGACTGAATGTCAAGGGCGTATTGCTTAAATTTTTCTTTTCGTTTGGATTTGTTTTTAAAAGTTTCCTCATGTACTTTAGAAAGCTTTTATAGTGATCCGAGTGATAGCCAAGATTTTTCTTTCGTCGAAGAAATAGCTCCATCGACTCTACATGATATTGCGAAAGTTCGGATTCACCCATTTCGTAAAATATTCTAATTCTTTCAAGGCGGGTGCTAAGTTCTATTAATTGATCGTTAAAACTTAGTTGCGTCAAGTAGGCTATAGCTTGATGGTATTTCTTTTGATCGCTTAGTACCCTGGCTTTTTCGAGCAGGTAAAAAGGTTCTCTGTATTGTTTTTCCAATTTTACCTGATACGTCTCTAAAAATTCATTTACCCAATCATATTCCTTCAGATTAATGCCGATTTCGGCAATGTTTCTATAAGTAAACCTGGATAATTTCCCTTGATCCAAAAGGAACTCTTTCTCGAGTCCTCGCATATAAAGATCAAATACAGTTTCATTGAACTGTTCTTTTCCTTCATTAACTTTTCGGATACAATAATTCAGGATATTGACATAAACTTCCCTGCGCTCTTCATTTTCAAAATGATGGTCATAATTTTGGTAAAGTTCTACGCACTTTTTAAAGTAAATGTCTTCTGTTGGATTTAATATTGCCAGGTAGTTATAGTAGTAAAAACCCAATACTGGTATTTCATATAGTTTTTGCTCTTTTACATAATTATTTATTTCTTTAATAAATGGAAAAGGTGATTCAAGTTTGTAAACAGAGTGCACGTGGAGTACACGGCAGCAATGTCTGAGCTTTTTTATGATGTAGCTGACTTCAATAGAATCCGATATTTCTTTCAGGTTAAATTCTCCTTGTCGTTTCTTGGTGACCAAATAGTCATATTTTTCCAGCCTTAAATTGTAGCTATGTTCATAATAACCCTCATTTTTTGGGAGTATCTTATTTTGATCCTGAACAAACTCTTCGTATGTTTGAATGAAATGTTTATCCAATGATTTTTGTCGATAATATTTCAATAATCCGGATTTTGTGCTCTGCTTGTCCCCGTTTTCAATTCTTAAGAAGTCTTCTGCAAATGAAAAAAGCCTGCTCAGTAACAGTCTCATTCTGTTGTCATTAAATGGCTGACCAGGGAAAAGTGCTCTGAAAAGGTTTTTTTTATCGGGAATTTTAGTCTTAATTGAAGGTTCATCCGTTAAAACGATAAGAACCTTTAACATAAGTTCGTCAGAGCATAATAGCGGAGATTGAAGGTACTTTTTAAACCGTGTCAATGTTCTGGCATCAAATGACCTTATTAAATCTACGATTTTCAAATTAATATTATTTTAATATGATGTACAAATATAAACGTAAATATCAGAAAAACAATTAATTATGATATTTTTATTAAATATTTACAGTACAAACATAAAAAAGTGTCTTTGAATTTGGATGAAAACTGTTAAATTTTTGCATTAGAAAAATCCGGTAAGAATGAAAAGTATTCGCTATTCTGTAATTGCCTTAGCTTTTGTGATGTGTGGCTCGTGCATACTTAGGGCTCAGGATTCAATCTATCTAAGCTTAAATGCCAGGATGGAGAACGATACTTTAATTCTAAATGTGCTTCCAGTAAAGTTCTCAAATATTATTTCCTGCAGGTTTGGTATTAGATACCCTTATGCTGATTTAGATTATATAAGGGCAACAGCAAATCCGCTTCTACAAGGAGCTGCTGTTTCAGGTAATCAACAACAGATTGGATTGGGGTGGATAAGTGGTCCACCAAATCCAACTACCATAGCCGACTTTAATTCCATAGCAGAATTCAGATTTTACATTAAAAATAAAGTTTCTTCTTATTGTTTTGATTTTGACGTTCCCGGACTAAAACCGGAAATGACTAATTCTCAAGCTTCCGGAATGCCGGTACGCGGGATAGCACTTTGTCAGAATTTTATTAATGGTACAGTTGTAGGAATTGTGAGACAAGACCAAAATAATAATTGCTTAGCTGAATTGACTGAACCAGGTTTACCTTCCATCAACCTGATTTTCAGTGACGGAAACAATGAGTACTACACTTTAACCAAAGATGATGGAAGCTTTGAGATAGATCTACCTATGGGGGCTTTCAACCTTAAGTTGAAAGACCGAAATGATTTGAGGCAGTTTTGTCAAAACAGCGGTCAAATTAATATAACGACCCCCGGTCAGTTTGTCGAACTTAAAGAAACTGCAAAAGACCTTATCCTATGCTCTGAACTATGGGTTCATTTGACTACTCCCAAAATGAGGCTGTGCAGCGATGTCGAATTCTCGATTGATTACGAGAATCTTGGCACCGTAGATGCGCAAAATGCCTACGTAGATGTGCAGCTGGATCCGCAATTGACTTTTATCAAGGCGGATCTGGCAGGCACTTTGACCACGGCCAATACTTATCGTTTTTTACTAAACACTGTTCCGGCAAATTTTAAAGGTAATTTCAAGCTTGTAGTAAAAACCAAATGTGATCCGCAATTCATTGGTCGTACGATGTGCAGTCAAGCGGTAATTTATCCACGAAATCCATGTAAGACACACACCGCTTACTCTGGCGCAGAATTACAAATTGTTCCAAGATGTGAAAATGATTCTGTTATATTCAGTATTAAAAACATCGGAACCGGTGATATGAAGGCTGATTTATCTTTTACTACAGTGGAAGATGATGTCATGCCTGGTTACAGTGGTAAAATTAATTTACTTCAAAATCAATCTCAGGAAATAAGATTGCCTGCTCTAGGGAAAACAAAACGGATTGTTTTTGATACTATACCTTATCACCCATATAAGGTTCGTCCAACAGCTGCAATGGAAGGTTGTGGTTTACTGCCCAACGGGGACTTTAGTAAGGGATTCATTAATAATTTTAGCTTAGGTGATGAAGCTCCACAGGTATCCGACTTGTGTGCAGAAATAAAATCTTCGTTTGATCCAAATGATAAAATAGCCAGTCCGGAAGGTATGAGCAGCGAGCATTTTGTGCGAAGTGACAATAGATTGAATTACATAATAAGATTTCAAAATACAGGAAATGATACTGCCTTTAGTGTAATTGTGCTAGACAAGATAGATCCAGCATTGGATTTAAATTCTATACAGATTCAGACCTCAAGTCATCCTGTGGTATGGTCTCTTCAATCCGATCGCACAATTAAATTTAAATTCCAGCCAATAAGTTTGCCAGATAGTGTGTCAGACTTATCTGGATCTCAGGGTTACATCAGTTATTCTATCTTGCCAATTAATTCCATAAAAAGGAATCAAATTATCAGAAACTATTCTGACATTTTGTTTGATTTTAATCCTCCTGTTAGAACTAATACATACATTCATACCATTGGGGAGTATACTTTTACCGCTACCAACGACAACCAAAACGATGATATTTTAGTAAAAGTCTATCCAAATCCATTTGCAGAGTCTTTGTCATTTAAAACTGAAAAAAGTACAGAATATTTTTTGGAAATATATGATTTGAAAGGAAATTTAGTTTTTAAAGGATTTAGTAGTGAAGGTAGCATACTGGTAAAGACCGGTGAGTTGAATATAGTTGGCGAATACTTATACAGGATTACAGTTAAAGAAAATCTATTGCAACATGGTAAGATTGTCAAAAATTATTAATCATTTTCATTTCTCCTATTTTGAGATTGAATAAGTGATTGAATAGAGATTAAATGATCCATTTAGATATCAAGATGAATTTTTTTTTGTATAAAATATTAACACAGTATAAATTTCAGTTCATCTGTAGCCATTCAAATAAAGACGAAAAAAAATTATTGCTTTTATAAATCAAAATTATATTAGAATGACCACAACATATTTTCATGCAAAATGGATAAAGACTAAACTCTTTAATATCATCCTTATTGAAATTTGATCATATTTTTTTGTTTGAATAATGTGGTTTATCCGAGAATTCTTAAGAATTCTAATCCCCGACAAAGGTTGGGGATTTTTTTTATTTTGCAAATTGAAATCAGGTAATTCTCATCCTTAGAACGTTGAGAGAAGTAAAAAATAACTTTTTATTCGTAAATTTTAAATTTGAATAAACCAGTCTTTTGTAGAAAGTGTTGACAGGATACACTTAGTACGCCTAAACCATATTTGACGGATCTTTTAAAGTTTATAGAAGAAGCCTCTTCAAAATATTTCGTTGGACAACTTACTTCCGCAATGTCAAAACCTTTGTAAATTATTTGGGAAAGCATTTGATTATCAAATACAAAATCATCAGAATTATTCTTAAATGCAATGGAGTTTAATACATGCCTGTTAAATGCACGATATCCAGTGTGGTATTCTGATAATTTGTATCCTATCAATAAATTTTGACACATGGTCAGTATTCTATTGAAAAAGTATTTGTAAAGAGGCATTCCTCCTTTTAAAGCACCAGTACCCAAAATTCTGGACCCCAATACAACCGGATAGAGATCCTGTGCAATTAGGTTTACCATACTCGGTATTAGTTTCGGAGTGTATTGATAATCTGGATGTAGCATGATGATAATATCAGCGTTGATTGCCAGAGCTTTTGCATACAGTGTTTTTTGATTACCACCGTACCCTTTATTGACTTCATGTCTGATGATATGGTGTATATTTAATTTTTGAGCCAGTTCAAAAGTAAGGTCTTTACTGGCATCGTCACATAGAATCACTTCATCTACAATATCGAAAGGGATCTCTCGGATTGTTTTCTCTAATGTTCTTTCTGCATTATATGCAGGAAGTACGACTACAATTTTTTTATTTTGAAACATCTAATGCTATTCTATTGTATGGCTTATTAGTTGTAGATCGGAAAGTTGGTGAAACCATTTAAGGCATTTCTTCATATCCTTCAAATGAACTCTATAGCGATCATAATCAGGTAATACCTTTTCAAAATACTCTTTAATAATGGAATCTTCGGCACTGACCTGTGGGATTGGGGTATCCACGGCATGTGTGTAAAAAGTTTCATAAACCTCCTTTAGTGGTTTTGTGTCCTCAAGAGTATAGATTCCAATCGATTCAAGGGGAGAAAATTGATAGATTCTGGCAGAATAAAAATTCTGTTTACCATTAGACATGTCTTCAAGTATAAGCCCATTTGGTCTACTGGCAATCATTTTAAATAAACTTGCCTGGCCACTGACAGCAACGAATTTTTCTAAATTGATCATATATTTTTATAATTAATAATTTAATAGTTGGATTAATGAATTTTTTAATCTCGATTTTGCAAGATAATTTTCCTCCAGTCTTTTGGCAAATGGAATTGGCGTGTCCAATGATCCGCATCTAATTACAGGAGCATCTAAATGATTAAATAGCTTTTCCCCTATATGTGCACTTATCTCCCCACCTAATCCGCCAAAAATGTTATCCTCATGCAACACACAGACCCTATTAGTTTTGATCACAGTTTTTTCAATTGCCTCATAATCCAAGGGTACCAAAGTTCTTAGATCAACAATGTCTGCGTTCAAGGACATTTCTTTACAAATTTCCAAAGCCCAATGCACGCCAAGGCCGTAAGTAATGATACTGAGCTGAGTTCCTTCCTGTACCAATACTGCTTTACCAAACGGGATTTTATAATAGGATTCGGGGACAGGTCCCTCAATTGAGCGGTAAAGATATTTATGCTCAAAATACAATACAGGGTTTGGGTCGTCAAAAGATGTTAATAACAAACCTTTGGCATCATAAGGGTTAGATGGATAAACAACTTTGAGTCCTGGAACATGTGCAAACCAAGATTCATTTGTTTGAGAATGAAAGGGTCCGGCTTGTGTTCCGGCACCTGCTGGAAGTCGTACAACAACATCAGCAGGTTCTCCCCATCGGTAATGCAACTTTGCGAGATTATTTACAATCTGATTGAATCCACAGCTCACAAAATCAGCAAACTGCATTTCAATCATAGATTTAAAACCTTTAAGACTAAGACCCAAACCAGCTCCAATTAATGCTGACTCACATATAGGCGTATTGCGAACTCTTTGTTTGCCATATTTTTCCAGCATACCTTCAGTGATTTTAAAAACTCCGCCGTATTCTGCAATATCTTGTCCTATTAGTATAAGGTTATCATGGTGGCCCATGGCCAAATCAATACCATCTTTGATGGCGTCAATAAACCTTACTATTTTTTTGGATTCTGAGGGTTGGGATTCGGTAAAATGATATTCGGCAAATACATCTCTAAGCTCTTCTTCAATACTACAGTCCCCATCAGGCCAATCAAATACCTTTTCAACATCTTCCTGAATTTCTGACTTCAGAGAATTTCTTAAATTTTCTATCTCCCCATCGACTAAAATTTTTTCATTCAGCAACCAATTTTCATAATTCGTGAGGGGATCTTTTTTACTCCATTCTTCAAGTAAATTTTTGGGGACATATTTCACTCCTGATGCTTCTTCATGGCCACGCATTCGAAAAGTGATACATTCCAGCAATATTGGTTCAGGATTTAGTCTAATTTCGGAAGCAATTTTTTTTATGGTTTGGTAAACTTCAAGAATATTGTTTCCATCAATAGTGTAAGATTTCATACCATAGCCCAAACCCCTATCTGCAAGATTGCGGCAAGCATATTGCTCAGTAGTAGGTGTAGATAATCCATAGCCATTATTTTCTATGATAAAGATTACCGGTAGTTTCCATACCGAAGCAAGATTTAAAGCTTCGTGAAAATCTCCTTCACTGGTTCCTCCTTCACCGGTGAAGGCAACTGAAACTTTTCCTTCATGGTTAAGTAGAGAACCAAGTGCAGTTCCATTTGCCAAAGTAAGTTGAGGGCCTAAATGGGATATCATGCCGACTATATGAAAATCTTTCTGACCAAAGTGAAATGACCGATCACGGCCTTTTGAGTAACCTGATTTTTTACCTTGCCATTGAGCAAATAAACGATCAAGTGGCATTTCTCTAGTTGTAAACACACCAAGATTTCGATGAAGAGGAAAGATAAACTCGTCTCTTTCCAAAGCAGCGGTCACTCCCACAGAAATTGCCTCCTGACCTATGCCAGAGAACCATTTTGAAATTCTTCCCTGTCGAAGTAGGTTGAGCATTTTTTCCTCTACCAGTCTTGGATAGAGCATTTTGTGATAAAGGTCAAACAGCACTTTATTACTTATGTCGCCTTTTTGAAATTCAATAAATTGCTTTTTTGACATGGATAGATCTTTCTAAAAGTCCGCAAATATCGGAAGGATTTGTATTGAAAACTTTCTTAAACCCTGGTTTAAAGACATTGGTTTATACCAATTTGGAAAAAAGTTTTATAAAATGATAATTTACTTAATTATATATATTATGAAAAAAAAAATCCAAATAAAATATTTTTCAACCAAGCAATTAAATAAAAAAATTACGTTCTTTGCACATTAGGGTGTTCTCATAGTGTTATTAAGAGGGGACATGGTCGCTCGGCCATGGCCCCTTTTTAAATTTTTTTAATTATTCGATTCACACCCAACTCACCTTTAGTTATGGAAATCTATTTTTTTGGCAAATAATATTTATTTGGATTGTAATAAAATGATTTATCTTTGTGCTTTAGGGTGTTCTCATAGTGTTATTAAGAGGGGACATGGTCGCTCGGCCATGGCCCCTTTTTAGTTATAATACTTTGATTGAAAGTCTTATACATATTCTACGAAAAGAATTTCTCTCTAATATAATTGAACACGAATTAAAAGACAGTTGAATTTAATTGGCTCCCACTTTTAATTAAGAATACCTGATAGTGGGATGAAAAGTTGAATTTAAAATTGGAAAAATGGGTTTTATTCTAAAAAAAATTTAATTTCACACGTTCTTTTGTCTAGGGGAGTAGTCAAAAGAAACCCATTGAAAACGAAGGGCAGCCTCCATCAGGAAAGCTGCCCTTTTTATTTTTATAAATCTAAGGATGATTATTGGAGTACAATTGACTTTTCCTCCATCATTTTTCTAATGTTGATGAGTGCGTATCTCATCCTTCCTAGAGCCGTATTTATGCTTACCCTCGTTAAAGCAGAAATCTCCTTAAAACTCATATCGGCATAATGTCTGAGAATGACCACTTCCCTTTGTTCTGCAGGAAGCATATCCACTAGTTTCCTCAAATGACTGTGGGTTTCACTCATAATTATTTGATCCTCCCTGTTTTCGTCTGGAAGCTCAAGAACATCGAAGATATCAAAATCTTCAGAAGTATTGACTTTAGTCCTTCGTTTGTTCCTCCTGAAATGGTCGACACACATGTTGTATGCAATCCTAGCGGCCCATTGGGAGAATTTACCCTCATGATTATAACTCCCTTTGCGAAGGGTATCAATTATTTTGATAAATACCTCCTGAAATAAGTCCTCGGCTAAGTCCCGATCTTTAACAAAAAGGTAAATTGCAGTGTAAATCTTTTTCTGATGTCGTTCCAACAATTCGCTGAAAGCATTCTCATTACCGCCTAAGTACATTTGGATCAGCTCCTGATCACTAGATTTGGAAACTTGCATACCTCGTTTATTTAATGATTCAATAAAAAAGTAGAAGTTTCAATCAATAGGCGATTTTTTTTAAAAAATTAAGATTCAATTGGTTTGTAGTAGCAAAGATACTTTTAATTCTGATTTCGAAACATCTTCACTATTCCTTTAACATAAATTTAACCCGACGATTACTCTACAAAATTATTCAAAAACAATACCAAATATGGAAATTTAGTAAAATAAGCTAAAATTATAATGAATAATTAAGAAAAGACCAAAGTAAAATAAATTTTTTTCATACTCAAGAGCCTTTATTTTAATTTAGATAAGAATAAACTAATTCTTGGGATGTTATAACAAAGACGAAGGATCATGAGGGCTATCCTAGCCAGGTGATTAGCTTGATGAAAAACAAACTGTAGTTAAATCTTGTTTCAGTGAAATATCTTTACATCCACTTTCGCTACATTCAACTTCTTTTTATCAAAAAAAAGCCGTCACTTTGCGGGTTATTTTATTAAACTCAATACATGGCCAAAGCCAAAGTCCTGAATCAAATTGAAATTAAAGGAGCTCATTCCAATAACCTTCAGCATATTGATGTCATCATTCCAAAAAATCAATTAGTTGTGGTTACAGGTGTTTCCGGATCAGGAAAATCCTCTTTAATTATCGATACCCTTTATGCAGAGGGACAGAGACGATACGTGGAAAGCTTGTCTTCCTATGCAAGACAATTCCTGCACCGAATGAAAAAGCCTGAAGTGGACTATATTAAAGGACTTTGTCCGGCAATAGCAATAGAGCAAAAAGTTATTTCTAGCAATGCTCGTTCTACTGTTGGTTCAATGACAGAGATATATGATTTTCTTCGTTTGCTTTTCGCTAAAATTGGAAAGACATATTCACCTGTCAGTGGGCAGGAGGTGCGTAAGAATGAAGTGAAGGATATTGTCGACTTCATCTTATCGCTTAAAAATGAAGATGTGGTATACCTTGTATTCCCTTTACAAAAACAATACGCAGAGCGCAGCCTTGCGCAGGAATTCGATTTCCTTACACAAAAAGGCTTCACCAGAATTTGGAAAGAGGGAGAATTGCTGGAAATTCAAGAATATACTTCTACTGAAAAGACACTGGATAAATACAAACTTAACAGTCCGGAAGCAGATAAATACAGGGTTGTGGTTGACCGTTTTAAGGTACAATCCAAAGATGTAGAGTTTTCAAAGCGGGTTGCTGATTCGATCCAGACTGTTCTGGCTGAAGGACACGGCTCATGCCATGTCATAATCAATCAAAATGAAGAGAAGGTTTTCAGTACCAGTCTAGAACTGGATGGCATTCGGTTTCTCGAGCCTAGTCCAGCACTTTTCAATTACAATAATTCTTACGGCGCCTGTCCAAAGTGTGAAGGATATGGCAGAATAATAGGCTTGGATGAAAATAAAGTAATCCCAAATCCCTCCAAATCTATTTATAGTGGAGCTATTGCTTGTTGGACCGGAGAAAAATCAGAAGATTGGCTTAAGCCTTTACTAAAAGTAGCTCATCAAATAGATTTTCCAATCCACAAACCTTATCATGATTTATCGAATGCCCAAAAGGATTTGTTATGGGAGGGAAAAGATTCCTTCGCTGGAATAAATGCTTTCTTTAAAGACCTTGAAGAAAAGTCCTATAAGATCCAGAACCGAATTATGTTGGCTCGTTATCGAGGTCGTACAGCATGTACAGTTTGCAAGGGTGGACGACTAAGACCGGAAGCAGGTTTAGTGAAAGTCGACGGAAGAAACTTCAAGGATATGATGTTTGTTCCTGTTGAAGAACTTCTTGATTTTTTTCAAAATATTAAAATCACGGAGAGCGAGCGAGAAATTGCAAAGCGCATACTGGTAGAAATCATCAACAGGCTTTCCGTCTTAAATAATATTGGACTTTCATATCTTACTCTGGATCGATTGGCAAACAGTTTGAGTGGAGGTGAATCACAGCGTATTCATCTTACCAGAACTCTGGGATCCAATCTATGTTCCTCGCTATATATACTTGACGAACCAAGTATTGGACTCCACCCAAAAGACACTGCTAGACTGGTAGAAGTATTATTGAAGTTAAGGGATTTGGGTAATACAGTGATCGTCATAGAACATGAGGAGGAGATCATAAGACAGGCAGATTCGATTGTAGATATTGGGCCAAGGGCAGGTATTCATGGAGGAAATCTGGAATTCAGTGGTAGTTATCAGGATTTTATTACAAAGTCAATGGAAAATCTTACTGCATCTTACCTTACCGGATTCAGACAAATTGAGTTACCCGCAATAAGAAGAAAACAAATAGATTTTCTCAATCTTAGTAATGCTCAAGTTCATAATTTAAAACAAATTGAAGTTAAATTTCCTCTTAACAACATGATTTGTGTTACTGGCGTTTCCGGCTCAGGCAAAACTACTCTGGTTAAACATTTGCTATATCCATTGTTGCAAGGGAAGTTGGAAGATACTATGGCAGAAGAAAATTTAATGGGCGCTGAATTAAACGGCCCTGTTAAGTTGTTGCAACAAGTTGAAATGGTGAGCCAACAGGGAATAGGGCGGTCAACTCGATCTAATCCAGCAACCTATGTAAAAGCTTATGATGACATAAGAGATATTTATAAGAATCAGCAGCTATCCAAGATTAGAGGATATATGCCCAAACACTTCTCCTTCAATGTTGAAGGAGGACGTTGCGAGGCTTGTAAAGGGGATGGAGAAATTGTGGTTGAGATGCAATTTCTGGCTGATGTGACCCTACTGTGTGAAGATTGTAACGGAAAACGATTCAAAAATGAAATTCTTGAAGTCACCTATAAGGAAAAAAATATCAATGAAATACTGAATCTGAGTATTGAGGAAGCCCTTGACTTTTTCCGGGATAAAAAAGACATTGTCAAAAAGCTCAAACCACTTGATGATGTGGGTCTGGGATATCTCAAGTTAGGCCAATCTTCTTCAACCCTTTCTGGAGGAGAAGCGCAAAGATTAAAGCTAGCCTTTTATCTTGGTCTTGAAGATAGCAGCCAGCATATCTTTTTCATTTTTGATGAACCAACTACAGGGCTTCATTTTGACGATATCAGGAAGTTGCTTTTTGCTCTTCATGGGCTAGTAGAAAAAGGACACACCGTTTTAGTAATTGAGCACAATATTGAAGTAATTAAAACAGCTGACTGGCTTATTGATCTGGGGCCGGGGGGTGGAAAACACGGTGGCCAACTTCTCTATCAGGGACCACCTGAGGGCTTAATTAAAGTGAAGAATTCTTATACCGCGCAATACCTCAAGGAAAAAATAGAAAATAAATCTTAATTATTCGTTCCAACATAATGCCCATAAATTTTTTATCTTAATTTTATTAGGCTACATTCTTCTAAATAGGAATGTATTATTAGAAAAATTACAGGAATAAAAATTTATTTCAAAAAATTATTAACAACAAATTACTTCATAATGTAAATGAGCAATGCATTACACACCAAAGTAAAGCTAAACCAACAAAGGAAAAGCTGGATGGAATTAAAGATTTAGTTAGATTATAATTCAAACTTCAGGCTGATGCTCACATTTCTGCCTTGTTCAGTGGCAAAATATCTAAGACGGTTTAGATAGTCTCTATACGTTGTATTAAGTAAATTTTCACACCTTAAAGCACACTTAAAATTGTGGTGCCTTATTGAAAAGTCAGAGGTTAGTTCTGCTCCTAACAGTAAATATCCATCCGGGGTAGGCATGAAGTCCTGATCATCCCTTATATCTGAGCGACGAAATAAATATCTGGTATTAATTTCCGCACTGAGGTAACCAAATGCTGGAATTTTTTTCTGTTGAAATTTTAATGAACTAAAAAGTTGTACTGGAGGCGTATTTACCAAACTTTGATGATTAACAACATCCCTCATTTTAATGTATGAAATTTGTCCTAACCATTGCCAATGTGTATAGAATTCAAATCTGCCGAGTGCATCTACACCATAGATGGTAGCATCGGTTTGATTGTATTTGTATACAGGAAATGCACCTCTGATGGTAAGTCTGTATTCATTCTGCGGTTCTAAATAAATATAGTCATTAATCCTTTGTGAATATATGCTGGTTTCAAAAATTAAATCTTCTCTCAAGTTGAATGTATTGGTAATAATACCTTTGATGCTGAATTCTTTATTAAGATTTGGATTTCCTTCCTCAATTCCTGCAACCGCCTGGTGCAAGCCTGAACTATAAAGTTCATTTACTTCTGGAGACCTGGCAGTATAACCAGCATTCAATCTTGCAGTCCAACCTGTAAATAATTTTTGTTTAATTCCTGTAGCAAAACTTGAATTATGAAATACATGATTTTTTGCCTTTTCGATCAAAGGTACACGAGAGACAAAACTCTTTACACTGAATAGATTAAAATCATATCGGGAACCAAATTCAAAAAGTGTATTTGATAGTTGATAGCTCCACTGAAAAAATGTTCCGGAATTGTTAAGCCAATAATCAGGAATCAAGGGAAATATTCCGGTGCCGGGCTGGTTAAAATTATAGTTAAATTTTTGCTGGATACCAAAAAACAAATTTTGTTTTCCTATTTCTCTTTTTTGCTTGAGTTCAATAAAGTAAGATTGCATCAGTAAATTAAGGGCTGGGGTTTCTGATAGACTTCCTCTTCGTACATCATATTCTCTGCGGTGATTTAGTTGAGCAGAGTATGTCCATTCTGTATATTTTTTACCCGATTGCCACTGATGTGTTCCTTTATAAAAGTAATGACTTACCTTTTGATATGGAGAGGAAATGGTATAAGAAAAATTATCTTTTGTAAAAAAAGGAGTATCTCTACCAATAGCTGCTTTTAGGTCGGTTAAATTGCCAATATGTGCTCCTCTCAGTATCCCAAGTTCTGTATGATATATACTAAAAAATTGTTTAAAATTTTTTGTAGAACTAAGGTCTTTAATAATGAGTATCGAACCGGTGTATTCTCTAGAACCCGTGTTGGTTAAGAAGTATGATGGAGTTTTATGATCACCACTAATTTTATAGCCTCCGGTTATTCGCCAGTCAAATTTCTTTTTAGATTGTTCTATTCGGGTAGATAAAGCAATTTGGTTACCATTGGTTTGGTAAGAGAATAGATTATGACTGTGAAGGTGTGGGTCTTTTCCAATTTTTCCATGTTCAAGTAAAACCAATCCGCCGAGATTGTTTCCGCCGTAGGCCAATGCGTCAACACCTTTAATTACAGTAATGTTGTCTGATGCAAATGGGTCTATTTCGGGTGCATGGTCAGTTCCCCACTGTTGACCAGCAAGGACTATTCCATTATTAAGTATCCCAATTCTATTCCCACTCATTCCATGAATCACTGGTTTAGAGATTGTCGAACCGTTTTTCGTGGAAGAGACGCCAGCAATTTGTTGGACAATTTGAGAGAGCGAACTTCCGGCAAGTCTGGAAATTTCATTGGCGTTAATAGTATTTTGGGTTTGAGAGGCGGAATTTCCTCGATGGCTTTGTACAGTTACAGTTTGTAAAAAATGTTCGTGGTGTTCTAATTCAAAATTTCCTACACTGTCTTTGTTAAGATAAAAAAATACTTTTTTTGCCTCACAACCAAGATGATTGATAATGAGGTGATAAGCACCCGGGCATAAATTTTCAAATAAATAAAAACCGGTCGAATCGGTTTGTGCGTATCGACCGGTTTCTTCAATATAAAGATTTGCAAATTCAAGTCCTGAATTTTCATGAGGATCAGATACTTTTCCAGAAAATTTCAGGATGCAAGTCTGACTTTGCAAATGGTTGTAGACTAGAAATAATAGGATGAATTGAATAAATTTCACTTTAATTATTTTATGTCCACATCAAAACTAACTTCAATATCTGTTTCTCCACCTGCATTAGTGATGTCCCCATTGCTTACCCCTGGAGCACTCTTATTTGGTTCATGTCGTAAAGTAATGACAATTTTTCCTGAGCTTGGACCACCTACAACTATTGCAGAACTGATTCCAACAGGTTTACCAACAGAGTCAGTATCCGTATAACTTGTGTTGATATTCAGAGATCCTGTTTTACTGAAGAAGAACTGGTGGGCTTCATCATCTGCACGAATTTCTTCTGTTATGTCATCAGCGGGAGTTACCGATTCATTGAGAAGCCTTAATGTTGCCTGATAGGCTGAATTGGCCTTAAGAGGACCACTTACACTTATAGTTGGTGGATTTCCTCCATCCCCATCCAAATCCCTAAAGGTCATGATAACCGAATCAGTACTTGGACCAATTTGATTTAAAGAATAAATTAAGGTTGTTATTAGCTCTTGCTCATTATCCGCTCCGCCATTTTTATCGCAGGCATTAATAAAAATAAATAAACCCGTGAGGATAAAATATTTAATCGAAAATAGATTTTTCATGTTCTTAACAAATTTTAGAAAAAGACAACAATATTTAGAATTAAACATAACTCTAAGAATACTGTCAAAAAAAATTTAATAAAATAAAATGATGTACAATTTTACACTACAGGTGGCCCTTTATTCATCAAATCAGGAATAGAAGGAATTCCTGATTTCAACAGAAAAGCATAAGTATCTAATTGATACAGAAAATTAAGGCGAAAATTAGATAAGTTAAGATTGCTTTTATCAAATTGAAGTATTCCATCGCAGAGAGAACACTTTTTAAATAATTTGGTTAAATGGCTTGGGTGATTGCAACCATGACCTAAGTCTCCATGATAAATGGTCCTGTGACATGCATCTTTTTCTATTTCTGCATCATGGCTTACTTCACGAGCGGAATCATGAATATGAAGGTAAGTACCTTCGGACTGTAAAATTGCCAAGAGGTAAGTTAGAATCATCATTAAGACAGCTAAGTCTTTCAACTGATTTCTTCTATTTCTATGACAATGACTCATTTACAATATTACAAACGGTATTCTTACTTTAAAAGTTTTTATTAGCTAGTTTTAAAACTTATTCTTCCACATCATGCTTTCAACAGGTCTGGTTGATCTTTCATTATACTTTGCTCCCGGTTTTCTGTGGTAGAGATTATTGATGTCCCCATCTACCATAAAATAGATAAGTTGGCCTATAGGCATACCATGGTAAACCCGGACCGGAAGGACACAACTGATCTCCAACGTCCAATGGTTACAAAATCCAACATCACCCTTTCCGGCAGTAGCATGAATATCAATACCCAAGCGACCTACACTGGATTTTCCTTCCAGGAAAGGCACTGTATGGTGGGTTTCGGTATATTCTTCTGTTACGCCCAGGTAAAGCACTCCAGGTAGAAGTAAAAATCCATCCTCAGGAATGTCAAAGATAAAAATGGGATTGTGTTTTTTAGCATCAAGCTGAGGGTCTATGTAAGTTGCAAGGGTCTTTCCGAGGTGTACATCATATGAGTTAGTACCCAAGCATTCAGGTCTAAAAGGCTCGATCACAATATCTTTATTTATTATGGCCTCTAGAATTTTTTTATCACTTAATATCATAATTCACTTATTCTCCAGGCTTTTACCAGCCTGTCATCTGAGGCCGAAAGTAAGATATTTTCCTTGCTTAACCAGCATAAATCATTTACTGAATGTAGGTGGGCATTAGGTTTTTCCCTAGATATATCTTTAACCAGTTCTAGCGTATTCCTATCCCATATTCTTATGGATCTGTCGCGACTGGCAGTGGCTATCAAATTTAGTGGTTCAAGACTGCAAATCTTGTTTACAGTAAACCAATGTGCCTGGATCGGCATAATAATTTCTTTTCCAGTTGCCAAGTCAAATCTTCTGATCAAGGCATCCATACCTGTTATTAGTAGTTGATTTTCAGGGAATAATTCAAGAATGGAGAAGATCATTTTTTCGGAAGAGATTTTATGAATAAGTTTAAGCCGACTTTCCTGTACGAAGTAATGGAAAATTTGGCCCTGCTCGTCTGAAAGAAAAAGTTCCCGATCATTTATAGAAGGACAAATGGCCCTGATTTTATTTTTACTTACTCTAATGGCATGAATTAACTTCAGACTTTTTGGATCAAAACATGAAAGTATTCCATCTGCTGAGGCACAGAATATTAATCCCGCTACTTTACAAATTTGATAGATGGAAAATTTGTGAAAAACTATTTTACGAGGGGGAGCTATTTGGTTTAAGTCAAAGCGATAAAAATACCCCTTTTGTGTACCACAAAACAGGCTGTCATTATCCGGATCAAAATATAAACAAAAGATCACATCATCGACCATTGCGAAGGCAACGCCATCGTCTTCTGAATTTGAAGACCACTGCACAATTTTTCTGTCACTGCCCCCGCTTAAAAACTGAAAAGGTTTGTTAAAAGAGGATAGACAATAAACAGATCCTAAATGGCCCTGGTAATCGCGAATCCATTCAGACACGCACATAATCATCTATAGTATACCAGAAATTCCTCTGGTTTTTTTCTCGAAATATCCGGAACCTTGATTTCATCGGCAGGGTATCCGACAGGTATTAAAAGAAATGGTTTTTCATTATCGGGACGTTGTAAAATTTCCTGTAAAAAATTCATGGGACTAGGCGTATGGGTAAGCGACACCAGACCAGCATTATGAATGGCTGCCAATAAAAGTCCACAAGCCAGCCCAACAGACTCCTGAACATAATAATTTTTCTTTTTTACACTTCCTACAAGGTCATAGGATTTTTTAAAAACTACAATAAGACAAGGTGCAATTTCCAGAAAGGCTATATGCCAGTCAGTTCCAAGAGGAGCAAGATCTGACAACCAATCAGCACTCATTCTTCTATTGTAATTTTCGAATTCTTCTTTTTCAGCAGCCTCCCTTATTTTTTTCTTTATTTCGGCATCTGTTACTATACAAAATGTCCAGGGTTGTTTGTTGGCTCCTGAAGGAGCGGTATTTGCTGTTAATAGTATATTTCGAAGGATGGATTCAGAAATGGGTTTTGAGGAAAAATCCCGCACCGTTCTTCTTTGATTCATGAATTGATAAAACTCTAAACTTCTTTTCAACATTTCCTGATCTGAGAAGGAGACAGGATCGTAATGGATAGTTTTGAAAGGTTTCATTATAAATCACCCAATTGAGGTCTCAAAATTATTTCTTCCATTACCGCGGAAGGGCTCATTTTTAGAGAAGATATTATTACCTGAGCTACATCATTTGCCTGCATTAGTCTTTCCATTGGCAAATTCACGCCTTTCCAGGAATCGGACCAAGTGGCTCCAGGGTAGATAGTGGATACTTTTATTCCTGTGGATTTTAATTCTTCTCTAAGGCATCTGCTAAAACCCTGTAAAGCAAATTTGGAAATACAATATAGACTTCCTCCAGGATATGGATCCAGACCAGCTATAGAACACATGTTAAAAATGTATCCTGATTTTTGGCGAATTAGTTTAGGTAAAAGTCCACGTGTCAATCTAAAAATACTGTAAAAATTTGTGTTCATCATCTGCTCCAGAAATCCATCTGGTCCATCAATAATCATTCCTGGTTGATAAATTCCTGCGTTGTTTACAAGAATATCTAGATATAGATTCTTTTGAATGATAAAATCAATAAGATCATCAACCTCATTTGCAACAGAAAGATCAGCTCTGAAAATATCAATATGAAGGTTTGGGTGGAGAGTTAATATTTCAGTTTTGAGTAATTCAAGATCATGAATGCTTCTGCTGTTGATCACAAGGTCAATTCCTTCATTGGCTAATGCTTTTGCAATTGCATTTCCTATTCCTTTACTGGCACCTGTGACTAAAGCAAGCATAATATTATATGTTTAAAAATTTGTTCTTTAAATTAATGCAAGAGCAAAAACTATTTTCTAATAGCAAGAATTTTCATATTTATTTTTATCTCATCATTGATTAAGTTGTCTATTAGGCTACTGAATATTTTCTTTGAATTATAATTAATACCCCATTCTGTTCTATCAATGACAAATTCCGGAACCGTAATGAGCATTGTATTTTCAGCAATATTGACGTGGGCTTTAATTTGAAGAGGTTTGGCAATTGATTTTATGGTTAACTCACCATAAACTAAAGAGTTAGTTAGGGAATCCTGAGAATCTCGGACAGAGTCAATTCTGAACTCAGCTAAAGGAAATGAATCCACCTGAAAAAAATTACCTCCTTTTAAATTTTCTTCAAAATCTTTTTTTCTTCCGGATCCGAAATATCTAAATCAACAAGAGAGTTCATGTCTATGTTAAACACCCCCCTGCAAGTTTTCCTGCTTGATCAATAAAAAATTTACTTTCTTTAAATTTCAAACTGCCATTATGTGATCCTGTTGGACTTGAACCCATCCAATAAATAATACTTTGAGGTGTCATTAACTCGAATCCTGTTCCATAATTCTGGAGTTCAGCAGCCTGTTGGACGGGATTTGTAGATAAACCGCTGTCTTTGTTTTTACAAGCCAAGGTTACCATTAAACCAATAGATAAAGTCGAGAAGATAATTTTAATTTTTTGATTCATACATTGAATTATTTATAACATAAATTAAGCTAAATGGATTGGCACTTTTTATGCAACCATATCTTTTCATCATCATTTAAATATGGGCTTACTCTTCGATAAACTTCTTCATGATACTGATTTAACCAAAGGAGTGAGACCCTGTCCATATCAGGATGGTATATCAAACTTGTATCGATTGGAAATAGCGTCATTGTTTCTAGGGCCAAGAATGGTCCATAATCCCCATTTGAATGAGGTTGGGTAAGCACCAAATTTTCAATCCTAATTCCATGCGACCCACTTTTATAGAATCCTGGTTCATTGCTTGTTAACATTCCTTCTATAAGATCTGTATTGCCTCTTTGATTCCATGCACTCACAAATCCTTGTGGAGGTTCATGCACATTCATAAAAAAACCTACCCCATGACCTGTCCCATGGCCATAATTGAGCCCCATTTGCCAAAGATATTGTCTTGCGAAAGCATCCAGCTGTATACCTTTCGTCCCCCTAGGAAATATTTGCCGACTAAGCGCTATGTTTCCCATCAGCACCGCGGTGTATTCCTTTTTAATTTCTTCGCTGGTTTCTGACAAGGCAATCGTGCGTGTGATGTCTGTAGTCCCATCCAGATATTGTCCGCCAGAATCCAGCAATAAAATACCCTCCGGTTTGATGGTTTTGGAAAGCTTAGGATCAGGCCTGTAGTGTATTATGGCACCATTGGATTGGTATCCTATGATTGCATCAAAACTTTCGTTAACATAAAGTGGCATGGAATTGCGGCAAGACTTTATTTCCATTGCCATTTCATATTCGGTGGGATAGGTTCCGCTTGCCAATTTTTTTTCAAGCCACATAAAAGCTTTAATTAAAGCAACAGCATCCTTCTCCATCACCTTGCGAATATGCTGGATTTCGACTTCATTTTTAATGGCCTTCATGGACATAATGCAGCTCGTTGCTGAAACAATTTTTCCTTCTGGAACCATCAGGGATAACTTTGCATTTAAACTGGCTGGATCCAAAAGCAATTTGCTGTTCCCAAGAGATGAGACAATATTTTTGATCTCATGATAAGGTACTATGCTTATTTCATCCGATTTCAATGAAGCACCTAAAGTTGAATCAACCTTGTCTCCATCAATAAATAGTTTTGCTCCATTCTTGTAAATCATTAAATACGCCACGAAAACGGGGTTACAATGGACATCGCTTCCTCTTAAATTCAACAGGTACGCAATTTCATCCAAAGCAGCCACCAGAAAGCAATCAGCACCACTTTTTTCAAGATATTCTTGCACTTCCGCCAACTTTTCGGCTCTGGATCTTCCACTGTATATTATTTCGTGCTCAAATAATGGCGTTTTAGGTAAGGAAGGTCTGTTCTGCCAAATATTTGTCAAAAGATCGCCACAGTCTTTCAAGTGAATACCCCTGGATCCAAGGACTTTGTTAAAGTGTGCTAATTGTCCAAAAGATAAACACCAAAAATCACATCCGACAGTTTTTCCTGGACCCAGATGGTTAGCCAGCCAATCTAAATATTCTGCCTGAGTTTGTACAAGCATTTTATGTAAGTTAATACCCGTACCTGCCAGTTGTTCTTCAGCTTGAAGGAAGTATCTAACATCAGTCCATAATCCAGCATGCTCCATACTCACTACTACGGTACCTGCAGAGCCGTTAAAACCACTAATCCATTCCCTGGTAGCCCAATATTCGGGTAGATATTCACTTTGATGAGGATCAGAAGACAGGAGGATATAAGCATCAACTCCGGCTTGGGTCATTTGGTCTCTCAGGGCATGCAGCCTGGCAGGAATATTCATAATTTACATTTTATATATTAAAAAATATCTTAATATGAAATAAAAAGTTATACATTTGTCACTGCAATACTACGAATAAGGCTCGAAGAACCAAATATTGCAATTTATTGTTTTACAGAATTAGAAAACTATGCTCAAACAACATTTAAGTCAAAGGCTCCTTCAGAAGCTATCTCCTCAGCAAATTCAACTGATGAAGCTGCTTCAGATTCCTACAGCTATTTTAGATCAACGAATTAAAGAAGAGCTTGAGCAGAACCCGGCTCTGGAAGAAGGGAATGATTATGAAGAAGAGCCTGAGAATTTTGAGACATCAAATGACACACCAGAATCTGATGGGGAATATGATCAGGAAGTAAAGGACTATGATTCTTCAGAGCCTGCCGAAGAAAATCCTACCACAGACTTTGAAGAGTATTTGAACAATTATCTGGAAGACGATACCGCCTCTTATAAATATAAAGCAGATGACTATACCGGTGAAATGGAAGAACAGAAAAGTGTCCCATTTGCTGTTGAAAGTACCTTTCATGATCATTTGGAACGACAGATTGGTTTGCTCAAACTAAAGGGGGAAGACCAGTATAAGATAGCTCTTCAAATTGTGGGGTCTATTGATGATGATGGTTATTTGCGGAGAGAACCATCTGCAATTATTGATGATTTGGTGTTTGCCCAAAATATTGATACCAATGAGAAAGAAATAATTTCCATCCTTCAAATGATTCAGGCATTCGACCCTCCCGGCGTCGGGGCTAGAAATCTACAGGAATGTTTGCTGATTCAAATCAGAGCTAAAATTAAAATTGAAAGTAAGAAAGTCAAACTAAAGATTTTGAAACTTTCAGAAACTGTTTTGCAGAATTATTTTGAAGAATTTACTAAGAAGCATTATACCAAAATGCAACGGTCATTAGGAATTTCAGAATCTCAATTGAAATCTGCTATTGACGAAATTTTAAAACTCAATCCAAAGCCGTCTTCTGGTTACGTGGACCCTATTTCATTTAACTCTGTGATAGGACATTACATCGTTCCTGATTTTACGGTTACTAATCGTGATGGAGAATTGGAACTTACCGTGAATTCAAAAAATGCTCCAGATCTCAAAATAAATGACCATTATCTGGATATGCTTCGAAACTATAACGACCATAAGAAAGTAGGATCTAATGGTAAGAAAGAAAAGGAAGCAGTAATGTTTATTAAACAAAAAATTGAAAGTGCCAAGTGGTTTATTGATGCCATTAGACAAAGACAGGATACTTTATATCGCACTATGTATTCAATCATGCAATTTCAGAAGGAATATTTTCTTACCGGAGACCAGAAGAAGATAAAACCAATGATTCTTAAAGATCTTGCAGACATCACTGGTCTTGACATTTCCACAGTATCCCGTGTCGCCAACAGCAAGTTTGTTCAAACAGAATATGGTACCAAAAGATTGAAAGAGTTTTTCTCAGAATCTTTACAAACAGAAGAGGGGGATGAGGTATCTACATTAGAGGTTAAAAAAATCCTTTCAGAGATGATTACAGGAGAAAGCAAACGCAAGCCTTTAAGTGATGAAAAGCTCAAAGAATTGTTATTGCGCAAAGGTTATAATATTGCCCGTCGCACGATAGCTAAATACAGAGAACAATTAAATATACCGGTCGCAAGATTGAGGAAAGAGTTGGTGTAACTAAATTAATTATTAGCGACAGTTAGGATGATTTGTTTTAATATTTTCTCCAATTGAATTAAATTGGATGAATCAATTAATCGGTTTTTTTGAATATCATCCAAAAGTATTTCGCAGGATTTTATACCTGCATAACAATTCACCATTGAAAAATTTGTTTTCAAAGCATGTAAATTATTGAAAATTATTTTTTGATTTTGTGATTTCACATTAATTTCCAGTTCGGCAATTCTTTTCAGTCCATCTTCCTTCCATGATTCTATCATATCCATTTCAATTTCGAGATTGCCGAAGGAAATTTGCTTAAAATATCTCAGGTCAATTGAGATGTCCATATTCCTGATTTAATATCTCTTCTCTTGGATAGAAGATGAATTGAGCTCCTAATTCTGACAGGACAAACAAACAAAAATGGTGGTCATGACTTTTATACAACCTTTGAAATTCAGGAATTTTATCAGATTGAATTAGATTTTTAACCATAAATTCTTCCATACTTGATGCATGAACAGACCATAGTCCCGTTTTTTCGCCGGCTTCTATGACAGGTATCCCCATTTCTAATTCTTGTTGATGAAGGATAAAAATGGGGTATAAACTTATATCTTCGTTTAGCATGATCTCTTGGGCTTGATTCAATGCTTTTCTGTACCGGCGCAGATCTTCCTCCAGTTGTAAATATTTTTCAATGCTGGGCTTGTTCATACTGCAAAGATAACTAGGAAATTAATATTGATAATTAGCTGTTAGATTTCCATTCCAAAAGGGCTACAGCTTCAACATGGTTGGTATGTGGAAACATGTCAACAGGACGAATTTTTTTCACCCAATAAGCTTCGTTCATGATCGCCATATCTCGGGCCTGTGTTGCAGGATTACAACTTACATAAATAATTCTTTTTGGGGCAAATTTAAGGATGGATTGTACCACCTCAGGATGTAAGCCAACACGCGGAGGGTCGACAATCAATACATCCGGCACACCATATTTTAGTACCATTTCATCGTTGAGTAAAGTACGGGCATCTCCAGTGTGAAAAACAAGGTTATCTAATTGATTTAGTTGGGCATTTTTATGTGCATCTACAATGGCTGCTGGAATTTCTTCAATGCCAATAACTTTGGATGCATGCCTGGCAAGAAATATTCCAATACTGCCCACACCACAATAAACATCATATACGATCTCCCCACCTGAAAGTTGTGCATATTCTTCAATCAATTTATACAAGTTGACTGTCTGAAGAGTATTGGTCTGAAAAAAAGACTTTGGACCAATATTGAAATTGACATGATCCAAGGACTCAGGCAAAGCATCTGTACCAAATATTTTTTTACACTCTAAATCAAACCACGAATCGTTTTTCTTTATATTGATAGCAAGATGAGCAGAAATTATTCTAGGAAATTGAGTCTGTAAATGCTCAAATAAAGGGGATAGTTTTTCGCCATCATTTTCACTAGCAGAAAGTACCAACATTACTTCCCCTTTTAAATTTGTCCGAATGATCATGTTTCTCAACAATCCACTATGTGTTCTGATATCGTAAAAACTTAAGTCTTTTTCCAAGGCATAAGATCGAACTTCATTTCGTATTTGATTTGAGATTTCATCCTGAAGGTAGCAACGGTTTATATCTACTACTTTGTCAAAAGACTCAGGACGGTGAAAACCTAGTGCATTTTTATTTAAATTGGTTTGATCGTCATCTATTTCCTCTCTGGTCAACCATCTATGTGTGGAAAAAGTAAATTCTAATTTATTTCTGTAATGTTTTACATCCGGTGCAGCAAGTATAGGTTCGAAGGAAGTTTGGTCCACCTTAGCAATACGGATTAATGCATCGCGAACCAGAATTTCTTTTTGTCGAAGTTGTTCTACATAATCCAAACTTTGCCAGCTGCAACCACCACAGATTCCAAAATGACTACAAAAAGCGGGGACTTCATGAATACTGGCTTCAAGAATTTCTTCAATACGTCCTTGCCAAACACCTTTTCTCTTTTTACTTAGAGAGACTAGAGCTTTTTGACCTGGAATTCCACCCTTGACAAAAACCACCATTCCTTCAGGAGTCCTTCCAATAGCCATTCCTTTATGACCAACTCCAGTGATGTTTAGTTGAACTGTTTTTATTGATTTTATTGCCATTATTCTGGGATGATCTTGATTTCGGTCCTTCGGTTATTTTGTCTTCCTTCTTCTGTGTTGTTGTCTGCAATAGGTTGACTTTCACCTTGACCTTCGGAAATCAGTCTAGTTGGTTCGATTCCTTTTTGAATCATGGCCTGGACAACTGCTTTGGCCCTGTTTTGGGATAATAATAGGTTATCTTCTTTTTGACCAATATTGTCTGTATGACCAGTTATGATCACTTTAGCAATTTTTTTGTTTTTTAATAACTCAAAAAGTTGGTTGAGTTCAAAATCCGATTCGGATCTCAAGACAGCAGAACCCGATTCAAAGAATATATTTTTCAAAACCATTGGAGCATTGGTATCTTTGATTTTATCCATACTTATAGTTAATCTCAAAGGTCGGTAGGCTGTTCTGATTTCTGTGCAGTTGAACTGTTCCGAATGCATCATGTAATCAGGGTGATACAAATCGATTGCATAAATTTCATTGGTTGGTAAGGAAATCAGACTTTTCCCTTCCTGATTTGTTTTTCCAGTATAAAATTTTTCCTTCTGGCCCAGTTTAAATACTTTTAATTGTGCCTGAACCGGCATATTAGTTTTGCGGTCAGTGACACTGATATAAAGATATGATGAAGGATTCGGTCTGAGTGCTTCCGGCATCGCAAACTCAAAAAGATCAAGGTTTTTCTGAAGATTTTTATTTTTTGGGTCAAGATCTTTAAAGTCTTTGTCGCTGGCAATGTAACCTGTATCCCCTCTGTAATTTAAAATGAATGAAGATTCATCTCCTTTAGAATTCAATGGGTATCCTAAATTTATAGCTGTCTTCCATTTATTTGCACCGACCTTTTCAGAATAAAATACGTCCTTTGCGCCCATGCCGGGATGGCCATCGGAACTAAAATAAAGAGTCAAACCATTTGGGTGGAGAAATGGGCACTCCTCATTGTCGATGGTGTTGATGGCTGGTCCCAAGTTGAGCGGTTTTGCCCAACTCCTGTCTTCCTGGCGATAACTAAACCAAATATCTTTTCCTCCAATTGAACCAGTGCGATTGCTACAAAAGAAGATCAGATTACCATTGTCGCCAAAACACGGTTGCGATTCATAAGCAGGGGTATTTATTTTATCACCCAGGTTAACTGCCTGGCTCCATTTTCCATTTTCTTTTTTAGAAATGAACAGATCACAACCACCATAACTTTCTTTTCTGTCACAGGAAGTAAAGACTAAAGTATTGCCATCTGGAGAAATTGCAGGTGCCCCTTCATTGAAAACCGTATTGATCTCATCCATCGATTCTGGTACAGACCAATTGCCTCCTTCGTCCCTTGTCGAGATAAATAGATCCTCATTCTCATGAAATATTTTCCTGGTAAATACCATGGTATTTCCATCAGCTGTCAAGCTGGGTAAGTACTCTGAAAAATCCGAATTCATCACCTTGAAATTCAGAGGGTGATAATTTATTGGATGAGATACAGCAGAATCTGTAAACTTATAGGTTACATATCGACGCTTTGCTTTCGCAATTAATTCCTGATTTTGGGTTTCCAATGCAAGATATTTACCCATGTTATTTTTTGCTTCTGTAAAATGTTCCAATTCATAATTACACAAAGCCAGGGTGTAAAAAACTTTTACCTGATAAGTCGAGTCTAGTTTAATTGCATCAATAAATGATTTTTCTGCAGAAGAGTATGTTTTTTTTTCAAAGAAAACAGAACCTAATAAGATATGAGCATCAATGAACTTTGGTTCACTTTTTATTATTTTTTCAAACAATTTAATGGCATCATCATATTTATTTTGTCGATATGCTGCAACAGCTTTCTTATAGGCTTTTACCTGCTTTTCCGGTGCAGTTTTAAGGGTGATATAATCCTGGCAGTACGTTAATGTACCCATTAGAACCAAAAACAGCGTGAGAGGAATTTTCATTTCCCTAATTAACGAATTCTATAAGGTAAATTATTACCTAAGATAAGTGCATTTCGGTTAAAAGTTTTGTGGCAGGTTCGTGTCCTAACTCAGATGCTTTTCTAAGGTCAAGAATAAAATCTGATTTTCCTGCAGCTTTACGGGCAAGTCCACGATGCATAAGCATCTCCCCTTTAAATAATTTGTTGTCTGAACCTTCCAGACTTACACTTTTGTCAAAAGCCTCTAAAGCCAAATCAATTTGGCCTAACGCGAAATAGGCTTTACCAAAATTAAACCAAGCCATAGCCAAATGTTTAAAATTGGGGTCTTCCTTGACAAATTGTCTGGATGTAAAAAGCTTATACTCAAATATAGCTTTGTCAAATTCTATTTTTTTTCACCATATGACATCGGCCAACTCCATACCAGGAGGAAGAATTCATAGGATCAAAACTTATGCTTTTTTTGAAATCGTAAAGAGCATCGTCATAATTTTTTAAGACAAAATTCACATAACCTCTTTTTTCATAAGCCTGCGAATGTTTCTCAAATTTTTCTATGGTTTCAGTGAGAACTTTCAAGGCTTCATGCTCTGATCCCAACTCTTCAGATTTTTTCTTACCTTCCTGATAAAGCATGACTGAAGATTTTTCACCAAGAGGTTCAATGTGAAAATGATGTAGGATTTTTCCACTGTCTGTCATCCATGCGTTAATACTGCCGGAGAAAGAAAATTGAGCACAATACTCCAGCAAGCTGATGGTGTTCTTCCATACCTTTTCGGTTATGTTACCGATATAACGGTTAAGAACCATGGTCTTTTCTTCATCAAAAAAGACTAATTCTGGTTGCTTGAAAACAATTTCCTTTTTGTACAGAACTTCTGCTCTTTGTGTGTATAACTGCAGAACTTTCTGATAAGAGCGGTCATTGCCAAAATCGAGTTTCCCCTGGATGATGACCTTATATAGATTCTGCGTAGACATAATTTGTTTGAATTTGTAGCCTGATGAAATCACCCATTTGCATTCAATCAGTCACAACCAAAATTGCAGAAATTAAAATTATCCGAGATTATGAAAGTTAAAACTGAGATTTGAACACACGTATGGTGGCACAAATTTCGTAAAAAAAAATGACAGTTTAATAACATTAAGTGCTGGAAATCAATAAATTATTAATTCTTAATGCATAGTATGTTAAAAATCACACTTTTAGACATTAATTTTTTATTAATTTAAATATAATATCTTGAAGCTTAACCAATTCTATAAAGAGTTTTCCGTTTAAGCTTAAGCCAAACCATCTAAAGCAGTTAAATTACTACAAAGGTTAATATTTATTTGGTATTTTTATTTGCCATGCATTTATCATATTCCTCTATGATGTTTGTCCAGATGTTTATTTTTTTATCTGAAGAGCCGGTAAAAAATGAATAATAGAATCCATCTTCCTTGTTTTTAATCTTTTTTGCCAGTTTGGGGCAGCTGTCAAAAAACTTACTGACTTTTCTTTCCATATCCGGGACTATATCCTCCCCATTAATGTTGTAACATTCATATTTTTCATGAAATGGAAGAGATACATAATATTTAAAATTGTCCTCATTATAACTGCCTGCTCTGGGGCCAAAACCAGAATTAACTGTACTTTGCGTATGGTATTCAAATAACTGAATTTTTGACTCTGACTTGGTGATTCTCTTTAAGAATCTGATTATTTCTCCACCAAAAATTCCGGTATCAATGCTTTTCGGCTGGTAATAATTATTCCTCACATATACTTCGTTGATATCTTCTACCATGATTTTGGTGTTCTTCTTGCGGCCTTTTTCTAAAATTTCCACATAAGATTTACTTCCCCACGAGCCATCGAGTCCAATGGTTATATTGCCTTCCAGAATTGTGTCATTCAGTAGATAAATTTTACCATTAATGTTCCGCATATTATTTACAGTCGTAAAATGCGTGGTATTGCAAGAAACCAATAAGAACAATGCCAAAGATGACGATAAGAAGATATTCAGATTGAATCTTGCTGTGTAAATTCTATTTTCCATAATATTTAAATACAAGCTAAAATTAGGAATTTATTCATTCCAGACACTTATAGAAAGGTTAAATATTACAGCCTTGTGTCATTATTTCTAGATTTAAAATGTTCAGGATAGGAAGACTTTTGTATTTGATACTATCCACAAAAATTACCATGATATTATTGAACAGATCAAATAACTTATAAGAGCTGTTCAGATATCATCCCAAATCGTCGCTCCCGGGATTGGTAATCCAGAATGGCTTTATAGAGTTGTTCTTTTCTAAAATCCGGCCATAAAACATCAGTAAAGTATAATTCTGTATAAGCTAATTGCCACAACAAGAAATTGGATATTCTTTGTTCACCACTTGTCCGTATAAGTAAATCAGGATCAGGAATATCTTTGGTACTCAGTAAGGATGAGAAATAATCTTCATTTATTTCCTTATTAAACTGAGCTGAAAGTGCATCTGATGCAATCTTTTTAGCCGCCTCGAGAATCTCCCATCTTGAGCTGTAATTCAGGGCAAGGTTGAGCTGCATTCTTTTGTTGGAGGAAGTTTCACGGATGCCCGAAAGTAGGGCATTTCTGGTTTTTTCAGGCATCCCATTAAGATCACCAATCGCATTCAGTCGAATATCATTTTTAAGTAATGTCCGGAGTTCAAGTTTGACCGTATCGACCAACAAACTCATTAATCCTGTTACTTCAAGAATTGGTCTGTTCCAATTTTCTGTAGAAAAGGCATATAATGTCAAATGCTTAACTCCAAGTTCAGCACAGGCTTCTGTTATTTCTTTAACGGAGGTTACACCAACTTTGTGGCCATACAATCGAGGCTGACCATTTTTCTTAGCCCATCTTCCATTGCCATCCATTATAATGGCAATATGTTGAGGAATCTTTTGAGGGTCCAAATGTAATTTTATGTCCGACATAAGTATGGACAAAACTACAAATTAATCAGGCTTTACAGAAATACAGCTTTTTAATTACTGTTTTCTTGCTTTTTTTCTTCCTCAATCGGCTTTTCATCTGAAACATGTTGACCTGAAAAAGGAATTGGCTCAGAGAGTTTGTCTTTGTGATAGGGACTTGGGCCAATAAGTCTTTCTACATCTGATTTAAGCAATACTTCCTTTTTTAGCAATTCAGATGCCAGTGTTTCTAATTCATGACGCTTTTCACTTAGAAGTGTTTGGGCTCTTTCGTATTGACCATTAATCAGATTACGCACCTCTTCATCCATTAGTTTAGCAGTTTCTTCACTATAAGGACGTTGGAAAGATTCATTGGCCATGCCATAAAAAGAAACATTTCCTACCTTCTCATTCATTCCAAAGACTGAGATCATACTATATCCCATTTTAGTTACCTGATCAAGGTCAGATTGGGCACCTGTTGAAATTTTGTTGAAGGTAATTTTTTCAGCAGCTCTACCTCCCATAGTCATGCAGATTCGATCAAGCATCGCTTCTGTACGAGTGATGTACTCTTCTTTAGGGAGATACTGGGCATAACCTAATGTTCCAATACCCCTTGGAACAATTGTCACTTTTACCAATGGAGAGGCAAAAGGTAAGTACCACCCACAGATTGCATGACCAGCTTCATGATAAGCTATAACTTCCTTTTCTTCCGGAGAAATCAGTTTGTTCTTTTTTTCCAATCCGCCGATTACCCTATCCAGAGCATAGTTAAAATCATCCAGTTCAATTTCCTTTTTATTTCTTCGTGCCGCAACGAGGGCCGCTTCATTACAAATATTGGCAATATCAGCACCTGCAAATCCCGGAGTCATTTCAGAAAGTATTTCCGGTGTGACCTTATCTGACAATTTTAATTTTTTTAGATGGACCTTAAAGATTTGCGCCCTTCCTTTTAAATCCGGTGGGTCAATGGAGATTTGTCTATCAAAACGACCAGGTCTCAACAATGCTGTATCCAGAATATCCGGTCTATTGGTGGCAGCCATCAGGATGACTCCTTTATCAGTACTGAAGCCATCCATTTCAACCAGGAGCTGATTTAAAGTGTTTTCTCGCTCATCATTTCCACCCTGGAATTGAGTTTTTCCTCTGGCACGACCAACAGCATCAATTTCATCAATGAAAACAATGCAAGGTGCTTTTTCCCTAGCTTGGCGAAACAAATCCCTTACTCTTGAAGCTCCGACACCAACAAACATTTCCACAAAATCAGAACCCGAGATAGTAAAGAAAGGGACACCTGCTTCTCCGGCAACCGCTTTGGCCAAAAGGGTTTTTCCTGTGCCTGGAGGGCCTACTAGGAGTACTCCTTTTGGAATCTTACCTCCTAAGGCAGTATATTTTTTTGGATTTTTTAGAAAGTCCACCACTTCCATAACTTCTTCCTTGGCTTCTTCAAGTCCTGCAACATCTTCAAAAGTGATGTTGGTGTTACTGTTTTTTTCAAAAAGCATGGCTTTGGACTTTCCAATGTTAAAGATCTGGCCACCAGGACCTCCGGATCCACCACCCATTCTTCTCATAAAAAGCATCCAGATGCCAAGAATAATAAGGAATGGCAGCACAAATGAAAGAATTGGTCCCAGCCAATTTTGTTTTTCAACATAATTAATGTCCACTTTAGCCGGAAGCCGTTCGTTTAACTTATCCATTTTAGTGGCGAAATTTTCTGCCGGTCCAATATTAAAATAATAATGGGGTTTTGAGCCCAGTGTGGTCTTTGCAGCATCCTTATAATCTTCTTTTGCAAGAGACTCTTCTTTCAAATAAACAAAGGCATTTTTATTATTGGTAACCTCCACTTTGGAGATGTCACCTTTTACAGCCATATCTTCAAATCTGGTAAAAGTGATTGGATCTTTGCTGGGATTGGCAATGTAAAAGAGATTAATTCCTATAATTGCCAAAAATATTATACCGTAGATCCAATATGAATTAAATCCTCCACCTGAAGGGGTTGGTTTTTTATCCTGGTTGTTTTCTTGAGATTCCATAATTTGTTGTAATTAATTTTAGGTGAACTTACAGTTCTATTAACGTTAAATTCCGGGTATTGTTAAATATTCTGGTATTCTTTAAACTTACCATCACTCCAAAGATCTTCAAGATCATAATAATTTCTTGTGGCCTTATCAAAAACATGAAGCACTACATCAAAGAAATCCACCAGAACCCATTTAGCACCACTTTGTCCTTCGACATGGTTGGCGCGATAGTTGGATTCTTCTTTAACCCTTCTGGCGACATTATTGGCAATAGCCTTTATCTGGGTTGAACTTTCACCCTCACAAATGATAAAGAATCGTGTAGGAGCATCTGGAAGATGTCTTAAATCGATCTGTATGATATTTTTACCTTTGATGTCTTGGATGGCGTCGATGATGAGGTCAAGGAATTCAGACTCTTCATTAAGAAGTGCTTTGGACCTGGCTTTAGATTGTATCAGAAAATTGAATTTAGAGTAATTAATAAGGAATAACGCAAAAATAAACCACAAATTGATTTCCGAATCCCTGAATTTCGAACATATTCATTTATTAACAGTAGATTCAACCAATAGGTTTGCATTTGAATTTATATCAAAAACCAATCCAATAGATGGATTTTGTGTATTTTCTGACGTTCAGACAGCAGGGAGAGGACAATATGGCAGGGAATGGCAAAGTGAATCTGGCAAGAACCTTTTGGCCAGTTTTATTTTTAGGACCCAATTCATTCAATTGGAGGATATTTTTATTTTGCACCAATTGGCTGGTTTATCAGTCTTAACAGCACTTGATTCGTTTGGAGTGACCGAGGCTGAGATAAAATGGCCAAATGATATTATCATTCATGATAAGAAGATTGCGGGCATTCTTATCCAGAATACTATTCGCGCCCACGATCTTCAATATTCAGTAATGGGCATTGGACTAAACGTAAATCAAGTTGATTTTAAAGGACTTCACTCTGCTTGCTCAATGAGAACTGAGGCTCTTCAGGAATTCGATTTAAAGGAAATTCTTTCAGTTCTTCATCAAGAGCTTATGGGCAGATTTGAAGACCTTAAACAAGGCAGGTTCAATCATTGGCTGGCTGCCTACAATGAGAGATTGTACCGTTCTGGACAATTATGCTCATTTCAAAGGCCGGATGGGGAAGTTTTCCACGCTCAAATTGTTGCTGTCAATAAAAAGGGAGAACTAATTCTGGAAAAAGAAAACACACGATTGCATTATGATTTTGGTTCGATAAAAATGGTTTGGCCCTTGAAACAACCATAACTAAACAATTAAACTTAATGCTGAAACAGAAACAAAAATTCAGGGATGCAGAGGAGATAGTTGAGTTTCTTCCTCCGGAGGAAAGAGATATTTTTGTCTGTCTTAGGGAACTTATTTTCAAATGTATTCCTGAGGTCAGGGAAAAGATTAGCAACAATGTTCCGTTCTACTGTTTGAAGAAAAGAATGTTGTTTATTTGACCTTCAAGTATTCCCTGGAGTGGGGGTAAAAAAGGGTGTGACCATTGGATTCTGTTATGGTAATTTGTTGATGGATGAAGACAATTATCTTGAAAAAGAAGATCGCAAACTGGTATACATGAAGACTTTTCAGAAGAAATCCGAAATAAACATACCGGTTTTAAAAAAATTGATCTTTGAGGCGGTGGTGGTTGATGGAGGCGGAATCTAAAATTGATTCTGAATATGACCAGAATTGACATTTTTTGAACCAATCCTATAAAATAATTCAAAATGAAATTGCTCTTGCATGTCATTTAATGATCAAATCCCTATAATTTTATAAAGTTTAAGAAGAAGCATTCCAAAATTTTTTTCTTGGTTGTCAGGTAAAAGTCAATTTATTAACTTAAACTTTTTTATATATGGCTCTTTAAATGTATTAATAAAAGGTGACCTTAATATCTTTTTCTGATTTGTGGTCTGCCAGAATCAAAGGAAATGGTTTTGACATGAAATATCATTACAAACCTTTTAACATCCTCGAAGTAAAAGTTTCTCCATATGTGAAATAATTGTGCTCTGAGTTGCAGTTCGCTTATTTTTGCAGCGCAAAAAGACAAATATGTACAGATCGCATCATTGTGGAGAATTGAGAATGGCTCATGTAGGGCAGGAAGTGATACTTGCCGGATGGGTTCAAATAGCCAGAAATCTTGGCGGGTTGACATTCATTGATCTTAGAGATCGATATGGTATAACGCAGTTGGCGTTTAATATGGAAACTGATGCAGATTTATGTACCCTGGCCCGTAAATCAGGCAGGGAATTTGTTTTGCAAGCAAAGGGTGTTGTCCGTGAACGGAGCAGTAAAAATCCTAATCGACCTACCGGAGAGGTAGAATTGGAAGTCAGGGAATTAAAGATTCTGAATACCTCATTAGTTCCACCATTCACCATTGAAGATGAAAGCGATGGAGGTGAAGAGCTGAGATTGAAATATCGTTATCTCGACATTCGAAGAAATCCCGTAAAGGAAAAATTAATTTTTAGACATAAGATCGCATTGGAGACCAGGAAGTACCTCAGCGAACTTGGATTCCTTGAAATTGAAACTCCCTATCTCATCAAGTCAACACCTGAGGGGGCCCGGGATTTTATAGTGCCGAGTCGTATGAATCCAGGACAATGGTATGCTTTACCTCAGTCTCCGCAAACCTTTAAGCAAATTCTCATGGTGGCCGGTATGGATAAATATTTTCAGATTGTCCGGTGTTTTAGAGATGAAGACCTAAGGGCCGATCGTCAACCCGAATTTACCCAGATTGATTGTGAAATGGCCTTTGTGGAACAAGAAGATATCCTGCAAACTTTTGAAGGATTGATGCGGTCGTTGTTCAAATCTGTTTTGGATTTGGAACTTCCGGTATTCCCAAGAATTAGTTATCAAGAGGCCATGGAATCATATGGCTCGGACAAACCGGATCTTAGATTTGACCTTAAATTTGTAAGTTTGGAATTACTGCGAGGAGCAGGTTTTCAGGTTATAGATGGAGCTCCATTCATCAAGGGGTTTATAGTAAAAGGACTGGAAAGCAAATTCACCAATAAAGAAATAAATGATCTCACCGAATGGGTGAAGCGACCACAAATAGGTGCAAAGGGACTCATGTATGTGAAGTACTCCCCTGAAGGGACTAAATCTTCAATCAGTAAATTTTATACGGAAGAACAATTGCAAAAATTGGCTGCTGAGATAGGCGCTGAAACCCATGATGCAGTTTTTATCCTCACAGGTGAAAAAGATAAAGTGTTAAAACAGCTTGGAGACCTGAGACTTGAAATCGCCAGGAGGATGGACCTAATTCAGCCTGGAGTATTCAGACCTTTGTGGGTATTGGATTTTCCATTGCTGGAATGGGACGATGAAGCGCAAAGATTTTTTGCCATGCACCACCCCTTTACCAGTCCCTTACCGGAGGATATGGAGTTGATGCATTCAACCAATAAAGAAGATTTAAAAGGAGTTCGTGCCGCAGCATATGACATGGTTATCAATGGAGCAGAACTGGGGGGAGGATCCATCAGAATTCACAACCGTGAATTGCAGGCCCGTAATTTTGAAATCCTTGGATTCAGCAAGGAAGAAGCAGAACATCAGTTTGGTTTCCTGATGGGCGCATTTGAACATGGGGCACCACCCCATGGAGGAATTGCATTTGGATTGGACAGGGTCTGTACTATTATGCAAGGCAGTACCTCCATCAGAGATTACATAGCATTTCCAAAAAATAATCAAGGTCGGGACATGATGATTGATGCCCCTTCAGCCATTGACCCAAAACAATTAAAGGAACTGGGGTTGTAAATAATCAAGTGCTTTAGAACTAATTAATAATACCGAAAGTTTAGTATTGGCATTTTGGGGATTATTTAATTATGTGGATAATAAATTTGGGGAAGGTGTTCTATAAATGCGGACAAAAGATATCTATCAGGTCCTGATTATCCTTAACTTTCCAAAATTATAGCATTTAAAAGTCAAGGATTGGGTATTCGTGGAATAAAATGTTTAAAAACATTGGCGGCCATAATTAGTTTGTTGGCTATTTCATGGACGTCTACACTTTATGGTCAGGGAACTTGTTGTTGTGGCACCCCAAAATTGATAGACTTTCAGGGATTGGATTTTGAATTTGATCCTTACCCTGCACCAGCAGGTTATATTCCCTACATTGCAGGAAGTTCATTTGGTCCATGGATTGTTACGCAGGGTGCTGTGGATCATGGAGACAAGGATTATTGTGGCGTTCTCGCTGCAGGAAATCCCAACGGAGCTTCTGCCTTTGTGGATTTGTTTGGTTCGCCATCCACAGGAAGCATTGCAGGAACCATGATTTACCCTTTAACAGGTTTAACACCGGGGTATATTTACACTATAGAATTTTGGTATGCAACCTTCACTTCCAACGGAAGCTTTTCTGCCAATTTAAAAGTAGCCAACGGGGCATGGTTAGATGTCAACTGGACTGCAAATAATCCAGGAAGTGCCGTTTGGCTTAAAAAATCCTATAATTTCACGGCCAACGCAACCAGTGCGACACTTGCACTCAAGGACACTGGTCCAAGTTCGTCCACTTATCAAATAGGGATGTTGATGGATGATATTAAGATTTTTGAATGTGCCGTTGATTTGGAAAAACCTGTGGTAGAAAATCCTCAAGAAGACCTGGAAGTAGCCTGTGAAAAGGATGTTCCTCTAGTTCCAAACTTACTTATCTCTGATAATTGCGACGCTAATCCTCAGGTTACATTTAAGGAATCCAAAGAAAATACGGGCCCATGCAGTAAAAAATTGACCAGAACATGGATGGTTAGAGATGCTTGTGGGAATATAAACGAAGAGATCCAAACCATTGACATTATTGACCGGAATCCACCTCAATTCACGTCCCTTCCTGTCAATTTAAGGGTTCATTGCCATCAAGATGTGCTTAAAGAATTCAATGACTGGATCCGAAACAATGGTCAATCTGCAGCTGCAGATGATTGTGGTAATGTAAGTTGGAAAACTTCATTTGAACGAACACCCCATAAATTTTGTGACAGTGTAAAAGTTGAATTTACAGCGGTAGATGATTGTGGACTGGAAAATTCAGAAACAGGATATTTTATTGTTCAGGATACAATGGCAATTGGCTTTTCAAAAAAACCGGAGAATAAAAATCTCAGCTGTGTTCCTGAAGTCAGGGATTCTCTTTCAAATTGGTTAATAAATTATGGTTTTTCCAGTGCAGCGAAGGGTTGTGATACAGCAATCTGGAGTCATAATTTTAATGGAGATTCAACGAAAAATCCTTTGCATGTTACTTTTTATGTAAGAGATCGTTGTGGGCATGTAGACAGCAGTACGGCAATATTTAGTTACAGAGGTAAGAGTGATACTATCCATCACATCAGTTATTCTTGTGCTTTCCCAAAAAATTCAATAGACACTATCAAATATTCAGTCCTTGCATGTGACAGCATTGTAATTTTAGAAAAGATAAAACTTGAAGCAGATACTGTATTCATTGAAGAAAATACTTGCGATCCTAACCAAAAATTATCTGACACCCTGTGGCTTACAAACATGCATGGATGTGATTCTTTGATTTTTTATCAGTATATTTTGCAACCCACTTCTAAGACGCTCATTAAAAATTATGATTGTTCGTTGCAAAAATATTCAACCGACACAATAAGTTGGTCCGGACAGTATTGTGATTCGCTTGTGATCATAGAAAATATACCTTTAAGGAATGACAGCATATTCATCCAGAACACGAGTTGCGATTCATCAGAAGTAGGGCAGACTATTGAATATTTTAAAAATGAATATGGTTGTGACAGCATCGTTGTTCTTAGTACAACATTCATTGTACAGCAAATTACCCAAATAACAAAAAATGAATGCGGACTTTTAGTGGATTACATAGATACAGTAAGAATTAGTACTGGTCACTGTGACAGCCTTGTAATTACAAGACATCTTGCATTATCTCTGGATAGTATTTTAATTACCAGAAACACATGCGATCCGCTTATGGTAGGTCAGTTTACCCAAAGATTTTCTAATCAATATGGGTGTGATAGTGTAGTGATTGAATTGGTTAATTTAAAGCCAACGGATTCAATTTTTCTGTATGAGAAAACCTGTACATTATCTAATGCTGGAAAGCGCATCATTAAATTTTCTAATCAATTTGGTTGCGACAGTATTGTGCTTGTTGATACCAAGTTTATTCCATCAGATACCTCACGCATCATTCAGCACACCTGTGATCTAAAGAATGCAGGAATGGATACCATTATTTATACAACCACAATATGTGACAGTGTTGTGTTTTTTGAAAGGAGATTCAAAGCTGCGGATACAACGTTTACTGATCAGTTTAGTTGTGATGCATTCAAGATTGGAATAGATACATTTCTGCTGCAGAACCAGACAGGATGTGACAGTATGATTTTTGTCCGTACTATTTACAGATCATTACAACTCAACTATTTGTTGGATTCCATTCAATGTCACAATCAAAGTGATGGAAGGCTTCTACTCACAAATGATTCAACTTTCAGTATGCCGTTCGAATTTTACCTGAATCAAAAAAATTCACAAACCTATTGGAAGTCCAACATCTTGCACCGGGAGATTATGAAGTTTTTTTGAAGGATGGAAAGGGATGCATAACCGATACAGTAAGATTTACTTTATTGAACCCTGAGGCTCTGATTACAGAACTGGGAGCAGATCTCGAAGTAGAAAAAGGAACCATTGTAAAACTTACTTTACAGTCTAATAAGAAACTTACAAACATCTACTGGCAACCCAACAAATACAGTAATTGTACAATATGCGATGAGATTGATTTTGTAGCTGATCAGGACAGCTGGATTTATACGTTAAGCATAGATGAACGAAATTGTAGCAGTTTGGATTCGGTTTTTATTCGTGTTAAAGATATTGAAGAATTTTATGTACCTAGTTTAATTTCACCCAATGGAGATCAAGTAAATGATCATTTTTATATCCTTGGTCCAGATAAAGGCAGGGTTGAAAAATTAGTAATTTATGACCGGTGGGGCACTAAGGTTTTTGAGGTTGTGGACATTCCCGTTAATCAACCTTTACTTGGGTGGAATGGAAACTACCAATTCCAGCCTTTGAATCCGGGTGTTTATGTTTTTTATGCAAGAATAAAAACTGACAATAGGATACTTGAGTTGAGCGGTGATTTTACATTGCTTAGGTGATAAAGGGCTTTCCGTATAATATTTTAGAAATTTATTTCTTCTTAAATAATCACCAGATATTCACCCGAACACTATCCGGCCTCCACATCTTCATACCTTCTTTGATTTGGAAAGCATCATAGAATTCAGGAATATTAGTAAACGGACCGATCACACGTAAGTGTGTGGGTGAATGCACATCTGTGAGTACTCTGGAGGCTATCTCCTCCGGTCTGGTATGACCAAGCCATCCAAGGGCATATCCCAGAAAATATCTTTGTATAGGAAGCAGCCCGTTTAAGGATTGGTTTGATTTATATTGAGCAGTTTTCTTAAATGCATCCAAAGCAAGTACAATTCCACCAAGGTCTGCAATATTCTCTCCCAATGTTGCCTTACCGTTGATGTGGAGACTGTCGAGGACAGTATAATCATTAAATTGATTGATCATTTTTTGTGCATGTTCATTGAAGCGTTCTTCATCTTCAGTGCTCCACCAATTGTTTAAATTTCCAAATTCATCAAATTTTCTTCCTTCATCATCAAATCCATGTGTGATCTCATGTCCAATTGTAGAAGCGCCTGCATATCCATAAACCAGTGCATCATCCAATTCTTCATCTCTATACCCCGGAACAGTAAATATCGCAGCGGGTAACACGATTTCATTATTGGAAGGGTTATAGTAGGCGTTGTAAGTCTGTGGGGTCATGTCCCATTCTGTGCGGTCTACAGGTTTATAAAGTTTTTTGATTTGTTGGGAATACCACCATTTTTTAGCATTCATTACGTTTTCACAGTATGAATTTTTTGCAATCTGCATTGTGCTAAAATCTTTCCATTGGTCAGGATAGCCTACTTTTTTATTCATGGATTGTAGTTTTGTCAAAGCTTTTGCCTTGGTTTCCTGACTCATCCATTCCAGATTTCGGATATGTTCAGCAAAAGAGGTTTTGACTTCTTCTACCATATTTTCATATCTTTTCTTTGCCTGTGGACTAAAATATTCTTTTACAAATTCTCGGCCCAATAATTCGCCAATTGAATTTTCTACTTCATTAAGCGCTCTTTTCCAGCGAGGTTTCTGAACTTCAGCCCCACTCATAAGCTTACCATAGAATAAGAAATTCTGGTCATTTATCTCTTTGGATAGAGTGTGGGCAAAAGTGTTGATCAAATTCCATCGAAGGTAAGCTCTCCAATGATCAAGAGGTAAAGTGGTCAACAATCCATTAAGTGTTTTGAAAAATTCTGGTTGCCCAACGATACAAGAATCCACTTTAATTTCTGCAGTTTCCAACCATTCAGTCCAGTTGATGCCCGGGGTAAGCATCTTAAATTTTGTAATGGAATAAGGATTGTAATTGGCATGTGGATCACGCAGATCTTCCAGTTTTCTAGAGGATTTTGCCAGTGCTGTTTCAAGGGAAAGGATTTGTTCTGCGTCACGAATAGATTGCTCTTGTGTTCTACCAAGAAGTTGGAGCATGACAGAAATATGATGAGGATATTCCTTTCTGATGGTGGAGGTTCGAGTATCTGTGTTGAAATAATAATCCCTATTTGGAAGACCAAGTCCTCCCTGATTCAAATAGAGCGCCATTTGATCACTTTTTTTAAGATCCTGGGTTGCGTATAGACTGAAAGCTGGTTCAGACCCCAACATGTGAAATTCTGCAATCATCTTCAACAATTGCGGCACCGATTGGATGGTATCGATTCTGCCCAGCAAGGGTTTTAGTGGCTTTGTTCCCAGCTCATCTGCCCGTAAAGAATCCATTGCCATGGTCCAGAAATCACCAATCATTTTAGCGTTGTGGTCACTATGAGTACCGGAGGCCGCCTCTTCGCAGATAATTCTCAATCTGGTGTAATTTTCATTAACTACGAGGTTGGCTATACCCCATCGACTTTCCTCAGGAGGGATTGGATTGTTTTTGATCCACGTCCCGTTTGCAAAGGAAAAAATGTCCTCTCCGGGTATTACACTGGTATCCATATTTGAAACGAGAATATCTGGTTTTTGGTAAGTCCTGTGGGTTTCTTGTTTACAGGAATTAAGCAGAAGAATTAAAACCAAGGCTGCTGTAAGAAATTTTAAAAAATTATTTTTATTGAGCATAAATTCAATTATTCCAGATGCAAGGTAAGGATTGAAATTAAAGAATTTAAATTTAATCCAAACATAAAGTTTAGCAGGAAGTCTTAAAACAATTTGGAATTTTATGAATGGCGGTTTAAGGTGCTTCAAATGGAAATGGTATGGAATAAATTTGTTGAGAATAGCATACAATTTTTTATAAAAATTTGCAATTCGCAGAAAAATTGTTAAGAATATTTATTGACAAAGTCGGAAGGAAAAGAATATTATGTTGGATTGCTTTCACAATTTGTAATGGAGCAATTTCAATTACCCATACTTTTTAAATGGATAGAATTGGCTAAACCAATTTCAAAAAAAAATTATAGTAATTGTAGTTTAATATGAAATAAATAAGTCCTTTAAATTTGGAAAATTGAATAGACAATTTTAGAACTAAAAAGAAGTATTCAAGCAATAATACTTGCAGGTATAAAACATTTTAACTTAAAGATGCAAACTTAGTTAAAAAAATTCTTGATCACTTCCACCATTTTAACTGGTTGGTCAGCGTGTATCCAGTGTCCTGCATTTTCAACGGTCACAAATTCTGATTCGGGAAAATATATCTTAATTTCTTTGCAATCTTCTTTGGATACATAGGATGATTTGGAACCGAGTACGAAGCAGACAGGTTTAAAAATTCTGTGATCGGGAAAAAGGGATTCATTGATGGATGCGTAATTTTTATAGATTGCATGGAGATTAAGTTTCCATTCAAATTTTTGATCTTGTTTTCTGTCCAGATTCTTAAGGATAAATTGACGGACACCAAATTCAGGAATGAATGGAAGAAGACCTGCTTCAGCTTCAGATCTTTTGGTGATGTGATCCAGGTCTAGTGAAAACATAGCTTTAAATATTTCTTCGTGCCCCCCATGATAGGCTTTTATTCCAATGTCTACCACCATTGCTTTATGGATGAGGGATTCGCCGATAGTCAGTAATTTCATCAAAACCTTACCGCCCATCGAATGCCCGATCATGTTGACAGTGTGTAATTTATGTTCTTGGATAAACCGGATAAGATCTTCGGCCATTAACTCATAATTCATTTGTGGATGATGTGGGGACTTACCATGATTCCGTAGATCAATAAGGTAGACAGTATAATATTCTACCAAAGAATTGGCCACAGTCTGCCAATTGTCCAAACTGCCGAAAAGGCCATGCAGAATCAACAAGGGAGGTCCACTGCCCAGTTTTTTATAATGTAAAGAAATTGTGTTATTCTCTTTCAGCATGGTATTTTTGCCTTTTACGATCAATTAATGTCCAAATTTATACTTAATTCAAATTATCAGCCAGCCGGAGATCAGCCTGAGGCAATCAAGCAATTGACCGAGGGAGTTCTAAATGAAGAAAAGGCTCAGGTTCTACTTGGTGTGACCGGCTCAGGTAAAACATTTACAATAGCCAATGTAATCGCCAACATTAACAAGCCCACTCTCATTCTATCTCATAACAAAACACTAACGGCACAGCTTTATGGGGAATTCAAAGAATTTTTTCCGGACAATGCAGTGGAGTACTTTGTTTCTTATTATGATTACTATCAGCCTGAAGCTTATGTTTTTGTCACCGACACTTATATAGAAAAGGATCTGGCAATAAATGAGGAGGTAGATAAATTAAGGTTGAAGGCCACTTCTTCTATTCTCTCCGGCAGGAGGGATGTAATTGTGGTTGCAACGGTTTCATGCATTTTTGGTATGGGTAACCCTGAAGATTACAAAGCGGGTATTATCCGAATTCAAAAAGGACAGGTAATTTCAAGGAATGATCTTTTGTATAGGTTGGTGGATAGTTTATACAGCCGTACTGAAGGAGACCTGAATCGAGGGAACTTTCGGGTAAAAGGGGATACAGTAGATATCAATTTGCCATATGTAGATTTTGGTATTCGCATTCATTTTTTTGGAGATCAGATAGAACAAATTGATGAAATAGAGATAACATCCGGGAAGCGGATCACCAGCTTAGATTTTGCAGCCATTTTTCCTGCGAATCTTTACGTGGCGCCAAAGGATAGATTTAAATCCATTCTAAGACACATAGAGGACGAATTGGAACAACAGAAAAAGTATTTCGAATCTGAATTGAAATACAGTGAAGCCAAGCGTATTGAAGAGAGAACTCAGTTTGATCTGGAGATGATGAGGGAACTTGGTTACTGTTCTGGTATTGAAAATTATTCCAGGTTTTTTGACGGAAGAGCCAAGGGTACCAGACCATTTTGTTTGTTGGATTATTTTCCGGATGATTATTTGTTAGTAGTGGATGAAAGTCATGTAACCATTCCACAAATCAGAGGGATGTGGGGAGGTGACCGAGCAAGAAAAATGAATTTAGTGCAGTTTGGATTTAGACTGCCGTCTGCATTGGATAACAGACCTTTAAGTTTTGAAGAATTTGAGCAGCAGATCAATCAGATCATATATGTTAGTGCTACTCCTTCTGATTATGAGTTGGGGCAAACAGAAGGAATGGTTGTAGAACAGGTAGTAAGACCTACGGGTTTGTTGGATCCACCAATTGAAATAAGGCCTTCCATTAATCAAATTGACGATTTGCTGGACGAAATACACAAGCGTAAAGCAAAGAATGAAAGAGTCCTGGTCACTACACTGACTAAAAGAATGTCTGAAGAGCTTGCTAAATACTTTCAAGGGCTCAATCTACTTTGTAAATATATTCACTCAGAGATTGACACGATGGAGCGGGTTGAAATTCTAAGAGATCTTAGGCTCGGTGATTTTGATGTGTTAGTGGGGGTTAACTTACTAAGAGAAGGTCTGGACCTTCCGGAAGTATCCTTGGTAGCCATACTGGATGCGGATAAAGAGGGATTTCTAAGGAGTGACAGATCATTGACTCAAACTGCAGGACGAGCGGCACGGAATGCCAATGGGTTGGTTATTTTTTACGCAGACAAGGTGACAGATTCAATGAGGCGAACCATTGAGGAAACAGAACGGCGACGAGCCAAGCAAATGGCTTACAATGAGGAGCACGGAATTATACCAAGGACTCTGAGTAAAACAAGGGAAGAAATCATGGCTAAGAGTTCTATTTTAGATCTTAGAGGTAAACAAGCCAATATTTATACCGGACCGGAAGAAGGAGTTATTGCTGCAGATCCGGTAGTGGATTATTTGAATCGTACACAAATTGAGAAACTCATAACTGAGACAGAAAAGAAAATGAAACAAGCTGCCAAGGATTTAGATTTTGTAACAGCTGCTCAGCATAGAGATGAAATGAATCTACTTAAAAAGAAACTTCAGGGACTTGGTTAGATCTTCCTGTCTTTCCACTCTAGCTTAATTGGTAACCAGGACAGCAGACCCAATACGAAAAAATAAATGGTATACATAACTTCAATGGGCAGAATCCATTTCAAAATATAACCTCGTTTGAAGAATGAACTGGATTGATGAATAAGGATGAAGTCAAGCAGGAAATGTATAAACAACAATCCAAGTACAGAATAAAAATAGGTGTATTCTTCCAGTACCAAAGTGATCAATGTAAATGTGAGCAATCCTATTCTGAATACCCAAATGAAGGAAGAAACCAACAACATGTTGAAGGATGAAGAATTTTTCAATTTTCCAGCCCATCTCAATCGCTGGGAGAAAAAGCTCCTAACCGATGTCGCTCCGATAGTCTGAACAGTTGCCTCTATTGCTTTTAATGGATAAATTTTACCTGAATACTTTTCCTTGACTTTTTGAATAAGAAAAAGATCATCCCCGGAGGCTATATACTGATTATTGGCATAGGGATCTGTTTCAAGAAAAACCGATTTTTCATAAGCAAGGTTCGCTCCACTACCTAGATAAAATAATCCCGAACGTATTCCTGCCAAATGTACCATGAATGAATTGATAAAATCTGCATCTTGGAACAAATTCAATAATGTTTTTTCTTTTTGAATCAGGACTGGAGCAACTATTAGTTTGGGTTTAAATTCTTGATAACAAGCGACTATTGTCTGAATCCAGTTCTCGCCATGTATACAATCAGCGTCTGTTGTTATCATTAGATCGCCGGAGGCATGGCTGATTCCATATGCAATTGCTTTTTTTTTGGAGCCTGTGATGGTAGTCCTTTTATACACACCCAACCGCATCACTCTTAATCGCTGATCCTTGATGTTTTCCAGGATCTGAGGTGTATTGTCATCAGACTGATCGTCCACGACAATTAACTCAAATAAATGTGTCGGGTAATTCTGTTTTAAAATGGATTCGGTACACTGCTGTAAAGAGTCTTCTTCATTTCTCACTGGAACGATCACACTCACTTTAGTAGTAGGAACAAATGAGGGATCTAAATTAAATTCTTTTTGATTTCGCCAATATACCAAGAAGACGAAGCAAAGGATTAGATAAATAAAAGTAAGGAAAGCAACAGAAATGAAAAATATCAGCACAAGTTAAGTTTATTCAAATAAATCGTCGTAGCCTGACAAAGCTTTTTCCTTTTCAGCTGACTTTTTATTTAAATCCATGGAACCTGAATTCTGGTCCATCACTTCTTCGTAAGCTGTGTATTTTTCTTCGAATGCATGGTCGGAAGATTCCGGTTGCATTACCCCAAAATTCTTATAGGCCCAAGCTTTAAAAATTAATCCAATAGAAACCAGAGGTAGTCCAATGAGTTGAAGTCCAATGTGCAATAAGCCACCAATAAAACTGACTTTAAAGGTCTGGAGTATAATTTTAATGTGGTTACCGACGACACGAGGATAGATAACAACAGCAGCCAACAGGAAAACTGGTGATAGGAAAAACAGTATTCTATAAACGTGATAAAACAAATATAAGAAAACAGCAACAAATGCAAGTAGCACGAGCGTGCCTACAACCCTTTGGTAAAGGTTTTTGTCTGAATTAAATGTATAAGTTTTATTCTGGATCATGTTCGTCAAGCAAATATAGCACAAAATTATGCATTAAAATAATAAATAATATGTTAATATTGAATATTAACTTATTGCGCTTGAATGGGATCAAAATGGGTTAAGTACAATCTTGAAAATAAACCATCGGAATGTGACAAAAGTTCCTGTTGGGTACCTGATTCCAAAATTTTACCTTTCTCGAGAACGAGAATGTGGTCTACATTTTTTATGGTTGAAAGCCGGTGTGCTATAATAATCGAGGTTCTACCTTTGGTAAGTTTGTCAATGGCATTTTGTATGATGGCTTCCGTTTGGTTGTCAATCGAAGAAGTTGCTTCATCTAAAATTAGAATGCTTGGCTGATATATCAGAGCTCGAACAAAGGAGATCAACTGGCGTTGGCCCATAGATAAATTGGAACCCCTTTCGGTGACGAGATAATTATACGCCCCTGGCAAAGCTTGGAAAAAGCCATCAGCGCCAATGGTCTTTGATGCTTCTATGATCTTTTCGTGGCTAATGTTTGGGTTGTTAAGACTGATGTTGTCGTATACCGTGCCATGGAACAAAAAAACATCTTGCAACACTAGTCCAATATTACCTCTTAGAGTTTCCAAATCATATTCTTTGATATCCATTCCGTCTATAGATATCTTTCCTACCTCTATTTCATAAAGTCTGTTGAGTAAGCTAACTATGGTCGATTTACCGGAACCGGTACTTCCTACGATAGCCATTGATTTTCCGGCTTCTAAAGAAAAAGAAATGTCATTGAGTACTTGGTTAGTTCCGTCATAAGAAAAACTTACCTGATCAAAAACAACTTCACCTTTTAGTTTATCCTTATGTATTTTACCTGAATTATAATCCTTTTCCTGGTTGTCCAATGATTGAAAAATTCTTCCACCAGCAATTAAACCCATTTGAAGACTATTGAACTTATCAGCCAGCATTCTTACAGGTTGAAATAAACGGGCTAAAAACATTGGAAAGGCGACCAACTGACCTACTGTGACTTCACCTCCAAGGACACCCTTAGCACCCCACCAAACCATAAATCCAAGAGAAGCAGCAGAAATGATTTCAACTACGGGGAAGAAAACAGCATAATAGAAAATACCATCTAAGTTTGCTCTTGTATAGGATTGGTTGATGTCTTTGAATTTTAATGCAGTTTTCTTTTCAGCTGTAAAAATCTGAACGATTCTCATCCCACTGATGTGTTCCTGAAGGAATGAATTCATCCGGGCAATTTCTGTACGCACTCGCTGATAAGAAATTTTTACTTTTTCTTTAAAAATATAGCTTGCGATCAGCAATAATGGAAAGCTAACCAAGGAAATCAAAGTGAGCTTTACACTAGTATAAAACATCATTCCTATAATGGTCAATAAACCAAGTATGTCTGCCGTAATGGTGATGAGACCTTCTGCAAAAACGATGTTTACGGATTCCAGATCATTAATAGTTCTGGTGGTATTCGTTCCCACCGGAGTTTTGTCAAAGTATGACAACTTCATGCCCAACAGGTGACTAAAGACTTTATTCCGAATGTCCTTAATCACATTTTGTCCCAAAGTATTTGTTAGGGTAGTGAAAAGATATCGTAAACCCGTAGTAATCAACAACACAAAAACAAAGATTAGTGCCATTCTTTGAAGACCGGGAAGATCAGCTTTCATGATGTGGTTGTCCACCATCAGATGCGTGAGATATGGCGTCAAGGCATTTAATGGCGCTAATAAAAAAGCCAACAGACTGGATGTCCAAAGAATCGACCGATATGGTTTGGTGAATCCAAACAAACGGCTAAGAATAGATAAATTGTTTTCGGATTTTGACATTGAACCAACAAAATTACAATTATTCTTACAGCATCCCCTCATCTGCAAAGCTGTAATAGCCTTGATCTGAAATAATGAGATGGTCGAATACTTTAATATCCAGAGCTAGTCCGGCACTCTTTGCTTTTTGCGTCAAATCTATGTCTTGCTGACTCGGTTTTAAGTTACCTGAAGGGTGATTGTGGGATAGAATTAAAGCGGTTGCTTGCAATTCTAGTGCTCTTTTGAAAATGATTCGAACATCTACAACCGTACCGGTTAGTCCTCCTAAACTAATTTTCTCGGCGGATAAAATAAAATTAGCCCTATTGAGAAATACTACCCAACATTCTTCAACTTGTAAGTCTTCCATCCTGGAACGAAGAATCTGATAAGCTTCCTGGCTCGATTTTAAGCCTGTCCTTACCATCGCTTCTGCATGTTGACGTCGCCGAGCCAATTCCATAGCTGCTTCAATAGTAATGGCTTTTACGGATCCGATACCTTTGAATTTTTTGAGTCTAGAGAGGCCCATTTTTCCAAGTTCAAATAAATTGTTTCCCGAGGCATCGAGAATTTTTTTGGAAAGATCAAGGGCAGATTCATTTCTGCTACCTGTTCCTAAAATAATGGAAAGCAGTTCTGCATTACTCAATGTTTCTTTTCCTTTAAGAGCAAGTTTCTCACGGGGACGGTCATCCAATGCCCAGCTTTTAATGCTGTTGCCAATAGGTGTTTTCATAGTTGTGTTATTTATTTTTTGGTGAATATCAGGTTTTTAGATTTTTGTTTGTTATATAATTTCAAAATGTAATTTCCTTGTGGAAGATGGGGAACATCGAGTTTGTAATGTTCCAGACCAGAAGACAAGTATTTAACTTTTATATGCAAGTGTCCGGAGATGTCATATACTTCAATATAATCTGGCTTCCATTCGAGATTGGAAAGAGGAATACAAAGTTCTGTACTCGCAGGAACTGGAAACGCAATTATCTCATTTAGTATTTTAAGATCGCTTGAAGAAGTTGAATTATTGTCTACCTTGTATAGTTCTGAGCCCGTGACATTCGTATATCGGGAAAGAATAATCTGGTTAGGAATAGTATTAAATATTACCGGTCTGAAGCGTCCTCCAAAATCAGTATAACTTTCTGCAATGAGTGTGTCTTGATGAAATCTCCATATCTCTTTTAACAAAGGAATGGTTTCGATGACAAAATATATTCTATTACCCAAAACCTGGATATTAGCATCTGTTGTAACCCCAAAAGCAGAATTTCCAACTTTTAGAGTTCCTTGTTTGGTACCATCTGTTACACATATATAGGTGTCACCATTTGACTCAGCTGCATAGAAATATAATTTGTTTTTATGCACTTTAAATGCACCATAAGGAGCTGCATCTGTAGTTAAAAAAACAGCCTGATTTTTATTGTAATCGTAACTTGAAATATCCTTGTCGTTGTGGATGATATAAGTAGAATTTATATAAAATACATCCAGATAATTTGAGGATTCTTTGGACAAACTTATTTCTTTGGTACCGGCAGGGGTGCCATCTGTGACGATGGTCATTTTTATCGAATTTTTTATGCCTCCAACAAAAAGGAGGGAATCAACTCCATATGCAGTCTGCACATTATCAAAACTAAATAAATTGTTTTTTGAAAGAAATGATTGCACGGTTTGTGTCCCAGTAGAGGAGCCATCTGACATCATGGGCGCCATTTTGGTAGTGTTGGTGCTGTTGTCAAAAAAGACGGCATTTCCCTTAAAGTTTGATGATTTATAAGTGTTTTTGGTTGTTGAATTAATGTCCGCAATTTTTAAGGTGCCATTTACTGTTGCATCACTTACCCAAAGTTGATTTGGATTGGGTTTCAAAGGGTCTGCCTGGACAAATAAGAGTACTTTATTGGTATCTATTTTCAAGATGGCCTCGATGGGGGTCGTTTCAAATCCTTTGACCCCTTTGGTTCCAAGGTCTTTGCCATTACTCACAAAAAGTGTCCTTACGCCCAGGAATCCATCAAAAAATAATTTGGTACCCGTATTCGTAAGATGCCCAAAATTAGTGATGTTTTCCGCTCCTAAAAGTTTACGGGTTCCTGCTTCTGTTCCATCAGATACGAATAAACTTCCGGGACTGAAGTCTGTATCTACACCGTGGTAATATAATTTGTTGTCAAACACAACATTCTGAGAAGACATAACGCCGGATTGGACACCGGGGTAGACATCTTTAATTAGGACTTGGGCATCTAGGCGGATACAAACAAACAGAATAAAAACACCAATTAACTTTTTCATTCTGCAATTCTACAAAAAAAAACTTTTAGGACAAAGCTTGCCGCAGGTCTTCGATTAAATCTTCCACATCTTCAATGCCTACACTTAGGCGCATTAACGAATCAGTAAGGCCTGATTTCAATCTTTCTTCTTTTGGTAAAGAGGCATGAGTCATAGAAGCCGGATGCCCAATAAGGGATTCAACCCCGCCCAGTGATTCGGCACAAGAAAAAAGTTTTGTTCTGGAAAGTACATTCATGGTCACCTCCAGGTCTGTATTTTTCAGATCAAATGAAACCATCGCGCCAAAATCCCGCATTTGACTTCTTGCAACTTCATGCCCTGGGTGGTTGGTGAATCCCGGATATAAAACTCTGTTCACTTTGGGATGTGAAACAAGAAATTCAGCAATTTTTCGTGCATTTTCACAAGCTCTTTGAACCCTGACATGAAGGGTTTTAATTCCTCTGAGGATCAGAAAACAATCCATTGGTCCAGGTACTGCACCACTTGCATTTTGAATGAAATACAATCTCTCCGCTAAGGTTTTATCTTTTGTAATAACCGCTCCATGTACAACATCACTATGACCACCCAAATACTTCGTAGCAGAATGGAGTACTAAATCTGCTCCAAGGTCAAGTGGATTCTGTAGGTATGGGGAAGCAAAGGTATTGTCTACGCAAACCAAAATGTTGCGCTGTTTGGCAATCTGACAAATGGCTTTTATGTCTACTATGTTCAGTAAAGGGTTGGTGGGTGTTTCAACCCAAATCAATTTTGTATTTTCTTCCAATGCAGCTTCTAAATATTTAGGATCCTGCATGGGGACAAGTTTATTGGAAATGCCAAATGGTTTGAAAATTTTTTCCAACAATCTGAAGGAGCCGCCGTACATATCGTTACTGGCAATTACGCCATCTCCGGATTTAAGCAATTTGATTATGGCATCCATCGCAGCAAGTCCACTACCGAAACATACAGCATCTGTGCCATTTTCAAGTGCTGCCAGGTTTTCCTGAAGGGCTGTTCGGGTTGGATTCTGTGTTCTGGCATATTCATACCCTTTGTGATTGCCGGGACCATCTTGTACATAAGTGGAAGTCTGGAAAATAGGGGTCATAATGGCTCCCGTTGAAGGATCCGGATGCACGCCTGCGTGGATAAGCTTAGTTGCAAATTTCATGTTGTTGCTATTTAAGAGAAATAAATTCAGTGCAGGAATAAGAATTACCTGCTCAGGACTTTTCTGATTTTTTCAATTACGTCTTTGATGCCAAGGCCATACTTTTCCATCAGCTCCATGGGTTTACCACTTTCACCAAAAGAATCATTTACTGCAACATATTCCTGAGGTGCCGGAAAGTTCATACTTAATAATTGTGCAATGCTGTCGCCCAAGCCGCCATTGCGTTGATGTTCTTCACAACTTACAACCCTACCGGTCTTTCTAACCGAATTAAGTATTGCTTCATTGTCAAGCGGCTTTATGGTGTGAATATTTAATAATTCACAGTCAATGCCTTCACCTTCAAGTTGTCGTACGGCTTCTAATGCATTCCATAGAAGATGGCCGGTAGCGATAACGGTAACATCCTTACCATCTTTAAGCTTGAGGGCTTTACCTATTTCAAACTTCTCATTTTCCAAAAAAACTGGCCAGTCAGGTCTCCCAAACCTAAGATATACCGGACCTTTATAATCTGCAATAGCTTGGGTAGCGGCTTTGGTTTGGGCATAATCGGCAGGATTGATAACAGTCATACCCGGTAGCATCTTCATCAATCCTATATCTTCCAGAATCTGATGTGTTGCTCCATCCTCTCCTAAGGTAAGTCCGGCATGTGAAGCTGCAATTTTTACATTTTTTTCCGAATAGGCTATAGACTGTCTAATCTGGTCAAATACTCTTCCAGTGGAAAAGTTAGCAAAAGTTCCGGTATAAGGAATCAAACCAGTGGTGGCCAATCCAGCAGCCATACCCATCATGTTTGCTTCTGCAATTCCAACTTGGATAAATCGCTCAGGAAATTCTTTTTCAAACAGATCCATCTTTAAAGATCCGGCAAGGTCAGCGCATAATGCAATCACTTTAGGATTCATTTTTGCAGCTTCAAGTAATCCGTCTCCAAAACCATTTCTGGTGGCTTTTTTTACAATGCTTTGATATTTATCCCAGGTGTTCATAACTAAAAATCTCCTAAAGTTTGAGGTAATTGTGCCAGTGCTTTTTCTGCTTGTTCGTCATTCGGAGCCACACCATGCCATTTATGAGTTCCCATCATAAAATCAACACCAAATCCCATAATGGTTCTCATCAATATGACGACAGGCTTACCTTGATGCAATTTTCTTTTTGCCATCTCCAAAATGTGGACTACATCCTCCATTTGATTGCCTTCCATATGTAATACTTCCCATCCGAATGAGTGCCATTTTCCTTGAAGATCTCCCAGGGAGATGACTTCATCATTTGGACCATCAATCTGCTGACCATTCCAGTCTACAGTTACAATAAGATTATCTATCTTATAATGAGCGGCGCACATAATGGCTTCCCAGTTTTGACCTTCTTGTAATTCTCCGTCACCTGTCAATACATAAACTAGAGAGGAATCCCCATTTAATCTTTTACCTAAGGCAGCACCAAGGGCAACGCTTAATCCTTGACCCAAAGACCCGGTCGCAACCCGAACACCAGGAATATGCTCATGAGTGGCTGGATGCCCCTGTAGTCTGGAATTTAATTTTCTAAATGTATTTAATTCTTCCACTTCAAAATGTCCGGTGCGCGAAAGCACGCTGTATAATAATGGAGAAATATGGCCATTGGAAAGGAAAAACAGATCCTCACCATGTCCCTCCATGCTAAATGGTAGTTTAAAATTTAAGGTATTAAAATAAAGTGCTGTTAAGAAATCCGCACAGCCAAGCGATCCTCCGGGGTGTCCGCTTTTCGCCATCCAGGTCTGCCTGATGATGTCTCGTCTGACTTGTGACGCAATCTGAGTTAGTTCGGCTATCGTCTTCATGGTTAGGTCGCAAAGGTAATGATTGTACTGCGCATGTGCTAAAACTTATAGGAATAAATCATAATATTTGGTTCTTCTGGCTTTTTTTGTGTTTCTTCGATGCCTAATTTAAAATTCTTATGAAGGTCCTCTTTAATCTATGTCTTTTTTTATTTCTGTGGTCTGCAATTCATTTCATCCAGGCACAGGTAAGTTTTCCGGTTAATGGTATCCGTGAACCTGACCAAACTTGCTTTTTACTGAGACAAGCTACTGTCCATCCGGAACCCGGTACTCAGGTGGAGATGACCGATCTGATCATAAGAAATGGCAAAATCGAAGCAATTGGTAAAGATCTCAACCCTCCAAAAGATGCAGTTATTAAAGACTATAAAAATATGCATATATATCCTTCTCTGATTGATCTATATAGTGATTATGGAATGCCTGAACCTAAAAAGGTAAATACCACTAATACTATGGTCAGCAGTAAAGAAGGTGCATTTTCCTGGAATGAAGCCATGAGACCTGAAATTAAAGCAAGTGAATTATTTACAGTGAAATCAGAACAAGCTCAGAAACTTAGAGAATTGGGATTCGGGATGGTGAACACACATTATCCGGATGGAATTTCGAGGGGTAGCTCCAGCCTTGTTTTTTTGGGGTCTGAAAATGAGCATGAGATGATACTTAAATCAGAAGTTGCACATCAGTTGACTTTGAACAAGGGTTTATCTTCTCAGGACTATCCGGGCTCTTTAATGGGATGTTTGGCATTGCTTCGCCAAACCTATCTGGATGCAGCATGCTATGATAGAATTATCAAACCTAAGGAAGTCAACCTTTCTTTGGAAGCATGGATACGGAATGGATCACTGCTACAGATTTTTGCAGCGAATGATAAATTTGATATTTTGAGAATTGACAAACTTGCAAAAGAATTTAATCAGAACTTTATCATCAAATCCAATGGCGACGAGTATCAGCGCATTGAGGAAGTGAAGAAAACAAATGCTAAACTAATCATTCCTTTAAGATTTCCACCATTGTTTGAGGTTGAAGATCCATTTGATGCAGAACAGATTGATCTGGCAGATTTAAAACATTGGGAGCTCGCTCCTTACAATGCGTCAATCCTCGAAAAAAATAATGTAGAATTTAGTTTTACTACAAATGGACTTAAAGATTATAAAGAATTTTTACCTAATTTACGTAAAGCTGTTAAACTTGGATTGAGTAAGAATAAAGCATTGGCTGCATTGACCATAATTCCTGCAAAATGGATGGGCATGGAAAAAGTAATCGGAAGTCTCGCATCAGGGAAATGGGCAAATCTTCTGATTACTAATGGCGATTTATTTGAAGAAAAAACACAGATTTATGAAAATTGGGTGAAAGGCCAATCTTATTTGGTGAAAAGATTTGAGCCAGAAAATTATAGTGGTAACTATAAGATCCAACTTGGAAGTAAAACCTATGATCTGTTGTTGGTAAAAAAGGAGGACAAATATGATTGTAACATTCTTTCAAAGGATTCAACAAAACTTAGTCTACAAGTTAGAATTGAAGGCCGATATCTGAACGGAAAATTTGTGGATGAAAACAAACAAGTTTATCTGTTTTGTGCTACTGAACAGCTAGGTATTTTCAATGGACACATCATTGGATCTGATGGAGTTGTCCAAAACTTACAAATGAAATTGAATGAAGATTTGGGAAAAGAATTCAAATTGGAATCCAAAGAAAACGCAACCTCATTAACAGATACCTTTTCAGCGGTTACTTTTCCTTTTATGGCCTATGGCTGGACAGAGAAACCGAAACAAAAAAAGTACTTGATTAAGAATGCCACTCTGTGGACTTGTGAAAAGGATGGCAATCTTAGCAATACAGATTTATTGATTGAAAATGGAAAGATCAAGAAAATTGCAAAGAACATATCAGATGCCACTGCAATCATCATAGATGGTACTGGAAAACATGTGACACCGGGGATTATTGACGAACATAGTCACATTGCAATTTCACGGGGTGTAAATGAATGTACGGAGGCATCTACAGCAGAAGTAAGAATCGGGGATGTAATTAATCCAGACGACATTAATATTTTTCGCCAACTTTCAGGTGGTGTTACCACTTCCCAATTATTGCATGGATCCTGCAATCCTATTGGTGGACAATCAGCAATCATAAAGTTGAGATGGGGTTCTTCTCCTGAAGAAATGAAATTTGAGGGTGCAGATCCATTTATCAAATTTGCTTTGGGTGAAAACGTGAAGCGATCAGGAGGTAATAACAACCAGAGATTTCCTGACTCAAGGATGGGTGTAGAACAAGTATATATCGACTACTTTACACGTGCAAAAGCATATAGTGAGGAGATTGAAAAATTGGGTGCTGACCATGTGAGAAGAAATCTTGACTTGGAAACGCTTGCAGAAATATTGAATAAAAAGAGATTTATCACTTGTCATTCATACGTTCAATCCGAAATAAATATGCTGATGCATGTAGCCGAGAAATTTAATTTCAAGGTAAATACCTTCACACATATTTTAGAGGGGTATAAAGTTGCAGATAAAATGAAAAAGCATGGAGTAGGAGCAGCTTCGTTTTCTGATTGGTGGGCGTATAAATTTGAAGTATATGAAGCAATTCCTTATAATGGTGCAATTCTGCATAGTCAAGGAGTTACTACTGCGTTTAATAGCGATGACGCAGAGATGGCCAGAAGATTGAATCAGGAATCTGCCAAAGCCATTAAATATGGTAATCTGACAGAAACTGAAGCCTTGAAGTTTGTAACTTTGAATCCTGCTAAATTGTTACATCTTGATCATAGGGTTGGCAGTTTGAAAGAAGGAAAGGATGCTGATGTTGTAGTTTGGAACGGAAGTCCAATGTCGGTCTATTCTTTGGTTGAAAAAACATTTGTCGATGGTATAAAATATTATGACAAAGAGGAACTATCCAACAAACAAGAATCCATTCAAAAAGAAAGAGCGCGCATCATTCAGAAAATGTTGCAACAGAAGTTCTCCGGTACAATTCCAACTTCATATCGGTCTCCAATCAAGAAATTATACCACTGCGATTCGGTTGAAGGAGAAGAAATTGATTTTTCCAATGGTTTAAATTCAAATCATCATGAATAATAAAACATTTATTATGGTAATTTCCAGGTTGATACTCTTTTCAAATATTTTTGTTGTATTGTTCTTGGATTTAATTCATGCCCAAGTTCCAGCCGCTCTTCCTAAGGGTGAGATGGCATTTTACAATACCCGGATTCATACAGGAAAAGGAGAAATTATTGACAAAGGGGTGATGATTATTAAAAATGGAAAAATCACCTATGTAGGCAATGACAGGGCAAAACTCAAGTTAGTTGAGCATTCAATTGATCTTCAGTCCAAAGAAATTTATCCTGGTTTCATTGCTGCAAATACCACTCTTGGCCTTGAGGAAATATCTGCGGTTAAAGCCACTCAGGACAGTCGTGAATTGGGAAGTTTAAATCCCAATTTAAGAGCATTGATTGCATATAATACAGATTCCAAAGTAATACCAACCATTAGGTCAAATGGTATTTTGTTGGCACAAATAACACCTGCAGGTGGAATGATTTCAGGACAATCTTCAATTGTGCAATTAGATGCCTGGAATTGGGAAGACGCAACTTATTCAGCGGATGAAGGAATTTGGTTGAATTGGCCGAATCATTTTTCAAGTGGAGGCTGGTGGGGAGAACCACAAAAATCTACTGCGAATGAAAATTATTTAAAAGAAGTAGAGTCCCTAATTAATTATTTTTCCAAGGCAAAGGCTTATCAAAAACCAAACAGTGGAGAGATAAATTTGGCCTTTGAATCCATGCAAGGGTTATGGAACAAGGATAAGAAATTATTTATTCGGGTTAATCATGCTAAGGCAATAATGCAATCAGTATTGTTTTGTGAAAAATTTGGGATCAAACCAGTAATTGTGGGCGGGGATGATGCTTGGAAAATCACTGACTTCTTAAAGAGCAGAAGTATTTCCATTATTCTTGGTAGATTGCATAGTTTGCCAACCCGGGAAGATGAGCATGTACTTCAGTCTTACATGAATCCATCTATATTAAAGAAAGCGGGTATTTTGTTTGCTTTAAGTGATGAAGGATTTTGGCAGCAACGCAATCTGGCTTTTCAAGCCGGACAGGCAGTTTCAGCAGGGTTGTCTCAAGAAGATGCGCTTGCTTCTATAACATCTTCAGTTGCTGAGATTCTAGGTATATCAGACCGAGTTGGAAGTATTGAAGTTGGGAAAGACGCTACATTTTTTGTGTCGGCAGGTGATGCGCTAGACATTAAAAGTCAAAATATTATCATGGCTTTTATTCAAGGTAAGGAAGTAGATCTGGATAATTTGCACAAACAATTGTATAGAAAATTTACTGAGAAGTATAAAAATCAATAATTTTCTAGGCACTTTAATAATTAAGTATACAAAATACTTAAAAATTCCTTTCTGAGTATTTTAAAAGGTCTGGCCTTGGATACGGCTAAATCTTTGTAATTTTTTTCATTTTATAAGAATATTTAACCTACCTTTGTTTTTAACTAAATGGTTAAACCATATGGTTAAAGCAGGAAAAGAAGATAGTACGCGCGATAAAATACTGGATGCAGCCCGTAAGGTCATGACTCGGAAGGGGCTTGCAGGGGCCAGAATGCAGGACATTGCTGATGAGGCTGGAATCAATAAAGCCCTTGTTCATTATTATTTTCGAAATAAAGAGTCTTTGTTTGAATTAATTTTTAAAGAAGCCTTTATCCTCTTAATCCCCAAAATAAATGAGATATTTAAAGGATCGTCGGTTGATTTTTTTGATAAAATACGGGCGTTTACGGAAGCATACATAGAAATGGCCCTAAAAAATCCCTTTATTCCGATGTTTGTCCTGAATGAGGTAAACACCAATCCTGATGCTTTTAACAATGGACTTTTAACTCAATTGAAAAACTTACCTTTTAATGAATTCTATAAGGAAATAGATTCTGCTGTGCAAAAAAAATTAATCAGACCCATCCATCCGCCTCAATTGATGATGCATATTTTGGGAATGTGTGTATTTCCTTTTCTTGCCAAACCCATGTTTAAAAAATTTCTGAATCTCAACGATAAAGAATTTACTACCCTCTTGGAAATGCGAAAAGTGGAAGTGGCTGATTTTGTAATTCAATCTCTAAAGATTTAAATATTTAAGTAATGAATTTGATAAAATACTCATTTTTAAATTTGTTTCTTGGGATCATTTTAATTCCTTCACTTTGCGCTCAGGATTCCCTCACTCTTGAGCAACTGAATGAAATGGCTATCGGGTACTTTCCATTGTCTAAGCAAAGAAATTTAATTAATGAAGGTACAATACTACAAAATAGCATTCTCCAATCTACATTCCTGCCCCAGGCAAATATCTACGCACAGGCCGGATGGCAATCTGAGGTTACCGAACTACCGATTAAAATCCCAGGAGTGCCAATTAATACGCTCTCTAAAGACCAGTATCGGATACAACTTGAGCTTACACAGTTGTTATACGATGGTGGATTGACCAGGAATCAAAAAAAACTAAACATACTTAATTCGGCAACAGAACAGCAGAAGTTATCCGTAGAACAATACAAGATTAAAGAAAAGATTCTTATGTTGGTGGTACAAATCCACTCACTCGATGCTTTCAATAATCAAACGGTTTTGTTACAGGAAGATCTAAGGCAGGCAATTAATAAAACGGAAGCACAGGTAAGCCAAGGCGTAGCATTTAAATCCGCATTATACAGTTTACAGGCTGAATACATCCGCTCTTTACAAAAGCAAACCGAAATACTAAGTTCGCGTACAACATTATATAAAACGCTTTCAATTTTATCAGGTAAGTCTATATCAGAACAAACAAAATTAATTCTCCCATCTCCAAGTGAAATTAAATTTTCAAATAAAAATCAAAGACCGGAATTGACATTGTTTGAAGACCAAAAAAATGCCTTAAATCAGCAATATGTGTTAAATAGAATCAGAATATCACCCAAGTTTTCTGCATTTGCTCAAGGCGGTTACGGCCGTCCAGGACTTAATTTTCTTAATAATGAATTTGATCCTTTTTTTATTGGTGGATTAAAAGCATTTTGGAATCCTTCCTTATTATATAATTTAAAAAAGGAAAAACAAATGATTCAAATTAACAAAGGAATAGTTGAGTTGCAAAAGGAAAACTTTCTCTTAAATAATAATATACTATTAAGTCAAACAGAAAACGAACTTTTGAGAATAAAAAATTTAATTAAAGCCGATGAAGAACTAATTGTACTGAGACAAAAAATTAAATCTTCTGCAGCGGCTCAATTGGACCAAGGTGTAATAACCAGTGTAGATTATATTAGAGAACTAAACGCTGAAGATTTGGCAAAACAAAATTTAATTATTCACCAATTACAATACCTACAGTCTTTAATCCAATACAAATATACTTTAGGACAATAATATGAAGAATCTAAATTATCTGTTATTATTTATGTCGACCATTACTTCATGTTGGCAACAAAAAGAATCTTATGATGCTACCGGGACATTTGAATCTGAAGAAATTTTAGTATCGTCAGAAATTCCTGGAAAAATTATTCAGCTAACATTGAATGAAGGTGATACAATAGGGGCTGGAAAAGTGGCTGCTATTATGGATACAGTTCAGTTGCAATTACAGATTGAACAATTGCAATCCAGTATTCAAGCATTATATGGTAAAACATTGAATGTTATGCCCCAAATTAAACTTATTAAGGATCAGTTGGAGGTTCAAAAAATTCAACTTAGCAGTTTGCAAAAAGAAAAAATACGATTTGAAAATTTGGTAAAATCGGATGCTGCAACTAAAAAACAATTGGATGACATTAATTCACAAATGGATGTTTTGAAGCAACAAATGAATGTAAGTCAACAACAGTTAAAAGTCCAATCCAATACGACAGGAACCCAGAACCGCAGTATACTTAGTGAACAAGAGCCTTTGGAAAAGCGAATAGCGGTGTTAAGAGATCAAATAAAACGAGCTACAATCCACAATCCTGTAAATGGAACCATACTTACTATTTATGCCAAAGAATCAGAGGTAGTATTACCAGGAAAACCAATATATAAAATTGCAGACTTGAAAAACATGACTTTAAGGGCTTATGTTAGTGGTAATCAACTAAGCAGTATTAAATTAGGTCAGGAGCTTTCAATTTTTACGGATAATGGTGGGAAAAAGATGAAAGAATACAAAGGAATTATTACTTGGATTAGTGATAAAGCAGAGTTCACTCCAAAGACCATCCATACTAAAGAAGAAAGGGTTAACCTTGTGTACGCAATTAAAGTATCGGTAGAAAATGATGGTTATCTCAAACTAGGGATGTACGGTGAGATACGATTAAATAAACAGTAATGAATAGTCTTCTTATTCAAGGTATTTCAAAAAAATTCTTTAAGGAAAAGGAAATAGTTAATGCCCTTCATCCAGTTTCTTTTGAAGTTGGGCAAGGAGAATTATTTGGAATTATTGGACCTGATGGATCTGGCAAAACAACCTTGTTTAGGATACTTAATACATTATTATTAGCCGATTCGGGTGATGCATGGGTGGATGGATTTCATGTAGTTAAAGATTATAAACAAATAAGAAAGAGAGCAGGTTACATGCCTGGAAGATTTTCTTTGTATCAGGATCTAACGGTTCAGGAAAATTTAAGTTTTTTCGCAACAATATTTAACACCAGTATTGATAAAAATTATGATTTAATCAAGGACATATACCAGCAAATCGAACCTTTTAAAAATAGAATGGCCGGAAATTTATCCGGAGGTATGAAACAAAAACTTGCATTGAGTTGTGCATTGATTCATAAACCCACAGTATTATTTTTAGATGAGCCGACAACCGGAGTAGATGCAGTTTCGAGAAAGGAGTTTTGGCAAATTCTTAAGAATTTACAGAAGCAGGGTATTACTATATTAGTCTCAACACCTTATATGGATGAGGCAAATCTTTGTGATCGGGTAGCCTTGTTACAAGAAGGTAAAATATTAAGTATGGATACACCTAAGGGAATTACCGAAAGTTTCCATAAAAATTTACTCGCGATAAAATCAACGGAAAGAATTTCTTTATTAACTGATTTGCGCACGAGACAATTCACGGAACATGTTTATCCATTTGGTGAATATTTTCACTTAATCACCAAAACACCCATGAAACCAATAGAGATTGCAAATGAACTTGCATCTGGGAATCATCAGGGTTTGGAAATTGAAAGGGTAAAGGCAGATATTGAAGATGTATTTATTGACCTTATGAGAAATGAACATGCAGTTTGAAAATAAAGTAATTATCGTCGATTCCCTCACGAAGAAATTTGGAGATTTTATTGCTGTGGACCGCATAAGTTTTGATGTTGGACAAGGGGAGATCTTTGGATTTTTAGGAGCCAATGGAGCAGGCAAAACAACAGCAATGAAAATTTTGTGTGGCTTAAGTAAACCTACCAGTGGCAAGGCTATAGTTGCAGGCTACTCAATTGACAAAGATGTAGAGCTTATAAAAACCAAAATTGGTTATATGAGTCAAAAGTTTTCTTTGTATGATGATCTCACTATTTCGGAAAATCTTAATTTTTATGGTGGAATTTATGGTTTATCGTCGAAGCAGATCAAAAATAAGATGAACCAACTTTTGAACCAACTTGAATTGGAAAATGAAAAGAATAATTTGGTTAAATCCTTACCATTAGGGTGGAAACAGAAACTCAGTTTTAGTATATCCATCTTTCATGATCCTAAAATTGTATTTTTAGATGAACCCACAGGTGGGGTGGATCCTATTACTAGAAGGGAATTTTGGGAATTAATTTATGCTGCTGCTACAAGGGGTACTACTGTATTTGTGACAACACATTACATGGATGAAGCTGAATATTGTGACAGAGTATGCATCATGGTGGATGGTAAAATAGAAGCTTTGAATACTCCAGGTCAATTGAGACAAATTTTTAAAGCCTCGAGTATGGATCAGGTTTTTTACACACTTGCAAGAAATGCAAAAAGATCAGAATTGACTTAAAAGCAAATGAACGAATGAGACAGTTTGGAATTTTCATATTGAAGGAAACACTTCATATATGGAGGGACAAAAGAACCTTGTTTATTTTAATTGGTATGCCAATAGCCCAGATATTGATATTTGGATTTGCATTGACAAATGAAGTAAAAAATTCCAATATAGCCATATTGAATCCTGCAAAGGATAAAGCGAGCAGACAGATAATCGATAGAATTGAAGCGAGCAAATATTTTGATGTTTATCAGGAGTTGAATAAGCCTGAAGATATTGATCTGGCTTTTAAATCAGGTAAGATTAAAATGGTCATCGTATTTCAATCAAAATTTGAAAGCGAACTTGAAAAAAATCACAGAGGAGATATTCAGTTGATTGCAGATGGCTCGGATCCTAATACAGCCACCACTTTAGTTAATTATGCCTCTGCCATTATCAGGGATTACCAAACTGAATTAATTCAATTGAATAAATTACCATATTCCATAAGGACTGAGCTGAGAATGCTTTATAATCCACAATTAAAGGGCGCATTTAATTTTGTGCCAGGTGTGATGTCCATGATTTTACTCCTGGTATGTACCTTAATGACTTCAATCTCCATTGTTCGGGAAAAGGAATTGGGGACAATGGAAATTTTATTGGCATCTCCTGTACAACCATTTATGATTATCGGAGCAAAGGCCGTTCCTTATTTTTTACTTTCATTGGTAAATATTGCTACAATATTATTACTGAGTGTTTATGTCCTGGAAATTCCTATAAGGGGAAGTCTACTTTTGCTTGTTTTGAGTAGCATGCTATTTATCATTACTGCTTTGATCCTTGGTCTATTTATTAGCACTATTACAGATTCACAAATGACTGCCATGTTTATTGCAATGGTAGGAATGTTTCTACCCACGGTGATGTTGAGTGGTTTTATGTTTCCGATTGAGAACATGCCTCTTCCTTTAAGGATCATGTCCAATGTTGTTCCTGCTAAATGGTATTTTATTATTGTTAAGTCGATAATGATAAAAGGTCTTGGTATTTCAGCAATTATAAAGGAATTGGGTATTTTATTTGGCATGATGATTATTTTTTTGGGACTCGCAATTAGAAATTTCAAAATCAGGTTGGCATGAGTTCATTGAGATTTTTATTACAAAAGGAATTCAATCAGATCAGGAGAAATCCAGCTATCCTGAGGATGATGTTCATCATGCCAGTAATTCAACTCATAGTCCTTCCATTTGCAGCTAATTATGAGGTCAAAGAAATTAAACTGGCTATTGTAGATCAGGACCATTCTTCATATACACGTGAATGCACACAAAAAATTATTTCCGGTAAATACTTTAATCTTAGTTCTTACAATCAATCTTATGGTCCGGCTATCATAGAAGTTGAACAAGACAAAGCAGATCTGATTCTTACTTTCCCTCCAAATTTTGAAAAGGATCTAATAAGAGAAAGCGAAGCATCTGTTTTCCTTGCAGTAAATGGAATTAATGGCGTTAAGGCAAGTTTAGGAGCTGCTTATTTGCAAATGATACTTCGTGACTACAATCAAGATATTCGAAGCCGATTGATGCAGTTTCCACGTTTCAATCCGGAACCCTTGGTGGAAATCAGTTACCGATTTTTTTATAATCAACATCTTTTATATCCTGTCTTTATGGTACCGGGTATACTTACACTACTTCTGACTATGATTGGAATGTTTCTTGCATCGCTGAATATTGTGCGTGAAAAAGAAATCGGCACTATTGAGCAGATTAATGTAACGCCAATCAAAAAATACCATTTTATTCTGGGAAAGCTTATTCCATTCTGGTTAATGTCTCAGGTTGTATTGACTATTGGGCTTGTAGTTTCAAGAGTAGTATATGGTATTCATGTAGGCAATCATCTAGAGTTGATCTATTTGTTCAGTGCTATTTATATGTTGGCTGTTTTAGGTTTGGGTTTACTTATCTCGACATATTCTAATACCCAGCAACAAGCCGTTTTGGTCTCCTTTTTCCTAATGATGGTTTTTATTTTGCTTAGTGGTCTTTATACTTCTATTGACAGCATGCCTTTTTGGGCTAAAGTAATTACCTGGTTCAATCCTGTGGCTTATTTCGTTGCGGTAATGAGGATGGTTGTAATCAAGGGTAGTGGATTCTGGGATATTGCAAGCCATTTAGCAATTATCTTTGCGTTTGCATTGTTTCTCATCAGTTGGGCTATCTTAAATTACAGGAAAAGAACCTGATCTGCATTCGTAGAATTCTCAAACATTTACTTCAATGATAAAACTATCTTATTAAACTTACGGAACCTTTTTTATTTAAATTGATTAAACTACCCTGGCCTTCACCAAATTCAAGATCATAGTTAATTTGATAGAGGTAAGATTCCATAGGCGCAGGTTCATTCTCATACCTTCCATTCCAACCTGGGAGATTTGTGTCGTTGGATTCATAAACCATCTTACCCCAACGATTGTATATTTTAAATTTTAATTTAATCAATTTAGCATTACAGTCTGGAGCCAAAACAGGTCTAAAAACATTGTTTAGGTCATCTCCATTTTCGGGAGTAAATACATTAGGAATCATTAAGCAATCCTCACAAGTGGTTGCAAATAGTTGGAGATTGTAATCTTCCACCAGACATCCAGCACTATCCCTTTTTTGTACATTGTAAGTGCCAGATTTTGTATAATTTGTACCATCGATTACCTTCGCTTTTCCACAAAATAATGTATCATATTTTGGATCTGTGTTGACTTTTGATTTTTTAATTATAATTTTTGTAATTTCAAAGCAAGTGCCATTAGTCTTTACCGTATCGGTATATTCTCCTTCTTGTGAATATGTTTTATTGTTGTAATCAAAACTTGTTCCATTACAAATGTTCTTTAAGAGAATAGCCTCTTTATAGGCTGTAACATGGAGAATTCCTGTTATTGAGTCACACCCACTGATGTTTTTGACCTCTATATTGAAGTTTCCACCTTTATCATAATTTATTCCAAAGGTGCTCTTTTTTTCTCCGCATTGAATTGTATCGTAAATTTCTCCAAGGTGAGTATACTTATTTAAACTAAGATTCAAGATCACAAGTGAATCACATTGTCCTGCAGATCTAATGGTATCTATGTATATACCAGGCGTTCTAAGTTCTTTACCATTGAACAAATAAGACTTTCCAACGCATAATTCTGCGTTAATATTTTGACTGATGAAGGAAGAAACATTTATAGTTTTTTCAAATGAGCGGACGATACATCCCACTTGCATCAACCTAATAATTTTGTAAATCCCCGGTACAGAAAAAATATATTTTTTATTTCCGGCACCCTCAATAGTTTGTCCATTGATAATCCATGTGTGGATGGCATTTGGATCTCCGGTGGACAGGTCAATTAACTCGACCTCTGCATCTGCACAAACCCGATCAGGAGCATTAAATTTTGGATTTATATCGAATTCGGTTTCACAGATAGTTTTTGAATAAATTACCGAATCTTTATAATTTTTATAATTAATTATTTGTTGCCCAGACTTTGTTTGATACACAAAATCTTTGACTGTCCAGGTAGGTTCATAATGCGTGAGTTCTTGTGTAACGTCAATATCATTGCATCCGGATAAAAAGTCATTATCTGTTTTAATTACAAGACCTTGGAAATTAACATTTGCTGCGTAAGCAGTGCTGAATCCGGAAAGAATTACACCTCCAATTGATGAAACTCTAACCCGGGTGTATTGAGAACCTTTTCGATTATAAATGAAAGCATTTTTTAAAGAACCATCCTGATTAATTATATACAATGCATTTTTATTTGGAGCGTTCGGTCCGGAGGCAGCATGGGCTGTAAAAGCAAAAGTACTAACCCCTATCGCATAACTACCATCAGATAAAACAGCAAGTCCTTCTCCTATAGAACCGGCATCATTGCCGACGGTTGTTTCATAAACATTGGCAAAAATACTATTGAGATTTTTATCCGTTTTGATCAGGAAAACATCGTATTCGGAACTCTGATAATTTTCTTCAAGTATGGTGGTAGATCCTGTAATTAAGTAATTGTCAGATTTATCCACTTCAATGTCAAAGCAATAAGTTCTTTGATTTTCGTAGCCATAAGTTTTAAAACCAAGCGGAATGCCAATAGGTGAGAGCTTGGCAATAAATGCTTTAAACGTACCATCATCTATACAGCGACCACAGACCACAAGATTCCCCTCAGAATCAGACTTTATAGCATATGCCTCATCATAAGTTGTATTTGGATTACCAAAAGTTTTAGTCCAAAGAATATTTCCATCTCTGTCTAGTTTAATAATGTAAATGTCTGCAGCATTCCTATCTGTGCCATAAAATGCTGTACTTCCGGCTATTACAAAACCACTATCCTGGGTCATAACAATGTCCCTACCAAATTCACTGTTGTTACCAATTTTTTTCATCCATTTTACTTGTCCGGTAGGACTAATTCTTCCAGCAAGGATGGATCCTTGAAAAAAACCTGTTCCAAGGTTAAATGAAAAAACTACATCACCTCCGTCGGCTTCGACTATTCCAAAGTTTGTATTGGTTGGGGATCCTGAGGCCCCTAAAAATTTAGTCCAAACCGGAGTTCCTGTACAGTCGTATTTCGTTAAAATTCCTTGTGAAAAGTTAAATGTATCTGTTACAAACCCCAATGTCGCAAAGCCCCCATCTGAAAAAGATTGAATGTCATAAAAATTGGTATGAGGATTTTTTATGCCCGGTTTATAATCTGACAAAAAATAAAGCTTTTGATATTGAATATTTTGTCCAAGGGCTTGATATGTAATACAAAATATAACTAAAAAAAATAACAAGTATCTCTTCATTACGTACACTAAGAATTAAAATAATAGCCCAAGATAATAAGGATTCAAATAAGTCCGAATGTCACCCAACTAATTTAAACTAATTTAGCCCCAGATTTGGCGACTTTGAAGAAAGAGTTCATCATTAATGTTATGCTGTTGGTCTTGGCGAACGCCCTGATCAAGCCTATTTATTTATTTGGAATAGACCGGAACATCCAGCTGATTGTTGGAACAGAGGAATATGGCAATTACGTAAACATTGTGAATTTTACGTTTATCATGCAGTTTATTAGTGATTTTGGACTCCAGAATTATATGAGTCGATATGTGAGTCAGGATACGGAAAACGCCCGAATTACTTATTCGAAAATCCTTGGTTTTAAAGTCTTTCTTTCACTTTTATATTTTTTAGTGACGCTGGGATTAGCATGGATTTGGTACGGTGAAGATTTCAATATTCGTTTTGTAGCACATGTAAGTTTAAATCAAATTTTGGTAAGTAGTATATTTTTTATCAGAGCTAATATTTCCGGCCTTGGCTTATATAAAACTGATAGTATAATCTCCGTTTTAGACAGATTGTACTTAATTTTATTAGGTGCGATATTCATATTTTCCCCTTCGCTAAAATCGTTTGTAAATATAAATTTTTTCGTTTGGATTCAGACCGTTTCATTGCTGTTGTGTTTATTGAGTGGAATATTCATTATATTGAAACACCAATTTAAATTCAATATCAGTACATTGTCAAAAGATGATCTGATTAAGTTATTCTATGCGAGTATCCCATTTGCATTGATATATTTAACAAGCGCTGTTTTTTATAAATCCGATAACATCTGGCTAGTCAAACTGCTTCCTGATGGTAAACAGCAATCCGGTATATTTGCAGCTTCCTTAAGGCTTTATGAGGCTATGTCAATGATTTCTTTGGCATTTGGAAGTTTATTACTTGCTATGTTTTCAAGGAGCTTTTTGGATAAGAAAGTTCTTCATAATTTGTTGAAAACATCATTGTCAATACTTTTTATTATTTCTTTAGTATTGTCTTTCTCCGGTTACTTTTATGGAAATGAGATTAACAATTTGCTATATCATAATGAAGATCCCTATTGGGTCCGAATATTATCCATTATGATGATATGTTTTATCCCTGGAAGTATTAACTATATCTTAAGTTCATATCTTCAGGCGACTCATAGAGAAAAATTGATGCTAAAGATTTATGTTTTTGCAGCATTACTTTCTGTGATACTTAATTTGTTTTTTGTTCCAAGTCTTAAGGCGGAAGGCTCAGCTATGGTTTTTTTAGTGGTACAATTGGTATTATTTATTACACAATACTATTTTATCCATAAAGAGTTAGAATTTGAATTTTGGTCAGCTTTTAAACAATTAATATTTTTTTTAATTTCTGTATTGATCTATTTTCTTATAGAAAAATATGTTTATATTTCTATATTTTTCAAATTACCACTTTCCGCCACCCTAATCTTTATACTCGCCGTTTTATTAAATATTATTAAATTTTCTGATCTTAAGAAATTTGTACTCCTAAAGAATAAAAATCTTTAAACCCGGTAATGAAAATTACTCCAATTTTCTACCTTTTACAATGATGGTTTTCCTTTCAATGTTTTTTGCACGCTTTAAATCAATGAGTAAACAAGTAAATGCAGATTGTGACGGCGTGTAATAGATTTCATTATTATAGGTTACCTGACCACCATTTCGTTCCCATTCTTTTCCCAGTAATACATATTTATCCCCCATTTTAGGATTTGGACCAAACATCAGATACTTTGGTTTGTCACTTTGTTCGAAACTAATTGCAAATCGATTTTCCTTAGGTAAAAATTCAAGTACCCCTGGTGTGCCTTGCTCAAATACAATTTCTTCAATTTTCTCACCATTTATAGTTTTAATTTTTCCTCCTTGAATTTCTGTAGCACCGCTGGTGGCTTTTCGTCTTAAAACTATTTGATCGGAAAGATAGAATTGTATTTTAGTTAATTCCTTTTCTGTCCATTTATTTTCATCAATCAGATCTTGTGTCAATGGGGACAAAACACGACTACATGAAAATTCAATTAGTACCAAGAAAGGCAATAGAAATAAATATTTTAGATTCATGACCTGTAATTTTATACGAATATAGTTTAGACTGTATTATTGGTGTTAAGTTTAATGTTTAGTTAACCTAATTGTCTTAATTTTAAATCTATTTTAACAAATTGAAAAAAATGGAATCATTTTCTCATTATTTTTACATTTGTTAAGAAAGCTATTGTATATGTTAGAAAAAGGTTCAGTAGAGTTTCATTTTCAATATCCTGAATTTCCACTGGAGATGGATAAAATTCGCAAATGGTTTCATATCATTTGCTCAATGGATAATTCTACTATCGAAAATATCAATTGCATATTTTGTACCGATGAAGAGATTTTGGAGATTAACCGTAATTATTTGAATCACGATTACTATACCGATATCATAACCTTTCCTTTTCAGGAATCCCCAATAGTTGCCGACTTATACATCAGTGTTGATAGAATCAAGGAGCATGCTGAGGAATTGGGAATCAATATGGAAGAGGAATTGTTACGGGTCTTAATTCATGGTTTGCTCCATATGTTAGGTTATAATGATAAAACCAAAGAAGAGATTCAAAAAATCCGAGAAGCAGAGAATAGAGCCATTGCTTTATTTCAACGTGATTTTAGATCTGAGTCACATTACTATGATAAAGTTTATGATGTGGTCAGGATGATACCGCCAGGTAAAGTGACCACTTATGGTGCAATAGCTAATTTTCTTACATTAGGGTCAGCAAGAATGGTTGGTTGGGCTTTGAACCAATTGAAAGGTAGCTTAGGTGATGTTCCTGCACACAGAGTGGTGAATGCGAGAGGCGAACTTAGTGGAAAGTTATTTTTTGGGCCTAATAAAATGAAGCAGCTTTTACAGTCTGAAGGAGTATCTGTGTCGAATGATAAAATTGACAATATGGAAGGCTATTATTGGGATCCTTACCTTGAACTTAAGTGAATATATAGTTGTTTGCTCTTAGATTTAAAAGTTACATTAGGATAAATTACATTATAAATTACCACTATATGTTAAAATATTTTTGTTTTTTTATCTGTTTGTTTTTCCTGGAAGCTCAGTTGGTTGGACAAAATACTGGTATCTTGGGTATTTGGAAAACTATTGATGACGTTTCACAACAGGAAAAATCCCATATAGAACTTTACATGAAATCTGGTAAGCTATTCGGGAGGGTAATAAATTTGCTTCCCAATGCAACGACCAAAGTATGCAATAATTGCCCCGGTGAGAAAAACGGGAAATCACTCATAGGAATGGACATCATTTGGAATATGAGTGTCAATGGATCCACTTGGGAGAATGGTCAGATTTTAGATCCAAAAACAGGTAAAATATATTCCTGTTCCTTGAGTCTGGAGGGCTACGACAATTTGAAGGTTAGAGGGTACCTTGGAATTTCCCTTTTCGGACGAACCCAGATATGGAAAAGGGTAAAATAATTTGTTGCTATACAATAAAGGTGAAGACCTAACAGTTATAAAGTCAAACCACCAATCATCGCCTATGGTCGATACCTTTACACTTCATTCTCTAGTCCGGTATTCCTATCAAGAATGTTCCTTAGAAGAGAGGATACTTCTCGAAGAAATAGCAGAGGTTGATAAGTGCCTCAAGGAGGAAATGAATTTCTTGAAAAAAGCCAAGAGTTTTCTTCCGGATGTGCTTTTCTATCCAAAATCGGGTACCATTGACAGAATTAAGGACTACAGTCAAAGAGCAAGGTAGCTTAGCTGGAATTGCTCTTCAAAAGCCTTTAAGTATTAAGATTAAGGGCTTTTTTTATACAATTAACTTTCTTCGAATAAATATCATATTGCCAGATCTTGTCGGATGCAATTTTGTGTTTAATTTCAAATTTCCATCTTCTAAGCTTGCAGGTTCAAATTGATATGTTTTTAAAAGATTTATAATTTTATGTATTTCCGTTTTATCGTATTCCAATATTAATAATTTTAATTGCGGACTACTTAATATGGATGAAGCGCCTAGAAGGATATTTAACTCATGGCCTTCTGTATCAATTTTTATCGCATGTGGTTTAGTCAGATGGTTTAAATTATCTAGTCTATTAGTTTCTACTGTTTTTCTGCATCCATTTGAAATAATTTTATTGTTAATTCCTAAATCAGTACTAAATTCAGTAAACCCATTTACATCACTTATTGCAAATGGAAATACGGTAACCAGATGTGTAATTGAGTTAAGTATTTGATTTTGCTCATTTAATATGGCGGCGTGTTCATCAGGTTCGAATGCGTAACACTTTATTTTATATTTGGCGGCAAGAAAAATGCTATACAAGCCAACGTTTGCGCCAATATCATAAAAAACGTCACCTTCTTTTAATATTTTGGAAAGGATTATAAATTCCTCCTGTTCAACATGATTATAATAAAATGGATTTTTTGAAGACTGAAATCTTGAATCTACAATCCATTTAATTTGATCAGTCCATGAAATTATAGTTCTTTTTTTAATTACATTAATCCAGAAGGATTTCAATAAATAAATGAGAAAGGATTGATCGGAGTCGGCATATTTTCTAAATAGCCTGTATTTATTTCTCAGCAATTCGTTTTTTATTATGATTTACGTAATTGCATTTCCGCAACTGAAAAGGCTTTATAAATATCTAAACCTATAAGGTTTTGCATTTTATTCGTTGAGTTAAATTTTATTTTTTCAAATATTTTTTTCTGATTTGGTGATAGTAGATGATCTGGATTTTTATTTTCACTAAGAAGTTTATTGATTCTAGTCGCCTGAAGTTCGCTCATTGGAACGTATTTATATAAAGAATTAAATAAGTAATACTTTAATTCAGGATCAACTTTAAATTCACCCAATTTTACATGTTTGATATCGATATTTTTAATATTTGAGACATTCGGATTATCCACATAGATTCTATCTGCATTATTTGATTTTTTTCCATGTGCTATTAATTGTTCTAAACTAATTTTATTTGGATTGTATTTCACTTCAACCACTTCTGCGCCATTTATAAAACCAGCTCTTGTGCCAATGACACCATCCAATTGGGCGTAATTTTTTTCACCGCTCCAAAAACAAAACATTCCCAAAAACGCCTTTTCTGTCCCTAATGCTTTGGCCATTAGTTCCTCCTCCAATAAATTAAGATAATCGGGAATTTTATGGCCGCTTTTCAATAGTGCTGCGGTGATTTTTGCAACCAACCCAAATGCCGTATAATTTCCACTTAATCGATCTACCAATGGACTTAAATCCGGATGTACAATCCTTACTACCGGATTGTTCCAAGAAGGTTCTTTAAAATAGTCTAATGCTATCTGATCCTTACCAGATTTATTATTGTGGATGGCCAAAGGAATAAAGTAACTTTCTATAGCTTCAACAATTAATGGGTGTGACAGGACTTCTGAACCATAATATTTACATGTGCTACAACCCGGGATTTCCTGAAAGAGTATAAAGATTGGTTTTTTATTCTGGACAGCTTTATTTTGAGCTTCTTCAAGATTTCTATTCCAATGAACTGTTCCTAATTCCATGGGGTTTTTGTCAGGAACCTGCTGTTGGCTTAAAGGAATCAATCCCAATATGATGAGTAGGCATTTTAACATTTTTGAACCAGTTTATTTGTTCGCTTAAAATTAACTTTCATTGATGATATCCTTTAAGGATTTTGGATAAAAATCACTTTCTTTGCAAAACAAACAATGGAATTGAAGAAGCTTAGCCCACATGAACGTTTTGAGCTTGAGTTTTTGCCTCATATTGAAGCATTAAATACTTTTGCTTTCCACTTAACTTATAACGAAGAGAATGCCGCCGACCTTGTTCAGGAGACTTACCTTAAAGCCTTTAAATTTATAGATAAGTATGAAGAGGGAACTAATGCAAAGGCTTGGTTGTTTAAGATTCTGAAGAATGCGTACATCAACGATTATCGGAAGAAGAATAAACGTCCGATACAAGTTGATTATGAAGAGGTGTCCGGATACCACGATGGTGATGACGCGCCTTTAGCTAGTTATTTTGATTTGAGGGAAGAGCTCTTTGATCATATGATGGGTGATGAGGTTACTGCTGCAATGAATTCATTGCCTGAGGACTTCAGAACTGTCATTTTACTCTGTGATATTGAAGATTTTAGCTACGAAGAAATCTCAAAAATCATAGATGTTCCAATTGGAACAGTAAGGAGTAGACTCTTTCGAGCCAGGAATATGCTGAAAGAAAAATTAAATACATATGCCAAAACAATGGGTTACAAGGACCATAGAGGTGGGCATGATGATCAGGATTTAAGTGAATAGAATTTACGTGCCCGGTTGTTTCTGGGCAGTTTTAATAATAGCTTTTTTGTCGGATAAACGATTTTGTATGGACCAATTTAACTTTGCTGAAATCAGAAAAAAAATTACCTCCTATTTAGATCACGACATGAGCCCTGAAGATCAGGACAGTTTTCTGACTCAAATACAAAAGGACCCTAATGGTCAGAGTGAGCTTATTCGGGAGCGATTGATTCGTTCTAAAATAAGAGAAAACATACATCGACCACATTTATCTCCAGGCCTTGTAGATCGTATTAAAAACAAGATTGTAAGATAATTTTATTGCCATATTGGGATTTTCGTTAATATAATCGGCTCATTATTTGGGTTTGTCTTATTTAAAGATCGGTTTCATTTTCCGTTTTAGATTTTTTTTTATGTACCTACAGTATAGAAGTTTGTTGTTCATCATGCTAGGTCTTTTCATGACCACATGTTCTCGTAATCCGGTTACCGGAAAAAAGGAGTTGTCTTTAATGTCCGAATCTCAAGAAAAAGCTTTGGGGCTTGAATCTGATCCACAGATACAAGCTGAGTTTGGAATGTATCCGGATTCAAGTTGGCAAAGGTTTCTTCGTGAAAAGGGACAGGCAATGGCTAAAATTTCACATCGTCCTACATTGGGATTCCAATTCAGAGTTATTGATTCTGAGGTGGTCAATGCTTTTGCAGTACCGGGTGGATATATTTATTTTACCCGCGGAATATTGGCACATTTTAATGATGAGGCCCAATTGATGGGCGTTTTGGGTCATGAAATTGGCCACGTCACCGCCAGACATGCCAATGAGCAATACACAAAACAAACTATCGCTCAAATTGGATTGACTGCCGGGATGATATTATCTCCAAAGTTCAGGCAATTTGGCAATCTTGCAAATACAGGTATGCAATTAATGTTTCTTAAATTTAGTAGAGACAATGAAACGCAATCTGATAAACTTGGGGTTGAATATTCTTCAAAGGTTGGATATGATGCGCATCATATGGCTGAATTTTTTCAAACCCTTGGAAGAGTATCTGACGCAGCCGGAGCAAGGATTCCATCTTTTCTATCTACCCATCCTGATCCGGGAAATCGTTTTACTAAGGTGAATGAGCTGGCAACTGAAGCACAAAAACAATATACTGCTGCCACAAAAGTGGAAAGAAATAGTTACATCAAAAGATTAGATGGCATGGTTTATGGACCGGATCCTCGACAAGGGTACAAGGAAAATGATAATTTTTATCATCCTGAACTAAAATTTCAATTTCCTGCCCCAAAAGATTGGACCTACCAAAATTCACCTGCACAAGTTCAATTTGGATCTAAAGATCAAAAGGCATTGTTGATTTTTTCCCTATCATCTGATAAAGATTTGATGAATGCAGCCAAATCTATCCTTAAAAATTTTAATTTAAATTTGATCAAACAAGAAAATATTCAAATCAATGGTATGTCCGCCATAAGATTACTGGCAGAACAAATTCCCGATCAAAATTCTCAAGGTCAGTCAACCAATGTTAACACCCTTAAAGTAGTGAGCACACTTATTCAATATGATAATCTGATTTATAACTTTATTGGTGCTGCAGCACCAAACGATTTTGGCAATTTTGAATCACAGTTTTTACAATGTATGGATGGTTTTAAAAAGCTAACTGATCAAACGAAAATAAATGTTAAACCAGATCGTATTGCAGTTAAAACTGTTCCAAACAAAATGACCTTTAAGGAGGTGTTGAAATTAAATAACCAGGATGTTAAACGGTATGAAGAATTAGCAATTCTTAATGGTCTAAAACAAACTGACATCTTAGAATCAGGAAGTTTAATAAAACTAGTTTCCAAATAACTAAAGTTGACAAATGTCGAGAAGGGATATTGACGAAAAATAGAAAGTTGGCTATGCTCAAATCTCAAACTCTATTTCAACAGTTCTTCCATTATCGGAAAAAGCTACTTTGTTAGAAAGTTTATGCATTAAAAAAACTCCTCTTCCTCCGCATCTTTCCAAATTTTCAGGTAGGGTAGGATCAGGAATTGTATTTGGATCAAAACCACGACCTTCATCTGAAATCCTAAAAGAAATACAACGGTGTTTTTTTTCACTGTTGATGTGAACAAATTTATTTGCATCTTCTCTATTTCCATGAATTATGGCATTGTTGACTGCCTCAGTTATGGAAATGAATACATTGTGATAGTGCTTCTGATCAATCTTGTATTCTTCAAAAATACCTATAAGGTATTTTTCAATCATCGCAATATTATTCGGTATAGAAGCAATTCTAATCATCCTTGCTTCTTTGTACGATTGAAATATTCTTCGACCAGTTTCTTGTAAAAAGGTCTCAAATCCGGTGATACGTGCTGGAACCATTCAGTTTCTGCCTGACGTTGTTTTAGATAATCTTCAAGTCCGGCAGGGAAGTCACGTTCAATTTTCGTACCAGTTTCTGATTTACGTTCTTCTTTATATTCTCTTTCTCTTTCAGCACGCTCTGCTTCCAACAATCTTGTTGTGATTTCTTGTTGTCTTTTAAGCGTTTCATTTGTGAGCTGCTTGTTGACCAGTTCCTTCTCTGTTTTATTCATTTGGTCAATAGCCTCTTTCATTTCCTGGGAGCCGAGACCCTGTTCTTTTTTCTCCTTTTCAAAGTCCTCTAGCATTTTCCTTAACTTGGCTTGTTCAGCCGCCATTTCAGCAAATTCTTTACTCAGTTTCCCCTCACCCTTTTTGCTTTTTTCACCCAGTTTTTTCAATTCCTCACCTACCTTTTGTTGCCCTTCAACAATTTTATCCATTGGAACCTTTCCCTTCTTCCCTTTTGGCGATTTGCTCTTGCCGGGCTTTTTACATGATTTACTTCCAGGTTTATTACAGGATGAATTTTGTTCTTTTTGTTTGTTATTCATAGTCTCAGATAACATCACTGCAAGATCATTCACATTTTTCATGATCTTTCCCTGATGGGTATTGGCCAACTGCACTTGCCTATCTTCAAGTTTTTCTATGCTTTTTCCAAAATTTTCATTAATTTCTGAAACCTTTTCCCCGACAAAGGACTCTATTTCAACTACTCTTTTACTCAAGGCCTCCAAGGTGTCTTGTATTAACTTAAAATTTGTTTTTAACTTGAACTGTTCTTGCACCAGGTTAACATATTTTGGAGATTGGATATTGGTTTGTTCAAATGATTTTGATAACAATTCCTGTTCAAAAGACAATCCCACAAGATTCTCCAATAACTGCCTGAGAACCTTTATATCTTCTTCTTCTTGTTCCTTTTCATTTTGGTCCATTTGACTTTCCATTTGGTCAGCCATTTCATTCATTTTATCTGCACCTTCTTTTTGATCTTTTGACGCACCGTCATTTTCTTTTTTCTCCAACTTATCCTTTGCTTTTTCAAGACTTTTTTGCGCCTCCTCAGCATTCTTTTTTTGATCTTCTATCTTCTTGGGCTGCTCAAGCTCTTGATTTTTTTTCTGAATCTCCTCCTGCTTTTTCTTTAGGTCATCAAATTTCTTATTGATATCCTCTTGTTGCTTTTTAAGGGATGATGGATCTTCGGTCTTCTTCTCAGTTTTATCCTTGAGCTCCATTTGTTCATTAGCCAACTCCCTTAATTTGTCAATCTGATCTTTAATGTTTTTTTCAAGTTCAAGCTGTTTAAACAATTCAAGTAAGCGATCCATTTCTTTTTTCATGTCCTCACTTTTATTCTGAAATTGTTCGGTCATTTGAATGGCTTGATCCTTTTGTAACTCTTGCATCAATTGTTGAATCTGGTTCATCAATTGCTGCATCTCTTTATTCATGCTCTCATTAAAATGTTCCTGAAGTTTTTGTTGCTTTTCCTGTAATTTTTCATCAGGATTACTATGTTGTTCTTGTTTTTTTATGTTCTCTTCAAATTTTTTCTGAGCTTTCTCAAATTTTTGCTGAATCTCCTCCTGTTGTTTTACAAGTTTTTCGAGATCCTTTTTATTTTGCCACTCAAGATCTTTTTTCTGACGTAATTTGCTTCTATACTCATCCAGCTTATCTTGGAGCTTTTGTGCTTCTTTAACAGCTTCTTCAAGATTCTTTTTAATATCCTCACTATTCGTTTCTTCTTTTTGCGCCAATTCTTCCTGACTGGCCAAATGATGTTCCATAATCGTACTTCTGGTAGACTTACTACCATTGACCCCATCATTGTCCCAAACCTCAAAATAAAATGAAATATGATCTCCTGACATAAGTCCTAATTCTTCCATGTCCATTAAATGACGAAACGTTGATGCCTTTCCCCCATTGAATCCCACTTTAACAATTTTTTCAGGGAGAGATTTACCCGATTTGGTTTTGATCTGATAATTAAAGCTTAGATCTTTCAATCCATAATCATCTGTGAGTTCTCCTCCGAAATAAATTATATTGGCTTGCGTACTGTCTTCAAACGATTCTACATTTATGAGTGGATATTGATCTGCTATAGCAGTTATTTGATATTGAATGGTATCAGGCCTGGATAATTTAAGATTATTCAAATACAAGGTATAACTCTGGTCTTTCATAATCCTTGTAGAGAATTGAAATTCATTTTCGGACCTCTTGCTGCTTTCTGATTTTTGGTTTGATTCAGAAAGCCGGAATTGCAATTGATCTGTGTTTTCTGTATTCACATTCCAGCTAACCTTGGTGCCAACCGGTACAATCAACCCACCTGTATTTTTTAGATGTTCATTTTTTCTACCAGTATACGATGGATATTCAAGATAGACCTCAAAAGACGAAATTACAGGCTTAAGTATCACTTCAAGGGTAAACTCCTCTGATTTGATTTCTCCGGAGTAGATCCTGAATTTAATATCTTTTTGGACATTTCCAAATGTGTAATGATATGTACCTGCATCCTCTCCAGGTCTAAGTCTGTATTGAAAATTATCATACTCAATATATGCTTCTGAAGGTAAAAAATTACCTGAGACAGAAACATTTAGTTCAAAGTCCTCATTCTGAATTACTTCAAGTTTTTGATCGTCAAGTCCAAAACTGAAAGGAGCTTCTTTTGAAAAATCTTTATTATTCTGTATTATTCGGGTCGTTGAATCCTTGATGAGGCTTGGGGCCAGAAAGATTATTCCCATAAGTAAGGATACAGGAATTAGTGCATACCGAATATATTTTCTGTTATTGGATAGATCAATCGCAGCTACAAAAGGAATAGGCCTTAATTCTGAGGCTTTTTGATTTATACTCGCTTCAATCAGACTTTTATCGCTGAAATTAATGGACTGAGATTTCAGCTGAAGTACATTTAACAGTTTATCCTTTACATCCTTGAAGTGAGTACCAATTATACGAGAGGCCTCTTCATGACTAATCATTTTACCTAACCTCATATAATGTAAAAAAGGGCTTATGATCCAACTGTAAAAAGCTAAACCGGTTAAACCAAGAAAAGAATAGAAAAGAATTTTCCGTGTTATTTTACTGAAATAAAATTGGTGCTCCAACAATGTGACCAAAATAAAGGCCAGGGTAAGCATACCAATAAAGTATATAGACCCCCTTAATAGCTTATTAAGGTAGAACTTCCTCGTAAACTGATCCAATTTTAAAATCAGCAGATCATAGTAATTTTGATTCCATTCCATACCTTATATATAATTAGTCACAACGCTTATTCTGCAAAAATAATTTCACTTAACAGGAATTGCTGCATCCTGATGAATATTAACAATATATCTTTCTCTTAGGTTTATCAAACTGTATGATATGTTCATCCTTAAAAAAGGTTTAAGCCAATTTTCCTTATTATTTTAAATTCTGTAAATCTGAATAATTGTATTTGTAATTGAAATAATATAAAGTAAATTAAAAATATACAAAATTTAATTTTATAATTAAGGTAAATTTATATATTAGATTTTTAAATTAATAACATTAACATTTGGATTCAAGTACAAATAATTAGATTTGCCCTTTATTTCAAAACTTAAATTCAATATGAAATTTATAACTTTTTCTTCACTTATTCTTTTCCTTTTTGTACAATCGGTAATGGAGCCTCGCAATCCCGAGTTAGAGGTCACAGGAGCTCCGGGAGAATTAACTTGTGCCAAGTCCACATGCCACAGTGGAGGAAATTTTACCGGAACTGTTAACATAGAGGGCTTACCTGATACCATTTCTCCGGGGCAGACATACAATTTGAATTTTGTTCAGAAGAGTAATGCAATTACCTCTGGTTTTGAAATAACTAGTCTTGATCCTCAAAACATGAGATCAGGGACCTTTGTTGCAGGACCAGGATCCAGTGTTGCTATTGGTAGAACTTTTAACAGACAGTATATAAGGCAAATTAGTGCCAGAGCATTAACGAATGGGGAATCAGTTTATTCTTTTAGCTGGAAGGCTCCGACAAGTTTAACCGGAGATAGCATTAGATTTTATTTTGTAGGCTTAGCTGCCAATGACAATGGTAAAAATACGCTCGACAATGTCCTTAGAGCGTCAAAAAGTGTATTTTTTCAAAACACAATATCTTCAACCGAGAATACGCTTAACAGAAGCATTACACTTAGCCCAAACCCAGTCTCAGATTATATAAATTTGACGTCTGATTATAAAGGATCTCAAGGATATCAAATCATCGATCTTGTTGGACAGGAAGTGTTGCAGGGATTAGTTTCTTTAAACGGTAAAATTGATGTTTCAAATTTGGAACATGGGTTTTATCATTTGATAGTCAAATTTCCATCTGGTAATTTAGTAAAATCTTTTCTTAAGAATTAATAAGAAGATTGACCTTCTATCCACAGTATTTTATAAGAAATCAAGCACTTAAAATAATATTTTTTCGATAATAAATTTACCACCTAAAATCAGTAGGTTTAATTTTTCCACCGAAATCTGCGGATCAGATTTTCCTCTGCAATAAGCAAATACTTTGTGTTGACTGCAAATGAGCTGATTTTGGCATTGCTTGTATAGATAGGTTCAGACGGTCTGGCTCCGGGATTCCAAGAATAAATTCGATTATCCTTTAGGTAAAACAATATATTGTCTTTCAAATCAATATATTTAATTTTACTGTCTTCCACAAAAAATTCTTCATTCAGGAATGCAGAAAACTGCCAAAGCCCGATACCCGGTAGCAACAGAAAAATCTCTTTACCATTTGTTTTTAAAATCGAAGTTGTAATTTCATTTTCCCGCTCATAATATATGGATTCACTGTTAACAATTCTTTGATCTAGTATATTTTTAACATGTATTTTTCCTTCAGAAAAATAACAGTATTGAGTTGTGCTAAAAAAACATATGGCACTTTCTAAATTAAAATTAGAATAAAATTCATCTGATAGAGTTCCCAAACTTTCATCTAGAATTTGAACACTTGAATAGGATGGAAAGAACAACATAATTTTCATGGGGTCACTAACATCCAAAGTAACATATTCACTTAGAAAAGGACTCGAAAGCTCCTGATTTGTGGACCAATCTTCGTTCAGTTTGAATAAATGTGAACTACCTTTTTTAAAAGCATAAATTTGATTTAACTTGTCCAGATATAATGAAGAAGCGCTGAGTAAAAAGGAATCCTGAAATAAATATTTTTGGGAAGTGCCAATATTGCAAAGTAAGAACAAAAATATACTATGAATAAACCACTCCTTTATCATTTTTATAAAATTTCAGCTGAAGTGAAGACCCGTCAAACTCTGCATAAGATTGAAAATTTAACCAATCTCCCAAATTTACATAACGTGATTGTGTACCATAAATATTGTAATCAATGGGCAGGTGGCGATGTCCAAAAATATAATAATCTGCCTGAATAGTGGGATGTTTTTTTTGAACATATTGGATTAACCATTCTTTATCAGGACCTAAATATTTTTGGACAGGTGCCTGTGCCTCTCTGCTTTTTCCTGAAAAGTAATTAGCCAGGCTAATCCCAATATCAGGGTGAATCCACCGGAATAACCATTGGGCAAGCGGGTTTTTAAACAATTTTTTCAATCTTTTATAGCCATAGTCACCGGGTCCAAGCCCATCTCCATGTCCAATTAAAAACTTTTTACTACCTAAATTTTCCAAGATTGGTTTTTGGTAAATTGGAATGCCCAGCTCTGTCCACAAATAATCTTTCATCCAAAGATCATGATTCCCAGTAAAAAAACGTACATCAATTCCTTTGTCTTTAAGCTCGGCTATTTTACCAAGTATTCTGATGTACCCTTTGGGAACAACTTTTTTATAATCAAACCAAAAATCAAATACATCCCCTACAAGAAAAAGATGGGTTGCATCATGTGATATTTTATCCATCCATTCCACAATCAATGCTTCTCTTAGGCGGGAAACTATTTTAGAGGAATCACCAAGGTGAAAATCAGAAGTGAAGTAAGCTTTAATCAAAGTATTTTTCTGTTATTAGCTCACAAATCGGGGGTCAGTTTCCATAACAGCGCCACATTTTTTGCAAGTTCTCATAGATTCTGAAGCATAATATTCTTTAAATCTTGGAATAAAATCTTTTTCAATATTTTCTAAAGGAAAATAGCTTTCGTGTAATTTTTCATTACATTTTTCACAAAACCACAATAATCCATCATTTTCACCCGGCTTACGTTTACATTCAATAACCAGACCAATGGTTCCTTCAGGTCTTATGGGTGAGTGGGGCGTATTGGCAGGTAAAAGAAACATTTCACCTTGCCTTATAGGTATATCAACAGGTTTGCCATCCTCTTGAATTCTGACAGTCACATCTCCTTCAATTTGAAAATACCATTCTTCTGTTTCGTTATAATGATAATCCTTACGGGCATTTGGTCCAGCCACAATCATCACGATGAAATCTCCCGCTTCATGATAGAGGTTTCTATTTCCCACAGGAGGCTTCAATTCACTCCTATGGTCCTCAATCCATTGATAAATATTGAAAGGTCTTATTATCGACATAAAGCTTAATTTTAAATAAAGATACGGTATTCAAATAGTCTGTACTAAAATTTCTATTGAATTTTAACGCTGCTGTATTTATTCATACCAGCATAATATATCAGTCTCCAGCCATCGCCGGTTTTGGCAAATCTTCTTATCAAAATAAGATCATTGTGGATATCTTTTATTTTTTCTTCAATAAGTACATCTTTAAGATTGAGGTAATCAGATTCAAAAGTATGGTCTCCTTGAAAGTCTGATTTTTGAAATATCCATTGATCTGCTGACCAAAAAAATTTTTCGCCCCCTATAAAAGCCGGATCAGCATGATTTGGTAAACCCTCCAAAGGAAAAAAAATATGGTTGATCTGGAAAACACTGTCCGCATGAAACTGGGTATAAAAATTCTTAAAATCCTCTGGTAGAAATTCAAAGCTATTTTTCTTTTGATCCTGCACAGCCCTGATTCCGGATTCATTATTTCGGCAAGAGAATATCAAAATTATAATTGCTACCCATGAGAAGTTAGCTGTCCTTAGTGGCCACCAGATAGCAAAAGTTTGCTCCAACCTCGTGATAAATTGCATAATGGATGGTATCATCGGCCAAATATAAGGATGCTGAATGAATCACTAGTGTGTTTTGTTCCACAAGTAATTTAAGGTAAATCTGTGTGTTAAATTGTATACCCCTTTTTCCATGTGCTTTATAGACGGCTTCTTTGGCACACCAGCAGAGTGTAGCAGCAATAACTAGGTCAGGATGGTTCAAAAAATTATTGTTTAGAAATTCCAGTTCGTCAGTACTTAGATATTTGTGGAGAATGCGAATGATCTTTGCATCAAGCATCTGGATATCTAATCCAACTTCATATGGTCCGGTAACAAAACCAGTGTATTCCCCTGAATGTGAGATGGAGAGAAACCTATTGGTTTGTTTAAAATTTAGTTTGCCGAATTCATTCTTAATAAATTCAGGACTTCCTGTAGTTCCCGTAAAAGTATACAGCACATACCTAGATGCCAAGTACTCCAATCTTCTTTTTGGATGAACTTCAACCAACCGGGTAAGTTCATTTTCTGCCCATGGAAATGAAGCCCGAAAAAAGGATTCAGGCTCACTTATTTGCCAGATTAAAAAATGAATATCTGACAATATTTTTTTTTGGATAAATATAGGCATACTGTTTCTGCAGCGAAGCTATATTTTATTTTGTAACTATTTGAAAATTCATTAATAATTAAGGCAGTGAAATTTATTAATTTGGGATTATAAATTAGGAAAACTCAGGGTTTACCCTGATATACCCAAATTATTTTATCTGGGTTTTCCCTGATTTTTCAGTTAAATTCTCATTTTTATTTGCACAGGTTTAAGATTGATCATATCATTGTGTCATCCTTACGGCATATCCTTATAACTTTTAGGTTTTAACATCAATATATTTTGATTATGCCGATTCCAATAATAAGAATTTTTGTCCTCTATTTAAATGTAGTTTTTGTATTAGATTTTTCGTTCGCTCAGATATCTCGACCTGGATATTTGCATGCCGCAGGTGGTGGAGAAGTTTTTTTATCTCCGTCCTTATGCCCAAATAACAGCGAGGAGTTTACCATCGCCTGCGACATGACTGAGCGAAATCTGTTGAGCCAACAATTAAATCAGAATAGCATCTTTAAGGATGGTAATCATGACTCGGAAAGGAGCGTTTAAATGACCAACTCCTTTCCGTTGTGATGATCCGGTTTTTTATTTGATCAGAATCTTTCAAAATTATTAAGTGTTTATCCACACATAAATTTTAGACTACTATGGAGTATATATTATTAAAACCGATTATTTGAAGATGAAGTAGTCTAATTGATCCCCTGGTTTTCGGCATGCTGTCAAAGCATTCGGTAAGTGCAACCAGGGGATATTTTTTATACCATTAGGTCTACTTGATCAATTTTTAATATCTTTCCAAGCGATTAGTATTTAACACCTTACAAATTTGGTAGTTGGACAATGGCAAGGAAAAGGATAAAAACTATTAAATGCTCAAATTGTGGGTATAATTTTAATCATGGAGAGAATTTTTGCCCCTCCTGTGGACAAGAAAATCACGCGCCTAATCAGCCATTTAAGCATTTATTTTTAGAATTCTTTGAATCATTGTTTCATTTTGATACTAAAGTTTTCTTAAGTCTAAAATACTTATTGTTTTATCCAGGCAGGATGACCCTTGAATTTCTTGAAAACAAACGAGCACGATTTGTTCCCCCTGTCAGGTTATATATATTCATCAGTGTCATTTTTTTTGTATTCATCAATAGATTTACAAACAGGATAACAGAAAACATAACAACTAATGAAAATTCAGGATTAGTTGTCTTTAAGGACGGACAGTACGTAGATACGAGTGATTCCGATGTTGTAAAATTGGATTCTTCTTTTAAACGGAAATTGGATACTATCAAGGATTCTGACCCTAAGCAAAGTCCAAAAGCAAATGAAAATATGCAAGATTCAGGAGATGTAAATTTTGGCCTTAGTCAGGGATTTCAACTCACTAAAAATGAGTTGGAAGAATTAATAAAAAGACCATTAAAGGATATAAATTTCGACTCCATACTGGCGATAAAAAAGGTTCCCAACAATTTTATCTACAGACAATTTTTAGTGCAATACCTGAAAGCAAAAAAAGACAGTAAAACATTTGGAATAAATCTAGTACATACATTTGTTAAAAATACAACTATGGCAATGTTCTTTCTTATGCCATTTTTTGGAATGATAATATTTCTGCTTTATTTTCGAAGGGGAAAAAACTATTATGAGTATCTAATTTATTCCATTCATTTTCATACTGCGGTGTTCGCCTATTTAATTATTGTGTTTGTTTTTGATATCTTTTTAGATATGGATTGGATATATACTTATCTCTTTTGGGGATTTCTCTTGTATCAATTCTTTGCTTTAAATTTATTGCATAAACAAAAAATTCTAACAACTGTCTTTAAAGCTTTTATTTCAATCCTGGTATATTCTGTTGTGGTATTGGTAGGACTTTTAGTGTCTATTTTAATCGGAGCTTTTATAGTGTAAATTAAAAAAAAACGGGTAAGCAAAAATGCCCACCCGTTATTAAGATTCTACAATTTGCAAAAGATTACATCATGCCATCCATGCCTCCCGGATGTGCGTGAGCGTGACCTTTATCTTCTTTAGGTTTGTCACTAATAACACATTCTGTCATTAATAACATCGCAGCTATCGAAGCAGCATTTTCCAATGCAATGCGTGTCACTTTAGTAGGGTCTATAACACCTGCTTTTTTGAGATCTTCATATTGCCCTGTGCGTGCATTGTAACCATATGCGCCCTTCTTTGCCTTAACGTGCATAACCACTACTGAAGCTTCATCACCTGAGTTTTCAGCGATCACTCTGAGAGGAGCTTCAAGTGCCTTCCTAACGATGTCGATACCGAATTTTTCATCTTCGTTAACAACATTTTTGATTTTTTCTAAGGAATCAATGGCTCTAACCAAAGCAACGCCACCACCTGCAACGATTCCTTCTTCAACTGCAGCTCGGGTAGCATGTAAAGCATCATCCACACGGTCTTTTTTCTCCTTCATTTCAACCTCTGTGGCTGCTCCAACATATAAAACAGCAACACCACCTGCAAGCTTTGCCAATCTTTCCTGAAGTTTTTCTTTGTCGTAATCGGAAGTTGTGCTTTCTATCTGTTGTTTAATTTGATTAATTCTTGCCTCAATCATCTTTTTGGTACCCTTGCCATTAACCAAAGTGGTATTGTCTTTGTCTACTTCGATCTTTTCAGCCTGTCCAAGATGCTCTAATTCAGTACTCTCCAGTTTGTATCCTTTTTCATCTGAAATTACAGTACCATTAGTAAGCACGGCAATATCTTCAAGCATTGCCTTTCTTCGGTCTCCAAAGCCAGGCGCCTTTACCGCAACTACTTTTAGGTTTGCTCTAAGTCTGTTGACTACCAGAACACCGAGTGCCTGACTGTCTACATCTTCAGCAATAATCAATAATGGCCTTCCGGAAGAAACAACCTTCTCAAGAATAGGCACGATCTCCTGCATGTTGGAGATTTTTTTATCAGTGATCAGAATATATGGGTTATCATACTCTGCGATCATTTTTTCTGCATTCGTAATAAAATATGGAGATAGATAACCTCTGTCAAACTGCATTCCTATAACTTCGTCCACATAAGTATGCGTTCCTTTAGCTTCTTCGACAGTAATTACACCATCTTTTGTTACCCTCTTCATGGCATCTGCAATTAAACCCCCGATCTCCTCATCATTGTTCGCAGATATTGATCCAACTTGCTTTATTTTATTAAAGTCGTTTCCAATTTGCTCAGATTGTTTTTTTAAATCAGCTGTGACGGCCATTACTGCTTTATCAATACCTCTTTTCAAATCCATTGGATTAGAACCACCGGTAACATATTTAAGTCCGGCATTCACCATAGATTGAGCTAAGACGGTTGCCGTTGTAGTTCCATCTCCAGCAATATCAGCAGTTTTGGATGCTACTTCTTTAATCATTTGTGCACCCATGTTTTCTACTGCATCTTCCAGTTCAACTTCCTTTGCAACGGTGACACCGTCTTTAGTGATTTGAGGTGCACCAAAGGATTTCTGTATTACCACATTTCGCCCTTTAGGACCTAGTGTTACTTTAACCGCATTCGCCAGTTTGTCAATTCCGCTCTTCAACTTTTCTCTGGCTTCACTATTGAAATTAATGTCTTTTGCCATAATATATAAATTTTTAATAATATGTTTAAATGATTTAATTATTCAATGATCACTAAAATGTCATCTTCTCTCATAATCAGGTAATCTACACCTTTATATGAAAACTCCTGACCTGCATACTTCCCATAAAGCACGATGTCCCCTTTTGTAACCGTCATCATATTTCCTTCTTTGCCTGGTCCAACTGCGATTACCTCTCCTCTTTGTGGCTTTTCTTTCGCAGTATCCGGAATAATGATTCCTCCCTTTGTTTTTTCATCGGCCGCCGCCGGTTTTACAATTACTCTATCATTAATTGGTTTCATAAAATATAAATTTTAAAAAAAATTAGACAATAAACTGTCCCTTGAGGACACACTCAGACCATTAAAACTGTGCCAATCAAATAAAGTTGAAAATCTGTCAGATTTTTCTGTCAAAAGATGAGTTTTAATCAAAATTCGATTTCATTTGCAAAAAATTAACAAAAAAATGACTTACATTTTGTCATGTTTAGCAAAAAACATTAATTTTTTTAAAAAAATATACCCGGATCTTGATTTCTTGGTATTTGATTTTTTAAATATGTAATGACCTTGACGACTTATCTTTGCGCAAATTTTATTATGCCCAAGGATAGTTCAATAAAATCCGTTCTGATTATTGGAAGCGGGCCAATCATCATAGGCCAAGCCTGCGAATTTGATTATTCAGGAACGCAAGCAGCAAGATCATTAAGAGAAGAAGGGATAGAAGTAAGTTTGATCAACTCCAATCCCGCAACCATCATGACTGATCCGTTAATGGCAGACCATATCTATCTCTGGCCACTTACGATTGAAAGCATTATAAAAATTCTTGAAGAAAGACAAATAGATGCCGTATTGCCCACAATGGGCGGGCAGACCGCTTTGAATCTCGCGATTGAAGCGGATAAGCAAAACATTTGGCAGAGGTATAATGTAAGAATGATTGGAGTCGATATTGAGGCTATCGAACTAACTGAAGACCGAGAGAAATTTAGAGCACATATGCTAAAATTGGGGATAGGCGTAGCTCCATCCCAAATTGCCAATTCTTTTCTAGAAGGTAAAGAAGCTGCACAGCACATTGGCTTTCCACTCGTCATCAGGCCTTCATTTACTTTGGGCGGAACTGGTGGTAGCTTTGTGCATAAACAGGAGCAATTTGATGAAGCATTACGACGTGGTTTAGACGCATCCCCCACCCATGAGGTGTTGGTTGAAAAAGCAGTTTTGGGCTGGAAAGAATTTGAACTGGAATTGTTGAGGGATCAAAATGATAATGTGGTGATCATTTGCACAGTTGAAAATCTCGATCCTATGGGCATCCACACCGGAGATTCTATTACTGTTGCACCTGCCATGACTTTGTCGGATACAGGTTTTCAAATGATGAGGGACCAGGCTATAAGAATGATGAGGTCTTTAGGCAATTTTTCCGGCGGGTGTAATGTTCAGTTTGCTCAAAACCCGTCAAATGAGGAATTAATTGCCGTAGAAATTAATCCCAGAGTAAGTCGTTCCAGTGCTTTGGCAAGCAAAGCTACAGGATATCCAATTGCCAAAATTGCTGCAAAACTAGCCCTCGGATACACCTTGGATGAATTGAAAAATCAAATCACAGGAACAACAAGCGCCTTGTTTGAGCCTTCTCTGGATTATGTCATTGTCAAAATGCCCAGGTGGAATTTTGAAAAATTCTGGGGTGCAGATTCTAGATTAGGATTACAGATGAAATCTGTTGGGGAGGTAATGGCCATTGGGCGTTGTTTCAATGAAGCACTACAGAAGGCCTGTCAGAGTCAGGAGAATGATCGTCATGGATTAGGTGCAGATAAAAAAGAGTGGTTCAACACCCAAGATATTCTGGAGAGATTAGAAAAAGTTAGTGATGACCGAATTTACCGACTTAAGGATGCTCTTCGGCTTGGTGTACCTGAAAAGACTGTTCAAAAATTAACTGGGATAGATCCATGGTTTATACGAGAAATAAAGAAACTTGTGCAAATGGAAGAACAATTGTTGAAATACAATCTTCCTGAAGACATTCCCGTAGACTTTTTTCTTGAATTAAAGAAAAATGGTTACTCTGATTCTCAAATCGCCTGGATTTTACGAGTAGAGGATAAGGATGTAACATCGTATCGTAAAAAAATTGGCCTGCATAGAATTTATAAAACAGTGGACACCTGCGCTGCAGAGTTTCCTGCAAAAACGCCATATTATTATTCCTGTTATGACCAGGAAAATGAAAGTATTGTAAACACAGACAGAAAAAAAATAATTGTTTTGGGTTCTGGACCTAACAGGATAGGACAAGGAATTGAATTTGACTACTGTTGTGTCCATGGAGTTATGGCCATCAAAGAAACAGGGATGGAGGCGATCATGGTGAATTGTAATCCAGAAACAGTTTCAACAGATTTTGATTTAGCGGATAAACTATATTTTGAACCCATATATTGGGAGCATATTGAAGAGATCATTGACCATGAAAAACCAGATGGAATAATAGTCCAATTAGGTGGCCAAACTGCATTGAAATTAGCCGAGAAGATTCACAACAAAGGTATTCAATTGGTTGGCACAAGTTTCAACAGCATGGACATTGCAGAGGATAGGGGTAGATTTTCAGATTTACTCAAAGAAATGGAAATTCCTTATCCGATTTATGGTGTCGCAACGGATGCAGATGAAGCTCTTGAAGTTGCGCGAAAAATTTCGTATCCGGTTTTGGTTAGACCGTCCTATGTACTAGGAGGCCAGAGGATGAGAATTGTAATTAACGATGAGGAATTGGAAAGACATGTACTTTCTATTTTCAAACATATGCCAGACAATAAAGTGCTGATAGACCAATTCCTAGAAAGGGCAAAAGAAGCAGAGATTGATGCCATCTGTGATGGAGAAGAGGTTCATATTATGGGCATCATGGAACATATTGAACCCGCCGGAATACACTCAGGAGACAGTTCTGCAGTATTACCTACCTACAGTCTTTCAGCTAAAAGTGTTGAGACCATGATCGAGTATGCAAAAAGAATTGCCTTTAAATTAGAAATTAAAGGTTTGATCAATATTCAGTTTGCAATCAAAGGGGAACAAGTTTATGTAATCGAGGCTAATCCAAGAGCATCAAGAACCACACCATTTATTGCTAAAGCTTATGAAGTACCATACTTGAATATTGCTACCAAAGTAATGTTAGGCACACATAAGCTAAAGGACTTTTCAATAACCCATAAACTCAAAGGTTATGCAATTAAAGTTCCTGTATTTTCATTTAACAAATTTCCTGGTGTAGACATAAGTCTTGGCCCAGAAATGAAATCTACTGGTGAAGCTATTTATTATATAAAAGATCTACACGATCCATTTTTTAGAGATTTGGATTCTAAGCGATATATGTATCTTACAAGATAATAAAAATGATTTTCCATTTACCTTAATGGTGATAATTTTTTAATTTGTTTTATAACTATGATTCTTCAAACCCAAGGATTGGGAATTGATTTTAAGAATGGAAAATCGATGAGATTTCCGGACTTACTTTTGGTTAAAGGAGAGACACTCTTAATACATGGTCCATCTGGTTGTGGGAAAACCAGTTTGCTCCATTTACTTTGTGGACTTATAACCCCAACTCTGGGCATTGTGGAAATTTTGAATCAGAATATCCATAACTTATCAAAGTTTGAATTGGATTATTTCCGAGGACAACATATAGGAATATGTTTGCAGAAGCCAATATTTATTAAATCTTTATCCGTATTGGAGAATCTATTCTTGGCGAGGCAATTGGCAGGAAAAAATAAAGACATCAAAATTGTAAGCAGCTGGTTAGAGAAATTTAATCTGTTGTCCTTAAAAAACAGAAAGACCTTTTCCTTGTCCCTTGGCGAGCAGCAGCGACTAATGTTCATCAGGGCGTTGGTCACCGAGCCCGATTTAATTTTGGCTGATGAACCGACATCATCTCTGGATGATGTTAATGCAGAAATGATTGCTGAAGTCTTAATGACCAGTTGTCGGGATCAAAAAACATCTTTAGTAGTGGTCAGTCATGATTCAAGATTGAAGACCAAATTTTCAAACCAGATTATTTTGCAATGAGTCTATTTTACCTAGCGTGGAAAAATCTAAGTACTAGACCAGCAAGATTTCTATTTGTGGTCCTATTAATGAGTGTAGCAGCAAGTTTGAGTTTATTAATACTGCTGGTGAATGAACAATTTAGTCAACATTTGGGAAAAAGCAGTGAAAATATAGACCTCATTTTATGTAGTAAAGGAAGTCCGTTACAATCCGTTATGTGTAATGTAATGTATGTGGATGCGCCTACTGGAAATATTTCTTCAGATGAGATAAAACCATTTTTAAATCCTAAGCATCCGGTAATTGAAAGTAGCATTCCAATTTCTAGTGGGGATAGTTATGAAGATTATCGAATTATCGGAACTACACTTGAGTATTTTCCATTTATGCAATTGCAATTAAGTGAGGGTTCTTTCTTCGCTAATGATTTTGATGCTGTTCTTGGTTCAGAAGTTTCAAAATTACAAAAATTAAAACTTGGAGATAAGTTTCAATCCAATCATGGATTAGTAAAAGAAGATGCTTCCCACGAACATGAACAGCAACTTATTGTCAAAGGAATATTATTGCCAAGTGGAACAATAAAGGACAGATTAATATTTACCAATATATCCAGTTATTGGTCAATGCATCATGACGAAAAAGAAGAAGAAAACAAAGAAGAACTTGACCATCACGAATTTGATGGCCTACCACAAAATGTTAACTCATTAGAAAATTTGAGAAACAGTTCTGGAGAAATAACCGCCTTACTTTTAAAATTTAAAGGCAATAATATACAAGCCTTGAATTTTGGCAGAAACATTAATCAAAACACAGGACTTATGGCTGTTAATCCGGCGATTGAAATCAGCAGATTATATGAGCTTAGTGGTTCTGCAAGCGAATTGTTCAATATTATTGGATGGATACTTGGGTTGTTAGCAACTTTTGCCATCATCATAAATTTGTTTCAGGCATTTGAAGAAAGAAAGATAGAAATGGCAATCATGAGGTTGGGAGGAGCAGGAAAAGTTCGTTTATTCACATTAATGATGCTAGAGGGACTAATCATAAGTATTATAGGAATTTCTGTTGCATTTCTAATAGCACATGGTAGTTTGGAAGTAGCGTCAGTATATTTTAAATTGGGGGAGAAGTACAATGTTACTGGCAAATATTTTTCAATGGACGAAATGAAGATTATTGCCGGGGGACTTTTAATAGGTGCTTTTTCTGCAATATGGCCTGCCGTAAAAGCCTATAGACAGGATTTGCATAGAGTGATTTCAAGTATAGATTAAATACTCCTACTATAGAATTGATTTAAAAATATCAGGAGAATTAAGCAATCCAAAATTTTCTATGTGAATCCTATAGTAAAGTAAAATTCCATCTAATAATTTTCTTCTATGTAAATTATTCAGTTTTATTGGAAGGGTCTGTTGAGCATCAGTTTCACTTAAAAGTAGATGCATATATTGACTTAAAACTGGCTCAAGGTGATATGGGCTTTGAATCAAGTAGGAACAAAACTGACCATTTTCTAAATCAAATGCATTGTTTGAGTCAGAAAAATTATTCTCAGGTTGGAATCCGAGAATCTTGGTTAATCTGATTAAAAATTTTAGATGGAAGTCAGAATCAACTATTTCTTGCTTATCCAGAATAATCAGACATCTTTGAATGAATTGAAAAAGCTCAGGATTGGGATGGTGGTCTTTTATTGTTTTACGACAAATTTCCAGAATGAAAGTAGATATTGCTGATTTTATAAGATTATAATATAGGTCATTGTAGACATAGGCGTAATTCACCTCTTTTAATCGGTGTAAATTTTTTTGTTCGCTAAAATAGGCAACTAACTCTATGATGTTTCCGACACTTAAAATGGCCGCAAGCCTTTGATCCCCTTTCTTAAAAACACCATTAATAAGAAAGGAATGTAATCCCAAATCCTCAGTGAAAATATCAAGAATTAAGCTGGATTCCCTGTATTTTAATACTTTAAGTACAATTCCTTTAGTACGGATCATCTTTTGGACAGTAATTAATTCATTACTGTTAAAATCTTATTTATGGTTTATCATCCACTTACTTCAGCAATCCTCTTCTTTTCATTTCCCTAGTAAGTAAATTTAATTCCCTGCTCATGTCTCCTGTAACACTAGTGTTTTCCTGCGCCCTTCTGGTCAGGTAAGGGGTGACATCTCTTATAGGTCCGTAAGGGACATATTTAGCTACATTGTAACCTTGGGAAGAAAGGTTGAATGTAAGATTATCGCTCATTCCGTACAATTGACAGAAATTCATGTGTGGATGATCCCGGGGAATTTGTTTTTGTGCCATTAAATCAACTTGGAGCTGATTGCTCTCCCAATTGTGACTGGAATTACAAAGACTTATAAGTTCAAAATTCTCAATGCAAAATCTTAGGGCATAATTATAATCACGATCTGTTGAGGATTTATCTGGTTGGATTGGATCTGAATATCCTTTCTCCTGAGCTCTTAACCGCTCCTTTTCCATATAAGCCCCGCGCACAATTTTAACACCCAGAATAAAATTATTTTCTTTTGCAGTAATGAAATTGTCCTTTAAAAATTCAAGCCTGTCTTTGCGGTATAATTGGTAAGTATTATATATTATGGGCTTTTCCTTATTGTAAATGGCCATATATTTCATAACTAATTGATCAATTGGATCTTGGATCCAACTTTCTTCTGCATCCACAAAAATCGATACACCCATTTCAAAAGCTTTCTTACACAATTGTGCAAAACGGTCCTCTAGTCTTTGAAATTGAACATTTTCTATTTCATTAAGTCTTTCTCCGGATTGGATTTTTTCAAGAACACTAATTGGCACATAGCCGGTAAGTTTTGTTGAAATTACAGGAACATTAGGATTGCTACACGCAAATTCAATGGCTTTAATATTTTCTGCTAAAGTGTGTTCAAAATCTTCTTCTTTTTCTTTTGCTTCCACACCAAAGTCCAAAATGGTCAGAGTGTTTCGGAAATTCAAACGGTCTACAACTTTCTGACATTCAAAAAGGTTGGTACCACCGCAAAACTGAAAAAAAATTGTTTCCCTAATAAAGGGATCCCCAATCCCAAAAGGCATCCTTGCAGCCAGGTTTCCAAAAAAAGAACCAAGCTTGACTAATGTCGGATTATTCATGAGTTGAAATAATCTATAAGTTTTTACAAGTTCCTTATTTGATTTATAGGAAAAAGCAATTTCCGTATTGTTAAAATCAAGATTCGGGTCTCCAGGTTCTGACATAATTTAATTTGAGATGTTTTATTTTATTTTTGAGATTCAATTGCATCACAAAAACCCTTCAAAAATAACTTTTTTTCACTCCCTGCCGACATCAATTTTACAGAAGTATCAAAATTATTTTCAAAATTTAATTTCTAAGATGATCTGGATGGAGCATTATGACATCCAACTTATGAATCTTGGCATTTCACATAATTTGATAACCCTTAAAATTTAAAATAAGTGTTTGATTTCTAATCATATAAGTATTTTTTTATCTCATTTTAATCCCATAATAATTTCTGACAATTTGTCATTTCATCGTAAATGAGCTATATTTGACCTCTTTTTTTATTACAAATGACGTACCATCAAGTTCCTACTCATGAAGCCCCATTAATGGAGGAAAATCGCCAGGGAGAGATCTTGGATTTCCCCAATATAGCTGCCCAAACTGCCACTCGTTATTTTTATATTGAGAGTTATGGCTGCCAAATGAATTTTAGTGATTCTGAAATTGTGGCATCTATCCTCTCTGAAGAAGGTATGAAATCTACCAGGGATTTTCAGCTTGCTGAATTGATCCTTTTAAATACTTGTTCCATTAGAGAAAAAGCAGAAGAAACTGTAAAAAAAAGATTGAAGGAGTTTGCCAAACTTAAAAAAAGCAAGCCGGATTTGCTCATTGGGGTTCTGGGTTGTATGGCAGAACGCTTAAAGTCCAAATTTCTTGAAGATGAAAAGTTGGTAGATATTGTTGTTGGGCCAGACGCCTATCGCGATTTACCCCGTTTAGTTAATCAAGCTTATGATGGGGATAAAGGGATAAATGTATTTTTATCCAGAGAAGAAACATATGCAGATATAGCCCCTTTAAGGTTAGAAAGTAATGGAATAACTGCATTCATATCTATTATGAGAGGGTGCGACAATATGTGTTCCTTTTGCGTAGTGCCTTATACCAGAGGAAGGGAAAGGAGTAGGAATGCCTTTACCATAATGGCGGAGGCTGAGGACCTATTTTCAAAAGGATTCCGCGAGGTAACTTTGTTAGGACAGAATGTCGATAGCTATAAGTGGGAAAACCCGGAGACTGGACAAATGGTCAATTTTGCAAATCTCTTGCAAATGATTGCTGAGATAAATCCTTTACTTAGGGTAAGATTTTCTACATCACATCCGAAAGACATAACAGATGAAGTTCTGTTGACTATGGCAAAGTATAATAATATATGCAAATATATTCATCTGCCGGTTCAATCCGGTTCCAGCAGAATACTCAAATTAATGAACCGGACCTATGATCGTGAATGGTACCTGAACCGGATTGCATCTATTAAAAGCATCATTCCAGATTGTGCGGTTTCATCTGATGTGATTACCGGGTTTTGTTCCGAAACAGAAATCGATCATCTGGATACCCTATCCATTATGGAATGGTCTGATTACAGTATGTCCTACATGTTTTATTATTCAGAAAGACCAGGGACACCGGCTGCGAAAAAATTGAGTGATGATGTTTCACTAGAAGTAAAAAAGAAAAGGCTAAGTGAAATTATCAGACTCCAGAATCAAATAAGTTACAGACATAATCAAAGGGATATAGGACAAGTTTTCGAAGTGCTCATTGAAGGTGATTCAAAGCGTTCGGATCAAATGTTTAAGGGGAGGAATTCACAAAATAAAATGATTATATTTCCTAAAAAGCCAGGACTTAAATCCGGCGATTATGTATTGGTCAAAGTTGTATCAGCATCAAGTGCCACACTTAATGGTGAGATAGTTTAGAATGATAATGGAAAGTGTTCAGGCAATAAAACAACGATATGGAATTTATGGCCGTTCAGACAAACTGAATCAGGCACTGGACACAGCCATACGTGTAGCTACAACTGATCTCACTGTTTTGATCTTTGGAGAAAGCGGAACAGGAAAGGAAGTTTTTTCAAAAGTTATTCACAACTTAAGTCCCAGAAAACATAACCAGTTTATAGCTGTTAATTGTGGAGCAATTCCAGCAGGAACTATAAATTCTGAATTATTTGGTCATGAAAAGGGATCTTTTACAGGCGCTACTTCTGATCGTAAGGGGTATTTTGAAACTGTTGACGGAGGGACTATTTTCCTGGATGAAATTGGCGAGATGCCTCAGGATACACAGGCCTTTTTACTTAGGGTATTAGAATCAGGAGAATTCATTCGTGTTGGTTCTTCAAAAACCCTCAAATCTAATGTGAGAGTGATAGCAGCAACAAATGTAAACCTATTAGAAAAAGTACGCCGTGGAAAATTTAGGGAAGATCTATACTACAGATTAAATACCGTGCCTATAAGGGTTCCTTCACTTAAAGAAAGAAGGGAGGATATCTTAATTTTCTTTAGGAAATTTGCACAAGACTTTGCTGAAAAATACCGAACCAGTCCTATAGAACTTGAAGATGCTTCAGAGGCATTGATAGAAAATTATGCCTGGCCCGGTAACATTAGGGAACTACGAAATGCTGTGGAACAATTATCTGTTCTTTCTGATCGCAAGAATATAAGCCCAAATGATATCCTTAGGATCATTCCGGATATCCACCAGACCAATTTACCTGCCATCGGGAGTAACGAACAAGGAAGTGATGGTACAGGGTATCATGAACGTGAAATTTTGTATAAACTGCTTTTTGATATGAAGCAAGATTTGAATCAATTGAAGACCATGTTTGTCCAAATGGTGCAAGCTAATGATTTAGAAATGCCACCTTCAATGGATAATGGAATGGCTATGATTCCAAATACGCCACCCTCTTCCTGGCCAGCTTATACAAACACAAGTCATGCAGATCGGCCAATAATTATTCAGAAGAATAAGGAAGAATTTGAAAATGTGGAACTGGTAGAAGAACATTTATCTTTAGATGAAATGGAAAAAGACATGATCCTTAAAGCACTTAAGAAGTTTAATGGGAAGAGAAAGGATGCCGCTGATGAATTAGGCATTTCTGAAAGAACTTTGTATCGTAAAATCAAGCAATTTTCTATAGAAATATGAAGAAATGTATATTTCTAATTTGTTGCATGATTTTTGGGTGTTATTCCTTTAAGGGAACCAGCATAGATCCTGAAATTCAGTTTTTCAATGTTGAACCCATAAAGGACATCTCAGCATCAGCACCAGGTTATTATCCAAATGATTTTGCCGAAGCACTAAACAATAAAATTCGTAGAGAATCAAGATTGGTTTTTAATCCTGCCAATCCGGATATTATTTTCAAAATCAAGATTTCTCAATATTCTGTTAGCTCTCAAGCTCCGATAGCAGGCTCCTTTACCTCCATTAACAGGCTCACTGTAACACTAGAAGTCATTTGTGAAAATGTAAAGAATGAGAAGTCAAATTGGAATGCCAACTTCACTAGATTTGAAGATTTTGATTCATCTTTAAACTTAAACACGGAAGAAAACAGACTTTTAACTAATATTAATAAACTATTGCTTGAAGATATTTTCAACAAAGCATTTTCCAATTGGTAATACTTGGTTATGGAAGAATTAATTATTAAAAAAGAAGACCTTCAGGATTTAGAAATCCTAAAAATGAGATATCCCTTGGCAGGTACTTTTTTCAATCAATTAGATCAAACAAAATCAAATCCAACCAATAATAGATTAGAGGATACCCTTTATCACCACTCTACACATTGGAATAATTTTACCAATATAAATGATCAATCTGTTGAAAATAAAAGTGCAATAGAAAATGTTGGCATTGAATCTGAAAAAAGTGAAACGTTAGAAAAAGCAGTGTCAACTAGGGTGGAACAACCTATAGAAGATTTAACAAACCAGGTGACCCAGGTATCGGTAACTAATTTGGAAACGAAACCAGATGGTCAGAAAATGCGTACTGATTCAATATTAGAATTAGCATCGAAACCTGATACCCACCCAAATGAGAAAAAATTATTAGGCGAAGACGAAATAATTATACCTAAAATTAAGGTTTCTAAAAGCCTGAAAACGCCAGCCCGCAAACTTATTAAATCAAAAGATGCGAAAGTAAAAGTGGACAAGAAAGCTGAAGGACAGTCCTCAAAATTGTCCGAAAATTCAACAGATAGCTTTTATTCTTGGTTGAGCCAGTTGGATTCAAAAGACTCAATAAAAATCAAAGTTCAAAAGCAGTCCGTTCCTAAAACAAAAGCAAAGAGAGGCCCAAAAAAATTGGATGGGATTCAACAACTTGTTGAAGAAAGTCAACACCTTAAAGAAGAAGTAGTTTCAGAAACTTTGGCCCAACTCCTTGATAGACAAGGGCATAAAGAAGAGGCTATTAAAATGTATGAAAAATTGTCCCACAAGTTTCCCGATAAAAGTGCTACCTTTGCAGTCCTTATAAAAAATCTAAAATCCTGATTCATGCTTATTACGCTGATAACCATACTGATAGCCATAGATTGTGTGCTTTTAATTGGAGTCGTATTGATCCAGAATCCAAAAGGAGGAGGGGTTGATTCTACCTTTGGTGGGCAGAGTGCTAATCAAATGTTTGGCGCGGCAAGATCTGCTGATTTTATTGAGAAACTTACCTGGTACTTGGCTGCAATTCTATTTGCTTTGTGCATAATTGTTGCTATAATGGCAGGTTCAGGAGCCGAAGTTGCTCCGTCCATACCGATTCCTCCTCCCCAGTAGTCAATTAAAGCCAATTTTTTTGATTTGGCTTTTAATTTTTATTTCCTGCCAGGGATGCAGGTGATTTATGCATAACTTGCTTCCTGTAAAGTTATGTATATGAAGATTCTGATTACGGATGAAGTACATCCATACTTGATCAGTGGTTTCAAACAAAAAGGATTTTCTGTCGATTACCATCCAAACATTACATTGGAGATGGTCCATAATTTAATTGACAGGTATGAAGGCATCGTTATTAATACAAAGATCAGAATGGATAAGACATTAATTGACAAGGCTATCCATCTCAAATGTGTAGGAAGGCTGGGCTCAGGACTTGACACTCTGGATACACAATATCTTAGTCAAAAGGGGATTCATTATTTTAACACACCTGAAGCTAATTGTCAGGCAGTTGCTGAGATGGCATTGGCAAGTTTTCTTGCACTTGCCAGAAACATTCTCCTCGCAGACCCCGAGCTTAGGAATTTCAATTGGCAAAGAGAGCAAAATAGAGGATTTGAAATAGGATCTATGCATTTTGGTATTTTTGGTGGTGGACATACTGGTCAGGCTTTCATAAAGTTACTCCAACCATTTGACTGTCGAATAATAGTTTATGACCCAAATAAAATGCTTTCATTTGAAAATGAGAAGATTGAGATTGCTAAGAATATGGATGAATTACTGGAATGTTCTGTAATCAGTCTACATGTTGATTTAAATCCAACAACAAAGCACCTTATAAATAAAAAATTTATTGATTCAATGAAACGCCCGTTTTATTTAATCAATACTTCAAGGGGAGCGGTTGTACAAACCAAGGATATAGTAGAAGCCCTGCAGATTGGAAAAATTCTAGGTGCCTGTCTGGATGTTTTTGAAAACGAAAAACCATCAACGTTTAATAATGAAGATGATAAATTGTACTCTAGCCTATACGCTCTAAAAAATGTAATTCTTACGCCACATATAGCTGGTTGGACCTTTGAATCAAAATTAAAAATTGCCGAGGCAATACTAAGGAAATGGCCAGTATAGAATTCAGGATGTAAGTGTTAAAGTTCGTCAGATTAGAAGAATGGGGGCAGCACTTTAAGTCAACTAACGTTTTGGCTTATGGAAGAAAGACATAAATAGTTTGACAAAACCCACATTTATTTAATAAAAATTCACTTTTGATGGAAATTAATTCACTAACACTTAAAATTTTACTCCATGCGTAAAATATTATCTAACAATAAGATATGCCCCAATGATGCTTACTCAAGCGGGTATTTCTTATATTTTCAGGACCCCTTCTTAAAATGGGTTCTTTTGAAAAAACTTAAGAAATACTTAACATTGCAGACTTTTTGTACAAACAAAACAACTTCTAACCACATGAAGCTAAGACTACTATTCATTTTACTGACATTCTTCGCGTTAGGTCCGGTCCTGATGGCCCAAACAAAACTTGAAGGAACAGTCAAAGACAGAGAAACAGGAGAACCACTTATCAATGCTGCAGTTAAGGTATTCAAAGGTAAAGACCTTTACCAAGGGACCATTACCGATTTTGATGGAAACTATAGCATAATTCTGGATCCCGGCAACTATAACGTTGAGGCCAGTTATGCTGGAAATACCCAAAAAATAGAGAGGGTACAGATAAATAGTGGAAAAGTTAACAAATTGGACTTCAGCATTGCCTCCGGAGTGCAGTTAGAAGCAGTTGAAGTAAAAGCTTATAAAGTTCCGATAATTGAAACAGACAAAACCACCAGTGATCAAACCATCACTGCGGAAGACATCAAAACGCTTGGGACACGTAACATCAATGCCATTGCCTCTACTGTATCTGGAGTATCCAGTGTGGATGGAGGAGATGTATCGATCAGAGGAGCCCGAACAGATGGAACGGTTTATTTTTTGGATGGGGTTAGGATCACAGGAAGAGCGCCCTCAGCCGTTGATATTGAACAAGTAACGGTTATTAAAGGGGGACTTGAACCGCAATACGGGGATGTTACCGGTGGGATTATTGCCTTGACAACAAAAGGCCCATCTTCAGAATTTGCCGGATCTATTGAAGGAGAAACTTCTAATTATCTGGATCCCTATGGATATACGTTTCTAAGTGGTAACATAAGTGGTCCTATATACAAAAAGAACAACCGCTCCATTCTTGGTTTCCGATTGTCCGGTCAATATACTAGATTGAAAGATGATGATCCTCCTGCTTTTGGTGACTATTTTGCGAAAGAAAGTACTATTGATCGTCTTTCTAAAGATCCGGTTATTTCTTTTAAAGGAAATCCTGTTACAAATGCCTTCTTTTTGAAAGAAGGGGATGATGTAGAATTTAAGAAGTATAATCTTAATGATGAGAATACTGCCTATGATGTTACTGGAAAACTGGATATAAAACCAAGCCAGAATATTGATTTAACACTTTCCGGAACTTATTCAGATGTTCGAGATCGTTTTGTACCAGGAGATGATATTATTGGTGGAGGTAATTGGCGCTTACTTAATTGGGTAAACAACCCTACTAACCAAAACAATACATATAGAGCTAATCTTAGATTCAGGCACAGACTTGGAAGATTGGCAGATTTGTCACCAGAGGCCCTAGCAAATGCGGAACAGAACAGAAAAATTTCTGTCATACAAAATGCTTATTATACGATTCAATTGGGTTACCAAAATAGAACAGGTTTAAGTCAGGATTTCCGTCACAAGGATAATTTCTTTGATTATGGTTTCGTGGGTCAATTTCAACGTGAATGGCAGCCAATTTTTGACCAAGATCTAATTCATGTGGGTTATATAGATCGGGTGGTAGACTATACGCCAGGAACTGTGAACCCTGCGTTTGCTAATTACAATAAAATTCCAGTAGCAGATACCGGAAATATCCAGTCTTATCCGGCATTTAACGGAAACCTAAGTTCGGCTTTTTCCAATACCTGGGGTGGGATACACACCAATGTAGGAAGTGTTTACAACCGTTACAATAAGTTTGACAATGACCTTTATTCTGCGCAAATTACGAGCGGTTTTGATTTTTTACCCGGAGGTTCAAAAAAAGGTAGACATAATATTCAGTTTGGAATACTTTTGGAACAAAGTATCAATAGAAACTACACTGTAATACCATTCAACCTATGGCGTTATGCACGCTTATTGCAAAATGACCACATCACAGGGGTAGATAGTAATGTAATAATTGGGTACTTTAAAATATTTAACCCTCAAATAGGAGATTCCATTGAAGTTCCAATTAAAAGAACTTTAATTACACCCAAAGATGAATCTAAGTTTTATAAATCCATCAGAGCACTCCAATTTGCCAACATTTCATTGGATTCATCACAATATTTATATGCGGACGTGGATCGGTTTAAACCATCAGACTTGACTCTGGACATGTTCTCAGCAGCTGAGTTGACCGAGCAAAGTGCTTTAGGTTTCAATGGCTTTGATTATTTGGGCAATAAACTAAAATCGAATGTAAAGTTTGAAGATTTCTTCAAGAGAGACGCCAATGGAAGACAGTCATTTGCAGTTGCTCCATTCTCTCCAATATATGCCGCAGGCTATCTTCAGGATAAATTTACTTATAAGGATATTATTTTTAGAGTTGGAGGTCGTGTAGATTACTATGATGCCAACACTAAAGTCTTAAAGGACCCTTACAGTCTTTATGGAATCCTTGGTGCAAAATCCTTTCATGATCAGAAGGGCTCAACAAAACCTTCCACCATTGGAGATGATTTCAAAGTTTACTTGGTTGAACCAGGAGCACCTGACGTAAAAGCTTATCGGGATGGTGACCAGTGGTATTTTTCCAATGGTACTGCAGCTAATAACTCCCTGGCTATATTCGGAGATAACAACCTTGTGAATCCGGCATATATTCAACCATCAGATAGTCTCAGGACCATTCGTGGTCAGTATTTTAAAGTTGATGAATCCTTTGAAGATTACAAACCACAAATCAATTGGATGCCTCGTATTGCATTCTCTTTTCCAATTTCTGATGATGCCAACTTTTTTGCGCATTATGATATTTTGGTTCAGAGACCAACATCTGACAATTTTGTATCTCCTTTATCATATTATTATTGGGATATAAATGGTAGAACGCCAAGTGCAAACGGAAATCTGAGGCCATCTAGGAAAGTTGATTATGAGGTTGGATTTCAACAAAAAATTACAAATTCCTCTTCTGTGGTGTTTTCAGCTTATTACAATGAGTTGAGAGATATGATTCAGATTACTACGCTAAGTAAAGTTGCTACAGTAGGAACCTATAATACATTTAGAAATCTAGATTTTGGAACCGTAAAAGGATTCAACTTCACTTATGATTTACGTAGAGTGAATAATTTTGAATTCAACGCGGCGTATACTTTACAATTTGCAGATGGAACAGGATCAGATGCTCGCTCTCAAGAAGGCTTGACAGGAAAAGGTATCAACATCAGAAATATATTCCCTTTTAATTATGATGAGAGACATCGATTCTCATTTAGTGCGGATTACAGGTATGCTTCTGGCAAACAGTACAACGGTCCTAGAATAGGAGGTCTTGATATCTTAGCCAATACTGGGGTTAACCTACTTTTGGTTACTGCTTCTGGACGGCCATATTCACCGGGTTTGAACGTGGTCAGATATGATGGTTCAGGTTATAGAGGATCTATTAATGGAGCCAGACTCCCTTGGAATTTCAACATTGACTTCCGCGCTGATAAGTATATTCAACTAACCAAATCGGATGCAAAGCATCCTTTGTTTTTGAATGTTTATTGTAGGGTGCAAAATTTGTTGAATACAAAAAATGTAATAGGATTATATAGAGGTTCTTCCGATGCAGCAGATGATGGATATTTGGCTTCCGGAAGGGGGGCAAATGATATTAATTCTGCCATCCAAACTTATGGACAGGAAAACCTTCAGTATTTTATTGATTCTTACAATTGGGCTTTGTTAAATCCTGACTTTTATACCTTACCGAGGAGGATTTACATAGGAGCCATTTTTGAATTTTAATTTAATCATTATTGAAATCATTCGACATGAAGAATAAATTTTTATTTTCTATAATATCGCTAATACTTAGCGTCCAGGTTTTTGCACATATCCCTAAAAATTTGCAAAAACCACCAATGAAAAGTAAAACCCTTTCTACCAGAAATGGATCTTGTGCACCTGCAACCAAACAAATAGATCAGGAGATCAACAACGTACGCGCCAGACTTTTAAATGGCGGTGATGTTTGGTGGGATTTGAATAGAGGTAGATACGTTGTCCCAAAGATCGAAGCCGGATCCGGAAAGCTTGAAGTGTCTTCACTTTATGCAGGTGGTGTTTGGGTTGGAGGATATGATCCTGCGGGAGCACTAAAATTTATGGGGCAGACCTACCGTAGATCTACAGAGAATGATTGTTGGCCAGGTCCTTTAATGGATAATGGTGAAACATGTGCAGAGGATTGTTTGAACTGGGATCAGTTTTTTAAAGTTTCAGGGGAAAATATAACTAAGTTGAAGAAGGCATGGGCAACTGCCCAAAAAGAAGGTCGGTCAGAATTAAACCGGTCAGAAATTCCTCTCGACATTCTATATTGGCCGGCGAAAGGAAATCCATATTTTGAGGCAAGATATGGTTTTAAATTACCCGATGCGAGACAGGGTTTAGCTTTATTTGATGATCTGAATTTTAATAAAACATTTGAACCTCAATTTGGGGAATATCCAATCATTGATATTCGTGGATGTCCGCTTGGAATTTTTCCTGATGAGATGATTTTTTGGATTTATAATGATGCCGGAGGAATTCACACCAATACACAGGGCGACCCTATTCGGATGGAAGTTCAGGTGCAGACTTTTGCTTTCAGAACAGCAGATGAGTTGAATGACATGACCTTTCAAAGGTATAAATTGATCAATCGTGCCCCACAGGATATTAGAGACTGCTACTTTGCTATGTGGATTGATCCGGATCTCGGGTGCTACAGCGATGATTATGTGGGATGCGACACTACTTTAGTTTTTAGAGCAAAAGATTCTGCATTCAGACAAAGAGACCTGATGTATATTTATAACATTGATGCATCAGATGGAAGTAATGGTTGTACCTGTGAGCGGAGTGTGAATACATATTGTAACAATATTCCAATTTTAGGGGTGGATTATTTTAGAGGACCTCTCGATGAAAATGGCAACGAGTTAGGTATGACTTATTTTATGTATTACAACGGGCTTGGATTAGGTGGAAATCCACCCCCAAATACCACTGACCCGACCACTTCCCAGGAATTTTATAATTATATTACGGGAAAGTGGAAGGATGGCTCTCCACTTACTGTCGGCGGGAATGGATACAATCCAGGTAGTACAAATGTAACTCGCTATGCCTTTCCTGGTGCGCCAAATAACCAGTCCGGTTGGAGCATGTGTAGTACAAATGGTGGTAGTGGCGCCGGTGAAGGTGATAGACGTACCATTCAGGCATCCGGTCCGCTTGTGTTGCAGCCTGGTGCTGTAAATGAATTGATCATTGGGGTTCCTTGGGTACCTGATCAGGTTTATCCTTGTCCAAGTCTTGATGAATTATTGAAAGCAGACCAGTTATGTCAGGATCTTTTTGATAATTGCTTTAAGCTAAAAGATGGACCTACTGCACCTGATGTTGATTTTGTGGAATTGGATCAGGAAATTATCATTCTGTTAAGCAATGATCCAAGTTCTAATAATTTTAACGAAGGACACGAAGAAGCTGGCTTGGGAGTACCTCCAGGAAGGGATGCCTTTTACAGATTCGAAGGATATAGGATATTTCAAATGTCCGGTCCTGATGTTTCTCTTTCAGATAAATCTTTGAATGACCCTTCTTTGGTAAGAGAGATCTTTACTGTGGACGTCAAGAATAAAATTAAAAAAGTATATAACTGGGATGGATTGAAAAATCCAAATCCAAGCACAACACATCCTATTGTCTACTATCCTGTGGAAAAAGTCTCTGGTTTGGATGAAGGAGTAAGACATAGTTTTAGTGTTAAGGATGATGCTTTTGCGACAGGCATTAATAATTCCCTTATCAATCATAAGAAGTATTACTTCCTGGTGGTAGCGTACAGCTACAATAACTACGAAGACTTTAATCCTAAAGAAAATACAGGTCAAAGAGTTCAGTATTGTCTAGGCCGCTTAAATGTTGGCCCGAATGGAGATGGTAAGCCTTATGGTGCAACCCCAAGACCCCAGATCTATGAATTGGTTAATTCAAAATATGGAGAAGGGTTACCTATCACTCGTTTGGATGGACATGGTGCGGGAAACAGTTTTTTAAGATTGGCCGAAGGTATGCATGATAAAATTTTAAATGGTAGTTTCAATGGTGTAATAGATTATCAAGCTGGTTCAGGACCAATTGAAGTAAAAGTGGTTAATCCATTAAAAGTCCAAAATGGGGAATATGAATTAAAATTTGTAGATGCTTTACCAAATAATGGTAAGTTGGATGAGCCTGTTACCTGGAGTTTAAAAAACATAGCTGATCCGGCAAAAGTAATTGAATCAACATCCTCCATCAACAAGTTTAACGAACAGATTATTGCCGAACTAGGAATTTCTGTAGGTATCGTTCAAACCGGTGATGCAGGTAGTGATCCACTAGGATCAAATGGAATTATTGAGTCAGGATTAGAGCAAGAATATAAAGACCCAAATGGTACCATTTGGTTTTTAGCCCAACCTGATAATAATGGACCATTTACCGATTTTATTAAAACAGCATTGGGACCAAATACATTGTATAATCTTGATCCTCAGGATAAATTTGCAAATCTTGGAGATGGTAACATCAATGGTGCATGGTATCCTTATAGAATGGTTACCGGGGATACCTTGAATTTTACTCCTGCCTGGATGGGTGGTTTTAACAAGACAATCGTTTCCTCAATAATGAAATTGGATTCACTGAATAATGTAGATATTGTTTTTACGTCTGATAAATCAAAATGGTCAAGATGCGTTGTACTTGAATCATGGAATTCAAACAACGGTTCAGAAACCGAGCCAACATTTGGACTTAAAAATTTTGGCGTAAAGCAGCTACCTTCTGTAGGTAAAAATGATGCAGATGGAGATGGTTATGCTGATCCGGATGGAGCACTTGACAATTCAGGAAAGCCACTTACAGGCATGGGTTGGTTCCCGGGTTATGCAATTGATGCTGAAACTGGTAAAAGGTTGAATATTTTCTTTTCTGAAAATTCTTTTTACTCTACGGAAAATGCACTCATTCAGCCTTGTTTAAAAAACCAGAAGGGAGTGGGAAATGACTTGATGTGGAATCCAACTGATCAAATTTTTGCAGATGCAAGTTGTGGTTTACAAGGTTTTCTTAATTTGGTTTTTGGTGGCCATCACTATATCTATGTTACAAAGCAAAAGTATGATTCTTGTACAGCTCTCAGAACCAGGTTGTCAAATCCAACAAATACCAACATGAGTTTTGCCATCCGGGAAATCACCTGGTGTACAATGCCTTTGATGTTTACCAATACAAGTTTACTTCCGTTAGGTAATGGATCCACAGGATTAATTCCAAACGATGTTACTTTCAGATTAAGGGTGGATAATCCATACCAGGTTTCTTATGGAACCAATGAAAATTTTGGTCACAATTTATACCGCTTTAAAATTGACGGAAAACAGGCAGGTTTAGTTTCTACTAAAGAAGCTTATGAGAATGCACTGGAAGATGTGAACGTTGTTCCAAATCCTTATTATGGATTTTCCAATTATGAATCCGGACAATTTAGCAATGTCGTAAAAATAACCAATGTTCCACCTAAATGTCAAGTAACCATATATTCAATTGATGGAAAGTTCATCAAGGAGTATAACCGTGATGAAAAACCAGTAAAAATTGTCAGTGGCAGGGGAATTACTGAAAGACAAATTGGTCCGGATATTGAATGGGATTTGACCAACTTCAGGGGGATTCCTGTGAGTAGTGGAGCCTATTTGATTTACATAAGACAACCAGATACAGGGGCAGAAAGAATTGTTAAGTGGTTTGGTGTTGCAAGAAAATTTGACCCGTCTGGATTATAAAATTATTTTGTGAGAGTCTGTTTCAGGACAGACTCTCCTTTCTTAATTAAATAAAGAAACTGATATGAATAAATTTTTACCATATGTAATTTTAGGCTTCATGACTTTAACTCTTGAAGCACTTTTTGCTGGCAATCCTGACAGACAAGGGGAGGCTGGTGCTTATGAATTACTCATTAATCCATGGGCAAGGGGATCGGCGATGAATAGCCTGAATGCTTCATATGCTAAAGGTGTTGAAGCCATGCGTGTAAATATATCCGGCCTTGGAAGAATTAAGCATTCTCAAGCACTTGCAGGGCATACCAGATGGTTGGTGCCAAGTGGCGTTACCATTAATTCATTTGGCTATGCCACTAAAGTAGGAAAGAATGGTGCTATAGGCATAGAGCTTATGTCTTTGAGCTTTGGTGACATTAAAGTGACGACAACTACAGCTCCTGAGGGTACTGGTGCTACCTACAGTCCAAATTTCTTCAACTTAGGGGTGGGCTATTCCCATAATTTTGGCGAAAAAGTATCTGTGGGCATATTGGTTAGAGGAGTGTCTGAAAGTATCCAAGATCTTAGTGCATTTGGTTTTGCCATTGATGGAGGCGTTCAATATGTTACAGGTCCTGAAAATAATTTTCATTTAGGAATTGCCATACGGAATGTGGGAAGCCCAATGAGATTTGGAGGAGAGGGATTATCCACACAATTGACTAGTCCAGAAAATACCGCCTTGACTTATGACGTTCGTTTGTCAAATTTTGAACTTCCTTCATTGCTGCATCTCGGATTGTCTTATGATTTTATTTTTGGAAATCTGATGACTGTTAGTCCAGTTGCGAATTTTACTTCAAATTCATTTGGCAGGGATGTAATTGGTGCTGGTGCAGAGCTCATGATTAAGGATATTTTTGGCGTAAGAGCATCCTATGTTTATGAAATAGGAGATGCTGCTGGTGCAGGCGATGGTGCTTATACCGGATTGGGTGCAGGGCTAAGTATAAATATACCTATGGATAAAAAGGGTAATAATATACTTGCAGTTGATTATGGTTATAGACCAACCAATCCGTTTTCAGGAACTCATAATATTGGCCTCGGCTTGAATTTTTAAACTAATTGGAAACTTAACGAGACTTTATATCGTTATCTAATAACTTATTTAGACAGCTAAAGAACGTTTCCTGACAAAGGGGAACGTTCTTTCGTTTTTTATTTGGCAAACAAAACCCTTATGACTACATTAAATTATTTAACCCAGGAGGGGTACGATAGGATGAAGATTGAATTGGACCATCTCAAGACCATTGGCAGGCAAGATGTAGCAAAAGCCATTTCTGAAGCTCGGGAAAAAGGGGACTTATCCGAAAATGCGGAATATCATGCCGCAAAAGATGCTCAAGGTATGCTTGAGTTAAAAATTAATGAACTGGAAAAGAAGTTGATGAACGTAAGGATCATCGATGAAAGTGCAATAGATACTTCAAAAGTGGTTTTGATGACGAATGTTCGTTTATTAAATCATAAAGTCAACAAAGAGATTATTTACAAAATAGTATCCGAAGCAGAGTCCGATATTAAAGCCAGTAAAATATCTGCAAGTTCTCCCATAGGACAAGGTCTCTTGGGAAAAAAAGTAGGAGATAAAGCTACTATTGAAACTCCAGGTGGGACAATGATTTTGGAAATCTTAGAAATTACTGCTTAATGGCCAGTATTTTTTCAAAAATAATATCAGGGGAGATACCTTGTTATAAGGTTGCAGAAACTGCTAATTGTTTTGCATTTTTAGATGTAAAGCCATTAGCCAAGGGACATTTACTAGTGGTTCCAAAATCCGAAATTGATAATTTTTTTGATTTAGGGGACGAGCATTATGTTGAAATTAATCTTTTTGCAAAGGAATTGGCAAAATCCTTAGCCTTAGTTGTCCCATGTATTAAAGTTGGTATGGCTGTGATAGGCCTGGAAGTTGCCCATGCACACATCCATTTAGTGCCAATCAATAAGATTAGTGATTTAAACTTTAACAATCCAAGAGTTGAATTAGATCATGCGCAAATGACTGCAATTGCTGCTGCTATTGCAGAGGAATATGAAAGAGGGACAAAATAATCCTAACTTTTAGTATACAGATTTTTCGTATTAAACCAGTCTTCTACTTTATTATTGACCCATTGATCTTTAGTTGGATCTTTATAAGTGATTATATTTTTCTTTAGGTCGAGTGTGTAGTCATTTGCCCACGCTATGTGATTTGTGTTAAGGTCTTTGAGGCAATGGATGATAAATTTTACTTCTTCATTTGTAGTAGTAGGATGAAGAGATAATCTTATCCATCCAGCTTTAGAAGAATAATCCCCTGCGTTAATCATTTCTGTTACTACTTTTGAATATTCCTTATCAATATTCAAAATATAATGTCCATAAGTTCCTGCACAAGAGCAACCTCCCCTCACTTGAATTCCGAAACGATCATTTAACATTTTCACACCAAGGTTGTAGTGCAAACCCTCTATGTAAAATGAAACTACACAAAGTCTTTCTTTGTGCTTTGCTTCAAGAATATGAAAACCCTCCAAATTATTTAATTCTAACCACAACATATCCACGATCTCCTGTTCTCTTTTCTTTATATTCTCAATGCCCATTTCTTCCTTCAATCGGATACACAATGAAGTTCTGATGGTTTGTAGAAATGCAGGTGTCCCACCATCTTCCCTCGATTCAATGTCATCCAGATATTTATGCTCTCCCCAGGGATTGGTCCAATCCACTGTTCCTCCACCCGGGTTGTCCGGAATTTTATTTTGATACAAGTTTTTATTAAAAATTAAAATGCCAGTGGATCCCGGACCTCCAAGGAACTTGTGTGGAGAAAAGTAAATTGCATCTAGTTTTTCATTCGGATCTGTTGGATGCATATTAATTTCAACGTAGGGTGCACTGCATGCAAAATCTACAAAACAGAATCCACCGACTGCATGAATCATGGATGCAATTTTGTGGTATGGAGTAAAAATTCCGGTAACATTTGAACAAGATGTAACTGCTGCAAATTTAATTTTCCTCGATTTATATTTATCTAATAGCAATTGAAAATAATCGAGGTCAACTAATCCATTAGTATCCGGCTGGATTATTTCAACATCAGCTATTGTCTCTAACCAACTGGTTTGGTTGGAATGGTGTTCCATATGCGTAATAAAAACAACCGGTCTTTCTGTTTCCTCAATTTTAATATGATCTTTAAATTTTTCATGAAGCCTTAAACCCAGAATTCTTTGAAATTTATTCACCACTCCAGTCATTCCAGAGTATGAGGATATTATCAAGTCATCAGAAGAGGCATTTACATGTTTTTTAATAATGTGCAAAGCTTTATGATAGGCCTCAGTCATTGCTTTACCCGTACTGTTTGTTTCGGTGTGGGTATTTGCTACAAAAGGGTAGATATTTTCCTGAAAATGATCTTCAATGGGTTTGTACATTCTGCCACTTGCAGTCCAATCAGCATATAATAATTTTAGCTTATTAGAAAAGGGACTCTCAATGAATTGATTTATTCCAATTATACCTTTTCTGAATTGTTTAAAATATTCCTCCATAAGACAAAGCTAAGGAGAAATGAAATTAAGTTTATGACTTATAGTCCGTTAATTTTTGCTATGCCCTCTGCAAATTTATTAAGAAACCAACTCTTCCTGAATTTCGGCATCCACGTTTAATGTATCCATTTCATCAGGTTTTAATTGGTCGATATCTACCCGGAGATTACCAATAATAAAATCCTGACGTTCGGGTGTATTTTTTCCCATGTAATAGCCAAGAATAGTTTCAATATGACTGTCTTCATTCAATATAACCGGTTCAAGTCTAATGTCTGGACCTATAAAATTTCCAAACTCTTCAGGGCTAATTTCACCTAATCCTTTAAATCGTGTAATTTCAGCTTTACCTCGTAAATTTTTAATAGCTTCTTGCTTTTCTTTTTCGGAGTAACAATAAAAAGTTTGTCTTTTATCTCTAACTCTGAATAATGGTGTTTCTAAAATGAATAGATGTCCATTTCTTACTAATTCCGGAAAGAACTGAAGAAAAAATGTAAGCAGTAAAAGTCGAATGTGCATACCATCCACATCGGCATCGGTTGCAATCACAACTTTGTTGAACCTTAAGTTTTCAATACCGTCTTCAATATCTAAAGCATGTTGTAAAAGATTCAGCTCTTCGTTTTCGTAGACAATTTTTTTTGTCATTCCAAAACAATTCAGGGGTTTACCCCGCAAGGAAAAAACTGCCTGAGATTCCACATTTCTTGATTTAGTTATGGATCCACTAGCAGAATCTCCCTCAGTGATGAAAAGAGTGGAATTATCCCTAATTTCCGATTTCATTTTAGAATCTGTAAGATGTACCCTACAGTCTCTTAGTTTTTTATTGTGAAGATTTGCTTTTTTTGCTCTTTGATTGGCTAGTTTTTTAATTCCTGCGATTTCTTTTCTCTCACGCTCAGATTGAAGAATTCTACTCAGCATTTCTTTAGCCGTTTCAGGTGTTTTATGCAGGTAGTTATTTAATTCTTTACTGATGAAATCCATAATAAAAGACCTTAGGGATGCCCCATCAGGCGAAATAGTTGTAGATCCCAATTTGGTTTTGGTTTGAGATTCAAATACAGGTTCTTCAATCCTCACAGAAATTGCCCCAATAATTCCAGTATGAATGTCTTTTACATCAAAATCTTTTTTATAAAATTCGCGCACTGTTTTGACAATAGCTTCCCTGAAATAATTTAGGTGGGTCCCACCTTGTGAAGTATATTGTCCATTTACAAAACTGTAGTACTGTTCGCCATATTGTAAACCATGTGTTATTACCACCTCTATATCTTCGCCTTTTAAATGAATCAATGGGTAGTGGATTGTCTCTCCATCCGTTCGGCGTTCAAGCATATCTTTCAACCCATTTTTAGAGACGTAAGTTTTATTGAGATAATGTATTCTCAGTCCGGCATTCAGGTATGCATAGTGCCAAATCCTGCTCTCAATAAATTCGTGTATAAATCTGAATTTCGTAAAAATTTTATCGTCAGGTCTGAAAACTATAGTCGTTCCATTGGGCTCATCCACTGTTTTGAGGTTATACTCTTTGGTAAGATTCCCATAACTAAACTCAGCAACTTTACATTTCCCTTCTCTAACAGATTGAACCATAAAATAGGAAGAAAGTGCATTTACCGCTTTTGTACCTACTCCATTTAATCCAACAGATTTTTTAAACGCCTTTGAATCATATTTTCCCCCCGTGTTAATCTGAGATACACATTCAATTACTTTTCCTAAAGGAATTCCTCTCCCATAGTCTCTAACAGAAACTAATCCATCGTTTATTTCAATATCTACTTCTTTACCATAGCCCATTACATACTCATCAATGCAATTGTCAATGACTTCTTTTAAAAGAATGTATATGCCATCATCTATGCTGCTGCCATCTCCCAGCTTTCCAATGTACATGCCGGGCCTAAGTCGGATATGTTCTTTCCAGTCAAGCGATCTAATATTTTCTTCTGTATAACTATGTTGCAGTGCCATATTGGGTACATTTAGATTTGCAAATATAAAACATATTATAATATTTTTTAATTTGAAATGCAGGAGAAGATTTTATGAAAAAATCCTTGAAGTTATACCAAGGAATTAATGTGCCCTGTACATTTGACCTATGGCAAGAACAGTAAATTATACTATTGAGTTGAACCACCTCAAATTTTATGTCAAGCATGGTGTTTATTCTTTCGAGAAAGAAATAAGACAATGTTTCATGGTGGATCTAAAATTAAATGTTGGACTTCCCATAGAACAAAAAATAGAACTCCAAAATACTGTGGACTATACGGAAGTATATAATTTGGTTAAACAAATAATAGAAACCCAGGAAGATTTATTGGAAAACCTGGTTTTAAAGATTTTACATGCAATTCTAAGACAATATTATAGCGTAAGTTCTTGCACATGCAGAATAGAAAAATTTCCCCAATTGGGAGGTCAGGGCTCAGTTGCAATATGTCTTAGTCTTGATCAAGAAAAGTTTATAAAATAATTCTGGTGAAATAACCCTCCCAAATTCAGTTAACAAATATTAGTAGGATAATCGTAAAAAGCAGGAATTAATATTAAATCAATTAGCCCAATAAAAGTTATATTTTTGTAAAAATTTCTAAAATGGCAAATAAATTATTTTTTACCTGTATTTTACTGTTTAGCTTATTTGGGTTAAAAGGACAGCCCTCCAACACAATTATATCCAGAAATAAGGCAAACAGTTATCTGTCTTCCATAAAAGTGCCACAAGGAGTAAGTGTTGACCAAAAGAATTTTTTTGAAGTTTTTGAAGAAATTTTGGGATTAAATCAGGAGTCCACCATGAAATTGAGTGCTCAAACCACAGATCAATATGGGATTAGCCACTTTAGATTTAAGCAGTTTTATAAGGGTATTCCAGTTTACGGAGCGGATTATATTTTACATGGGACTAAAAATAGAATTGACCATGCCCAGGGCTTAATTATACCTGAAATAAATTTCAACCCTGCACCTTCAATTTCAAGCACAGAGGCTACAAAAGTAGCTTATGGCAGAATGTCTAAAGGTTCTTTAAGTGGTTTAATCGAAAAGGAACATCCATCCACAAATTCGATTAATCAACTTGTTTTAATTAATTCACTTTTCCCACTTGAGGGCGGGGAAATCAGACTAGCATATGTTGTCGAACTACATTCTTATGAACCCTTAGAATTCAAAAAGTTTTTTATAGATGCCAATACGGGTGATGTAATTCAAGAGTACAATACACTAATGACTTGTTTTGGAGAGAAGGGCACCATGGAAACATTGTATCATGGTGTAAGGGAAGTGTCTACTGAAAAAGAAAGAGATAGCTTTGTTACGAAGGATCTGTCACGGGGAAATGGAATTGTAGTTAAGAGTGTAAAGGGTAATGTCTATAGAGATATGGATAATGTTTGGGAAGCCGGTTCGGTGGACCAAAAAAATGGAGCATTTGATTTGTTTTGGGGAGCCCAGGCAACATATGACTTTTATAAAAGTAAATTAGCCAGAGCTAGTGTAGATGGGAAGGATCAACAGATCAATGCGATATTGTTGGATACCGGTGCATATAATAATGCATTTTGGGACGGTACGCTTAGAACAATAAATTTTGGTCTTGGTGACAATAAAACATATAAAACTTTTGCAGCACTTGATGTTGTTGGGCATGAGTTAACACATGGTGTTACTCAGTTTAGCGCTGGCTTAGAATACCTCTATGAGTCAGGCGCAATGAATGAAGCATTTAGTGATATTTTTGGTAAATCAGTTGAGTATTATTATGATCCACAAGGTTTTGATTGGCTCATTGGAGGTAAAGTAACGGTTAATCCTAACTCGGCTTTAAGAAGTATGGAAGACCCGAATCGTTTCAGCAATCCTAAATTCTATAAAGGACGATTTTGGGTAACAGGGTCCTCAGATAATGGTGGAGTGCATTCAAACAGTGGAGTCTTGAATTATTGGTTTTACTTATTGTGCAACGGAGGAACAGGAAAGAATGAATTGAATAAGGATTTTGCAGTTGAAAAAATGGGTTTTGATACTGCAATTGTTGTGGCCTATAACCTCTTGGCAAATTATCTAACACCCACTTCCAGTTATCTTGAAGCAAAGGAAGCATGTATGAAAATGGTAGAAGCTTGGTGGGGCATCTGTTCGCCTGCATATTTGAATGTTGCTGAAGCTTGGAAAGCAGTAGGATTGGGAAGCAGTCCTTTGGAAAACGATCTTCAAATTTTTAATGACCGTGTTGGATTGCAGGCATGTAAGGATGGACTTTTTACCCTGGAGTCCAGAATTGTCAACAACAGTTGTACTCAAAGATTGCCTGCAGGAGATGAAATTGAACTGATTTATAAATTAGAAAATTTACCAGAGGTCAAAGAAATCTTAAAGCTAAACCAAGATTTTAATCCGGGAGACCATATTTTTTATACCTTTTCACAAAATCCGGTAATCACAAAGCCGGGAAACTCAAGAATTGCAGTAACAATTAATTTCCCTAACGATAGCGATACCAGCAACAACAAATACAATATACTCGTTTCAAGAAGTCCTAATAATTCAGATCACGATTTTTCAATTAACCGGCTTAGCCTATCAGGTTCTGCCTGTCCAACTGGTGATTCTAGATATACGGCAACTTTAATTGCAAATTATACGGGTTGTACAGTTGTTCCAGCTTTTAGTGACTTTGCACTTGAATTGAAATTTGGGGATAGCTTAGTCACTTATAATTTTAAAAACCGAACTTCGGTTTATCCTAATGCCAATCTCAGAGATCAGGGATTGATTATTCCTAGAAATTTTCTAGGGGTAAAAAAAGTCGAGGCGAGATTGATTTGGCAAAAGGATACTGTATTGACCAATAATAAAGCAAACTTTCAGGTAGTATTTATTGATAATACAAGTAAAGGAGAAATTGAAAGTTTTTCCAATGGTGGATTCGATTCTAGCAGAGTTCAGGTTTTCGTTGATTCTTTTGCAAGAGTAGGGTTGAGCACACAATCTGTTTTAAATTCATCCGCTTTGATTACTACTGGTTCAAAAGTTTTCAATGAACAAGGAAATTTGATTCCAGTTATTGCATCGGATGCCAATACTTTTATTAGACTGAATCCAAAGTTTTCATCCACTGTTTATTTGTGTGCAGACATTGTAACACTAATTAAACCAATTCTCAAATTTAAATTGATTCAAAAATTAGGTTCAGTTAATTATGATTCTTTAGGTCTAAATTCAAAATTCGCTGCACTTACCAGGGTTAGCTTTAAGGACAGAACTGGTGGTACATTATCCATAGTCTACTATCAACTTGCTGAAAAAATTCAAAATGTACATCAAATTCAAGAGGAAATTCCAAATGGAACACATCAAATAGAAATAACCAATATTTGTTTAGATGGCGTTGTAGATTCATTAAGCGGGGAAATTTCGATAGCTAATGATATGGTTGTCCTGGACGATATCGTGATTGATGATTTAGTCACAGCTGTGGATAACCCAATAGAGTCAATGATTTTCTTAACCCCAAATCCGACTGCGGGAGATCTCATGTTGGTCAACCAATCCCTAGACCACTCAGAAATTGTAAAATATCAGGTTCTGGATGTCTTGGGTCAAGTAATTTTGAATACAACCATTAAGGGCAATCGAAAAGAAGAAATTTATCTGCCACCAGGTTTAGCTCCGGGTCAGTATTTATTAAAATATTTCCTCAGTAATGGTGAACAAGGATTCAAGAAATTTTCAAAAATATAAAAGAAACAACTTTACTAAACGACTGTTATGTAATTTAATATACATTAAATATTTATTTTACATATAAGTAATTGATAAATAAGGTATATATATATTAAAAACCCCTTCTGATTTGTAAAATTGGTATTATTTTTGTGTTACCAGAACCGATACCATTTGATAAAATCAGATTATGAATCGTGTTGGCCTCTTATTAATTGTTCTGGTACAGTCACTCTTATTTATGAACACACGTCCAATTAGCGTGCAAGAACGCTATATGGATCAATACAAGGACATGGCTATGAGTGAGATGAAGCGAAGTGGGATACCTGCATCTATAAAAATGGCTCAAGGTATTATGGAATCTCAGGCAGGCAGGAGTGAATTGGCAAAAAATGCTAATAACCACTTTGGAATAAAATGTAAAGCAAATTGGGATGGGGATACTTACTTATATGTCGATGACGATCGTGATTCCCTTGGAAATTTGACTCATTCATGTTTTAGAATGTACCCATCTCCTGAAGATTCTTACAAAGACCACACAGAATTTCTAACAAAAAGATCAAGATATAAAAGTCTTTTTAATCTTTCAAAAAGTGATTATTATTCCTGGGCCTATGGTTTGAAAAAATGTGGATATGCAACCGATCCATCCTATCCAATTAAACTAATCCAAACCATTGAAAAATATGATTTATACATGTTGGACAAGGAAGTTATCCTTGCCGAGGGTCTTGAATATATACCAGTAACAGAAAAGTTGACTGTTATAGAACCAGTTAAGCCAATTATGCGAGAGGTCCAAACAAAGAAGACCGTTAATAAAAATGGTAAATTGAAAAGAAAAAAGATATATAGGTAAAAACTAAATATGAGAAATATGTGTTTATCTTTGCGAAGCCAAGGTTGTCGGGGTCGAAGTAAACCAATCTCAAACCTAGACGAATGTTAATAGAGTGAAACTAACCTACTCGCTCATTTCTTCTGACAGCTTTGGCCTTTTTCTTAATACATTCTGTCTCATCTCCACATAACCTTTTCTTAAAGCAACTATATCCTTTGCTTTTACTATAGCATGAAACATTGACTTAAAGTCCGCTTCATTTCTACCGGCTATGTCAAAAGCTGTCCCATGGTCAGGAGAAGTTCTTACGAAAGGTAATCCCGCTGTAAAATTAACCCCTTCATGGAAAGATAGAGTTTTAAAGGGAATCAAACCCTGGTCATGATACATTGCCAGGATTCCGTCAAATTTTGCGAAATGACCAGATCCAAAAAAACCATCTGCAGAGTAAGGACCAGCCACAAAGACTCCACTTTTCTTGGCCTCAATAATTGCAGGTCTTATTAATTCCTCCTCTTCAGTTCCTAGCATTCCCTCTTCCCCAGCATGAGGATTAAGTCCTAAAACGGCTATATGTGGCTTTTCAATGCCAAAATCCTTAATAAGAGATTGCTCCATAATTTGAATTTTCCTGCTAATTAATTCCTTGTTAATTTGAGCAGAAACCTGATTAAGGGGCAGGTGATCAGTAACCAGTCCAATTTTGAGTTTATCACTGACCATCATCATTAAAATTTCTTTGGAATTAGTCTTTTCTTTTAAATAATCGGTATGTCCGATATTTGGAAATCCAGCTAATTTCATCGAATACTTATGGATGGGTCCTGTTACCAAAGCATCAATGACTCCATTTTTCAGATCTTCCAATGCATTATCCAAAGCAAGTAACGCAAATTTACCACCTTCAAGTGATGGTTTTCCAAGGTTAATGGTGACATTGTCATTCCAGCTATTTACTATATTTATTCGTCCTGTTTTAGGCTTTTCTCCCGGATTAAGCACATTTAGAGAAAGATTCTCCAGATTAACAATGTTTTTATGGTATGAGGCTATTTTAATATTTCCATAAACTATTGGTATAATATATTGAAAAATACTTTCTTGCGAAAGAGATTTCAGAATAACTTCAAGACTTATACTATTAATATCTCCACTTGTAATACCAATTTTTATTTTTTCCATTGGACAATAATTTTACTTTATTAAAGAAAGCAAATATACTCTCAATTTATTGAAAAGTTAGCATCGATCAAAAACCTTCAGGATTTCTAAAGTTTAAACGGTAAGCAAACAAAGGGAAAGTAAATATAAAAAGCATGTATAATGTTCTTATTTAAATCAGATGATCCAGATCAATTTATAAATGAAATACAGACATTTAGTTAACAGGTTTTGTAAATGATTACAGCTGATCAGGATTTGTGCTGACTTGATTCGGAAATATTTTATGGTAAGCTTTACTAAGTAATTGAATATATTAGTTTGATTGGATGGAAAAAATATATTAAAAATGATACTTTAAACAAGAAACTTCAAATAAACAAATAAGAACATTAACCTAGTCAAGAAATTATTGAGCATCAATTTGAATGAACGCTGTCTTCTATTGGCCGATTTGGTTTTATAAATTTTGGAAATGAAATTTCAGGTTTTAAAGGTCTAAGTGTATCATAGGGCACATGAATACTATCAAATTTAGATTTTTTTGATTCCATCTTTAAAATGGAATCAACTTTTGATTGACTAATACTCATTAAATTTCTCTTGCATACATCTAACCTTTCATTGATGTATTTTTCTTTTCTTTCATTTAATTTTGTACGGACCAAAGCATCAAGTTTATCAGAATCTACATTCTGACAAGAAAAAAATATCAAAACAACAGATACAAAATATCTCATAATTTCCTCAGCAATTTGATTTCCGCTCTTCTGACTTCAATAATACTATCTACCAAAAAAGACATTTTATCTTCTTCTAAAGCTTTGCATAAAGAATCCGCTTCATATTGGTAAGCAATATTATGAGCATTGAAAATACTGTCGGCCAAATGAAAAGAACGATTTTCTAATTCAGTGTTTACATCCGAACAAGCAAATATTAAGCAAAAGCAAATTAAAAAACTAAAAAATTTCACGTTCTGGTTTTCTTTTTTTTAATTCAAAATTTTGTCCCAAATAAACCCTCCTTACATTTTCATCGGCGGCTAATTCTTCTGCGGTACCACTTTTTAAAATTCTACCTTCAAAAATAAGATATGCTCTGTCGGTTATGGATAATGTTTCCTGGACATTATGATCTGTAATAAGGATTCCAATATTTTTACTTTTCAAAGTGGCGACAATGCTTTGAATATCTTCTACGGCAATCGGATCAATCCCTGCAAAAGGTTCGTCAAGGAGTATAAAGCTAGGATTTGAAGCGAGGGCTCTGGCAATTTCAGTTCTACGCCGTTCACCACCTGAAAGTGAGTCCCCGGATTTTTTCTTACCTTGGATAATTGAAATTCGTCTATAAGGCTTTCTAATTTTGATTTTTGTTCTTCTTTAGAAAGACTTCCCATCTCAAGTATTGCTTTAATATTGTTTTCAACACTCAGTTTTCTAAATACAGATGGTTCCTGAGGTAGATATCCCAAACCTTTTCTGGCTCTGATATACATAGCTTCCTTAGTGACATCCATTTCATCCAAATAAACTTTCCCTTCATCAGGTGTAATAAATCCAACAATCATGTAAAAAGTAGTTGTTTTACCGGCTCCATTTGGACCTAATAAACCAACAATTTCTCCCTGTTGTACATTAATATTTACCCCATTGACTACAGTTCTGTTGCCATATTTTTTAATTAAATTTTCTGTGCGTAAAATCATTTATTTAAATTAAGCGTAACTTCTATTTCCCAATCAGGTCTTAACTCTTCCAATGGCCAAACCCAAATTTTTTCCGGTTGATTTTTTTTTATAAAATTTACAGGGTCCCATTCCTTGTTGTTGTTTTGATCTAAAATCAACCTTGCCGTATACTTGCCTGGGTCAATGGATGTTAAATTAGTAATTTGTTTTTCGGAATTTGCTAAAAAAATATTTTCTGTAATTACTTTATCTTTATCTAAAACTTGAAATATATATTGGAAACCGGGAGTTAAACCCTCGATGGTCACTTTAAGTTTGGATAAAGATTTTTCATTTATTATATTTAATCTAATTGAATCATGTGAATTATACAATCCATTTATGCTCTTTGAGAAAAATGAGTCAAGTACAACTATATCTTCCGCCAAATCATAAAAATTGGAATATAGTTCAATTATTCTTGGATCATCTTGGTTTAAAACCATCTTTAAAAAGGTACTATTAAGGATTTTTACTTTTGTGGAGTCAACAGAATTAATGGCATCTGTACTTGATATTTTCAATGGTTGGCCAGGTTTTATAAATCGGGAAATAGCAGTTAATGTTTCTTTTTTTGATTTTATCTGATTTTTATTGAATGGAGGAAGATTTACTGTGTCCGTTTTGTTCTCATATTGGAGGATGCCTAAAGAAGAGGTATCGGATTCATACCAGAATACCAAGCTATCTTTGGCATTCCATATGAATTTGTTGATTGCTTTGGTTAAATTGATTTTTAAATCACTGGATGCTCTATTAAAAACAAACGTACCTTTCCCAGGTACAATTTTAAAATCTTTAATTGTAAGCGGTAATTTTTCTTGAGAGATCCACAATAAAAAATCTTGATTTAAAGTATCACTAAGTTGAATATACTCATTTAGAAAACCTATGGATTCTGAAGGTTGGTCATAAATATAATTTTGATTTTTATCCAAAATTGTAAAAATTCTATACGTTCCTTGACGAAGATTATCTACTTCAAAATTGCCATCTTTATCAGTCCAACTGAAGTAATCTGGTTTGATTTTACTGATTACAGAATCATTAAGGTTGCTGTATAGTAGTACCAAGGCTTTTTCCTGTCCTTTTGAAGTTTTTGCATCACGGACGCTGCCTTTTATTTGAAGTGAATCAATTACGTCTCCTGTAGAAAAAATAAATTTAATATTGGATGCAGGGTTTTGAGCGGTAAGATCTTTAATAGATTCTCCAATATTGATAGTGTATGTAGTGGAGTCTTTAAGATTTTCTTTTTCATTGAATTCTATAACCAATGATTTTTTTTGTAGTTTGTATTTCAAAGGATATTCTGTGGGAGGAGATATGATAATGTTTTGGACGGGATTGTTCAGAGTTACCCATTCATTGAAAGTAAGTATTATTTTTCTACTATTAAAATTTTTACTAAAATTTTGTGTTGACCTTTCAGTTAAAATTTTTGGAGGAGTTTTATCATCAGGTCCACCAGAAATATTTTTAATATTAGCGCAAGACCCAAAAAAGAGTCCAATAAGGGACATGAGAGCTAACAATATTCTGGAATGATAAAACATCTAGACAAACATATTTAAATTAATGAATTTCCGGTCATCTTTTCAGGAACTGGAAGTTCCATTAAATTTAACAAAGTGGGTGCAATATCTGCTAATTTTCCATTCTTTACGGTTAGGGATTTATTTTTACTGATTAATATACAGGGGACAGGATTCATGGTATGTGCAGTGTTTGGACTACCATCGGCATTAATCATAAAATCTGCATTACCATGATCAGCCAGAATAATCATTTCATAGTTGTGTGATTGAGCAAAAGGTACAATTTTTTCAAGGCATTGGTCTACGGATTCTATTCCCTTTACGACTGCATTAAAATTTCCGGTATGTCCTACCATATCCGCATTTGCAAAATTTATACATACAAAATCAGGATGGTTTTTCTGAATATCCTCCAACAGGGAATTTGTGACGGCATTTGCCGACATTTCAGGTTGAAGATCATAAGTGGCAACTTTTGGAGAGGGTATAAGGATTCGTCTTTCTCCGACAAATGTGCTTTCTTTTCCACCATTGAAGAAGAAACTTACATGGGGATATTTTTCAGTTTCGGCAATCCTTAACTGAGTAAACCCATATCTTGAGAGCGTTTCACCCAATGTGTCTTCAATGTCTTCTTTGCCAAAAAGCACAGAAATATTTTTATATTCATCCTTATAATTTGTCATGGTTACATAATGTAAAGAATGCCGAGACATTCCAAATTCAGGAAAATCATTTTGGGTCAAAGCCTCAGTCAATTGTCTCAAACGATCCGTTCTGAAGTTAATACAAAGTACCGCATCTTTCTCCTTTATAGTCACTGGATTTTTTAATGAATGTGCATCTAAAAATTCATCCGTAATTCCAATTCTGTAACTATTATTAATCGCAGAATGGAAATCATTTGACTTTTGCCCAATTCCATGTATATAGAGATCATAAGCTTTTTTGGTTCTCTCCCATCGTTTGTCTCGGTCCATTGCATAATACCTTCCAATAGTACTGACAATCTTTGTCCTCTTTCCTTTTAGATAATTATTAATCTGGTCGATAAAGGAAATTCCGGAATGAGGATCGGTATCCCGACCATCAAGTATCGCATGGATTGAAATTTCCTTAATCTTTGTGCTCTCTAACAAATCAATTATACCAACCAAGTGGTTTATATGACTATGTACGCCTCCATCTGAGACCAACCCAATGATGTGAATGGGTTTGTTTTGATTTTCACAATAAGAAATTAATTCAATAAATTCTGAATTCTCTTTAAGAAGACCGGTTTTAATAGCCTGATCGATCAAGCCTAAATCCTGAAAAACGACCCTTCCCGCACCTAAATTTAAATGGCCTACCTCAGAATTGCCAAATTGTCCTTCCGGAAGACCAACTGCATTTCCGTAGGTAATCAGACTACTGTTTGGATATTGTCTAATTAGCGAATCATAGAAAGGGGTATTAGCTGCTTTAATGGCATCGGCTTTTTCAATTTGGCCAATTCCCCAGCCATCTAAAATCAATAGCATTGCTTTTTTCATATTTTTCAAAACAGCATTTTAAAAGTTAAAGTTGCAGGTAATTTCTGGAAATAGCTATAATTTTATCCAAGAAGTGGAACGATCAGTTATTAAGGTATGTTCTCAATTTAAATCGGTTATTATGAAATATTTTCTTTCCATTATTTTATTGTTTTGTATGCTTATTACTTATGGTCAGACAAAACATCCTGCATTTGATGCTTTAGGGCGGGGAGATTTGAATGCTTTGGGATTACAATTAGATGAAAGAGTTGAATTTTGTATGAATGGAAAGATCTCTTATCTTGACAAAGCAGATGTCGTAAAAGCCCTTAAGTCCTTTTTAGAAGCCAATCCTCCAAAATCTTGTACTCCATTGCATAAAGGAGCCTCGAAAGGAAATGAGTCCAACTACCTGATTGCACAGTTTTCAAGTACCAACGGCCGAAATTTTAGGGTCTTTTTGTACGCTGAAGAAAACTCAAACGGAAGACAAATACAAGAATTAAAAATTGATTCCCAATAACTAAGTAAGGTTACCTTTCGATTCCATTAATAAAGCTTCTTCTTGGGTCAGAATTTGAATGGACCCATCATCCAGGTTGAAGCGATCTCCTGTGGCCAAAATATGAGTAGTTAAATTGGCAATGGATAGTGGGGTGTCGTTTTTAAGGATGTCGAATTTATTGTGCGTTAGCCTTTTAGCATCAAACAGAATAACCATTCCGGACCCAATTACTCTACATTCAGTAGATTTTTTTATGATGATAGCAGTATCTTCTGCTAATCCAATACCCAGTAAGTTTGGGAATTGAGCCATTGCTTCTGCCAAACGCCCAAATCGACCGCGCTGAATAAAATGAGAATCAATAACTGCCTGAGTTACGAAGCCCATTCCAATTTTCATTTTCAAGTTACCCTTTCTCAAAGCATCTGGACTTGAGCCTCCAGAAATCATTTCATGACTCATACACATGGCACCCGCACTGGTCCCTGCAAGGACAAAATCACTTTCATATAATTTTCTAAAAAGTAGTTCATGCATTTTTGTTTGTCCAATTTGTTTAACAATCTCACTTTGGTCACCTCCTGAGAACATCAGACAATCTGCATTTTCAATCAATTTGAGATTATTATTGGCTTGGGCCTCATCCCTTGATCTAATATCCATAATATGTATCGATTCACAACCAAGGGTTCCAAAAGCCTGTAGGTAATTATCCCCTACCTCAATTGGAATTCTTGAAGCTGTCGTAATGACCACAATCTGAGCTTTATTTCCGCCGCTTTCCTTCACCACATTAGCTAAGATTCCTTGTTGGATAAAGTCATGGGTATACATTTCGTTAGGTCCACTTCCCTTATCTTCATTTCCTCCGATTGGGATTATTGTGCCTTTAAATTCTATTTTCTCCATATTAAGCGATGCAAAACTAAATATACTCTATTGAATACAAACTAATTTCTTAATATTGGCCAACATAATAATAGATAGAAAATATGCGAATTAGGGAAATTAACGTCATGAAAGGACCAAATTACTGGTCCATAAGGAGACATAAACTGATTGTAATGGTTTTGGATTTGGAGGATTTGGAACAAAAACCAACAAATCATATTCCTGGTTTTCTTGAGCGTATGAAAGATTTATTGCCTGGCCTTTACAGCCATCGATGTTCCGTGGGGAACGAAGGCGGGTTCTATCAACGCATAGAAGAAGGGACCTGGATGGGTCATGTGGTAGAGCATATTGCCCTGGAAATTCAAACCATGGCCGGAATGGATGTTGGATTTGGACGAACCAGAACCTATGGTGAAGAGGGGGTCTATCATGTTGTTTTTGATTATCTGGAAGAAAAAGTAGGCGTCTATGCTGCCAAAGCTTCAGTTAGAATCGCTGAGGCTCTGGTTGAAGGTTATTCATATGATCTATCTATCGATCTTCAGGAAATGAGGGAGCTTCGCGAAAGCAACCGTCTAGGACCAAGTACTGGATCTATTATTGAGGAAGCCCAGGCCAGAGGAATACCGTGGATCAGATTGAATAAATATAGTTTATGTCAGCTTGGTTATGGGAGGAATCAAAGAAGAATTCAAGCTACGGTCACCAATAATACCTCCAATATAGGTGTTGAAATTGCTAAGGATAAAGAGGAAACCAAGTATTTGCTTAATCAAGCAGAAATTCCAGTTCCAAAAGGTGAAATCGTGCGTACAGAAGCCGGTCTTAAAGATGCCGTAAATTATTTAAAGTACCCTTTAGTGATAAAACCAATTAATGGAAATCATGGTAGGGGAATTACCACCAATATCCAGAATTGGGAGCAGGCGGTGAATGCTTTGCAAATTGCGAAACGTGTCTCTTCCTCTGTGATTGTCGAACAGTTCATTACCGGAGAAGATTATCGAATTCTGGTTATTAATCACAAAATGGTAGCTGCTGCAAAACGATTGCCTGCCAGGATTATAGGGGATGGAAAGCATACTGTTCAAGAGCTGATTGACCATGTAAATGCGGATCCAAGAAGAGGATATGGACATGAAAAAGTGTTGACCAGTATCACGATTGACGACATTACCATGAAGTTATTGGAGTTAAAGGGATATACTCTTAATTCTGTAATTTCGAAAGGAGAAATATTGGTAGTAAAGGATACGGCAAATCTATCCACTGGAGGGACCTCTGTCGACGTGACAGATATAGTTCATCCCTCCATTGTATTTATGGCAGAAAGAATTTCGAGGGTGGTGGATCTGGATATTTGTGGGATTGATTTTATGACAAATGACATTAGTTCCCCGGTTTATGAAACTCGGGGGGCAGTGCTTGAAGTAAATGCAGGACCGGGATTCCGAATGCATTTGGCCCCTGCTGAAGGTTTGCCAAGAAATGTAGCAGCGCCTGTAATTGATATGCTATATCCGCCGGGTTCAGCTTCAAGAATTCCAATTGTTGCAGTTACCGGGACAAATGGAAAGACTACAACCACCAGGCTAATGGCTCATATGGTTAAAATGAAAGGTTTTACAGTGGGCTATACCACCACAGATGGCATTTATGTACAAAACCATTTGATGATGAGTGGGGATTGCTCCGGACCCGGAAGTGCGGAATTTGTTCTTAGGGATCCTACCGTGAATTTTGCAGTTTTTGAAACTGCGAGGGGAGGCATTCTCAGGGCAGGATTGGGCTTTAAAAATTGTGATACATGCATAGTCACAAACATTGCACCGGACCACCTTGGACTAAAGGGAATACATACTCTTGAACAACTCGCCAAGGTAAAAGCTGTAGTTGTTGAATCTGTTAAACCAGATGGTTATGCCATTCTCAATGCAGATGATGACCTTGTTTATGCAATGAGAGAAAAAGCAAATTGCAAAATAGCTTTATTTTCCATGGATGAGAATAACAGGAAGATAAAGAAACATATGCGGGAAGGTGGATTATGTGCTATTTATGAAAATGGATACATTACTATCTGTAAGGGAGAATGGAAGTTGAGGGTAACAAAGGCGGTAAACGTTCCATTGACATTTGGAGGAAAAGCAAGTTTTATGATTCAGAATGTTCTCCCAGCTACTTTAGCGGGTTATATTCATGGATTCGAACTTGGGGATCTCAGTTCAAGTTTGGAGAGCTTTATACCTTCTCCAGCCCAAACTCCTGGCAGACTCAATTTATTTAACTTCAAAAATTTTGATGTCATCCTTGATTATGCCCATAATGCAGCAGGATTAAATGCACTTAAGAAGCTTGTTGAGAAGATGGATGGAAGTCCAAAGGTTGGTATCATTGCTGGAATAGGTGATCGCCGTAAAGAAGATAATGAAGCTATAGGATCAGTCTCGGCTTCCATTTTTGATGAGTTGATCATAAGACAAGACAAACACCTAAGGGGAAAATCAGAGGAGGAAATTGTAGAAATGATGGAAAGAGGGATTAAAGAACACGATCCCGAGAAAAAAATAACGATAATCCCAAGTGAAAGGGAAGCAATTTCATACGCCATTGAAAATGCAAAGCCCGGGTCACTGATTGTAATTTGTAGTGATTCTGTGACAGAATCCCTTTTGCAGGTCCAAAAATACAAAGAAGAAGAAGCCAGTAAATATTATGAATTCAATAAAAATGATATTCCAAACAGAAGTTAAAGAATTACAATATAAATATTTACATATAACAAATATATATAATGTAATTTATGATATCTTACTTTGATGGAAAACAACCACTTAAACCTATAAAAAAAACTTATATATATAAAAATTTTTTTTAAGGAAAATCAAATTTGGTTAACAAAATCACGCTGAAATCTATAATTTTGCACACGTTAAACTGAACTGACCAAGCAATTCTGAATTATCAACCTATTTTCAAGTTTATGAAATCAAATTTTATAAAATTAGGGACACTATTACTTACTGTTGTTCTTATGATGCCTGCCTGTCGTAAAAGCGATCCACAGACAGAGTTTAATACAGCAGCAAGTTTTGACTACAAAGTGGTTCATTCCTGGAACGAATTATTTTTAAATATCGACAAAGACGCCTTAGGTTTCAGGCCTGGCCCTGGTCCAAGAGCTTTGGCATACATGTCTATCGCAGCTTATGAAGTTTGTGTACCTGGGATGCCTAAATACAATTCATTAAAAAATCTACCTAGCTTTCAGGGGTCCAACATACCTGAACTTACAGGATCAAGGGATATACACTATCCTACCGCTGTAAATGCAGCTTATGCTTTTCTGATGAGTAAAATGTTTGAAAAGGTAAGTTTTTTCCAATCCGGCACCGGAAGCCATATTGCAAACAATGCTGAAGCTCAACAAATGATTGAAAATTTGCGATTGAGTCTGGAAAATGAGTACAAGACCCAAATAAATAATACTAAATACATAAATTCAAAAGCTTGGGGAGAGGATGTTGCCAGAGCAGTTTGGGAATGGTCTACAACAGATAAAATTGGTCACGAAGCATATCTTAATCCTCTAAACAACGATCCAACCAAGACTCCTTATCACAATTGGAGGGAAAAAAGCCTGGATGCATCCGGGAATAGAATTCCAGGTAAATGGGCGCCAACCAATGATAATCCTGATGGTGGAATGTTTCCATTCTGGGGTCAGGTTCGCACCTTTGCCACAAATAATTCTCAAAAAATTTCAAGGCCACCTTTACCTTATAGTGAAGCAAAAAGTTCTCAGTGGTATGCTAATAATCTTGAGGTTTATGCAGCAACTACACCCAAAGCTAGTTATGAGGATGAGTGGGTTGGTGAATTCTGGTCAGATGATCTTTTTGGTTTGACTTTTGCACCTCCTCCAAGATTGGTTGCCATTATGGACCAGGTTTTTGTAAAGCAAAATTCGACTTTGGAAGAGGCAGTTTATGCCAATGCTGTTATGGGTATTACTTTGAATGATTGTGCAGTAGTGTGCTGGAATTCAAAATGGTATTACAATACGGAAAGACCGGAACATTTTATAAAAGATCAAATTGATCCATCCTGGGAATCTCAACTGGATCATCCATATACTGGACAGAAAGGGGTTACACCAGCTTTTCCAGCTTATCCTTCCGGCCATTCGACTTTTGGTGGAGGAGGTGCATTTGCCTTGGCTGCAGTTTGGGGTGATCATTATACCTTGACTGACCGTTGCCATGAGAATCGTACTGAGTTCATTGGAACCCCAAGAACTTTCTATAACTTTAGTGACCTTGGTCTTGAAGATGCATTATCAAGAATCCCACTTGGTGTTCACATCAGAATTGATTGTGTGGAAGGCGTTAGACTGGGAAGAGAGGTAGGTGCCCGTGTTTCTGCACTTCCATGGAGAAAGTAATGAACAATTTATTCTAAACTTATACATTAAAAGACCAGCTATTTTAGCTGGTTTTTTTTTTAACCTTTGCCTATGAAACTGTATATATTTATTCTTTTTGCAGTATTTGTAATTGCTTGTACGGATAAAAACAAGCGGATTTTTCATGAAGAAAAATATGAGAATGGACAAATAAAAAGAACCTACTATAAAGTTAATGGGCTATTCCAGGATACAATGTTCGATTATTACAATACCGGAGAATTAAAAAAGATAAGACTATTTAAAGATGGGAAACAGCATGGAAGAGCTTTAAATTATTATAAAACGGGAGAGCTCGAAGAAGTCCAGTATTTTATAAATGGCTTACAGGAAGGAGGGGATACTTTGTATTATAAAAATGGCAATAGGAAATTCACCGCTCAATTCATAAATAATCTAAAGACAGGTCCATTTCAAAGATGGTCAGAAAATAAGGACAGTATAGAACTTGAAACGATGTTTAGAAATGATAGCTTACTGTTGTATAAAACAGCAACAGAAAAATGACTTACTAATTTACTGAAATGTAATTTAATCGGCCAGAAGATCTATTATAGTGTGGTGTGTGGTAATATTTGTAAAAGTACTTCTATAAAAAAAGACACAAGGCCATTTCTTATTTAAGTGTTTGTTTGACTTCAGTGATTTCATAAGCTTCAACAATGTCTCCAACTTTAATGTCATTGAAATTCTTAATGGCTAAACCACATTCCATATTTTCTTTTACCTCCTTAACGTCATCCTTAAAACGTTTGAGCGATTGCAATTCGGCCATACCGCCTTCCTTGTTAGGATAAATTACTATTCCATTTCTGATCACTCGGATTGGATTATTTCTAGATATTTTACCATCTATCACTATACCACCTGCAACGGTGCCCACCTTAGTAATTTTAAATACATCACGAACTTCCACCTGACCAACAATTTTTTCTTCTTTTGTAGGTTCAAGCATTCCCTCCATGGCTGCTTTAATTTCTTCTATAGCCTCGTAGATGATCGAATAGGTTTTTATTTCTACCCCTTCTTTTTCTGCTAATGTTCTTGCTGCCGGAGAAGGCCTTACCTGGAATCCAATAACTATTGCATCCGAAGCTGAAGCCAATAATATATCGGATTCAATAATTTGACCAACCGCTTTGTGAAGAACGGAGACTTTAATGCTTTCTACAGAAAGCTTGATTAAGCTATCTGAAAGGGCTTCCACAGATCCATCCACATCACCTTTTATAATTAAGCGCAACTCTTTAAAATTGCCCAGGGCGAGTCGTCTTCCGATTTCATCCAAAGAAATCCTTTTTGAGGCCCTATTGGCTTGCTCCCTACTGATTTGGGCTCTTTTTGTAGCAATAAGTCTGGCTTCAGACTCATCCTCCATCACTTTAAACTTTTCTCCTGCAGTTGGGGCTCCTGTAAGACCAAGGACCATAACAGGTGAGGATGGACCAGCGGATTTAAGCTTTTGTCCACGTTCGTTAAACATAGCCTTAATTTTTCCTGCATTTTCACCTGCAATAACCACATCACCTACTTCCAGTGTTCCATTTTGTACCAATAATTTAGCCACATAACCCCGACCTTTATCCAAAGATGCTTCTACTACTGTACCAGAAGCTAACCTGTCCGGATTTGCTTTTAAATCAAGAACCTCTGCTTCAAGAATTATTTTTTCCAATAAAGATTCAATTCCAAGACCAGTTTTCGCGGATATTTCTTGAGAAGAATACTTTCCTCCCCATGAATCAACAAGGAAATTCATCTGAGAAAGCTCATTTTTTATTCTTTCAGGATCGGCGCCAGATTTATCTATTTTGTTAATTGCGAATACAATAGGGACGTTAGCTGCCTGAGCGTGAGCAATTGCTTCTTTCGTCTGAGGCATAATTCGATCATCAGCTGCTACAATAATTACAGCGACGTCAGTGATTTTTGCTCCTCTAGCTCTCATGGCAGTAAAAGCCTCGTGACCAGGAGTATCCAGGAAAGTAATTTTTTTCTGGTCCGGACCAACCTTAACTTCATAGGCTCCAATATGCTGGGTGATTCCACCAGCTTCACCGGAAACTACATTCGTTTTTCTGATGTAATCCAGAAGAGAGGTCTTTCCATGGTCCACGTGACCCATCACTGTTACAATCGGAGCTCTAGGAATCAAATCTTCCGGAGCATCTTCATCATCAGACTCAATTTCTGTTGTTTCTTCTGCAGAAATAAACTCTATCTTTTTATCAAATTCCTCAGCAAGTATTTCTATAACCTCTGCATCTAATCGTTGATTGATGGACACAATTATACCCATATTCATACAGGTCATGATGACATCTGTGACGGGAATATCCATTAAACTGGCGATTTCGGATACAGTTACAAATTCTGTGAGATGAATTACATCAGTATGGGCGTTAGATTCAGCCAATTCTGCCTTCTCACGCATTTCATCCCTTTTGTCTCTTCGTATTTTCTGTCTTTTATTTTTTCCACTAAAATTAAGACGGGCCATGGTGGCCTTGATTTTATCCTCTACTTCTTTTTTAGAAACCTCCTTAACTTCAGGGGCATCCTGTGTAGTTCTTCCTCTGTTTGATTGGGGATTCCTATTGTCTGACCCAAAGTCATTAGGGCTGACTTTTTTACGTTTACGTTTTCGTTTTTTCGCATCTTCATCTGATTCTTTTTAGCAGATTCAGATGGTTTAACTGTGGTATCTGTTGTTTTCTTAGGTTCTTCCTTCTTTTTAGAAGGTTCTTTGAACTTATTGGTGTCAATTTTACCAAGAATTTTTAAGCCTTTTAAGGTTGGTGTTTCAACTCTGGTAATTTCATTTTCTCCTTCTACAGTTGCTATAGTTTCAGGTTCGGACGGAGGTGGTTCTACTTCTTTAACTTCTGGTTCCGGTTTTTCCAGTTCAATTTTTCCAACAACCTTTAATTTAGGCATATCCGCCTCATCCAATTTGGCCTTGAAAATTTCTTCTGTTTCTTTATCACTTTTTATTTTTGGAGCAGGAGGAGGGGATGGAGCAGGAGGAGTTGCCGGGGTGCCAAACAAATTTATTTCTGGTTTAGGGGATATTTTTTCCTTAACCGGAGGAACAACAATTTTTTGTAATTGTGCGGCTTGCTCTTTCTCAGTAATAGACCCCTGAAACTCCTTTAGGAGTTCATTATACATTTCATCTGTAACCTTTGCTGTAGGTTTGTTGTCTATGTCAAATCCTTTCAACTGAAGGTAATCGACTATAGTACTCAATCCTATGTTAAATTCAGTGGCTACTTTTATTAATATTTTGGTCATCCTTAATTTTTACCTTTATTCTACTTTAATCAGCTGTTTTTAGCATGAAAGTTAATCTTCAAATTCCTTTGCCAGAATATCCAGTACTTCTTTAACAGTTTCTTCTTCCAAATCTGTCCTTCTGATTAATTCTTCCGCACTTAAGTTGAGCACACTTCTGGCAGTATCGCAACCTATGTTTTTAAGCGCATCAATGATCCACTCTTCAATCTCATCTTTAAATTCGTCCAAATCCACATCATCTACTTCTCCTTCCACCTGGTCACGGTAAACATCAATTTCATAACCGGTTAGTTTGGATGCAAGTTTAATATTGGACCCGCCCCTTCCGATCGCCAGTGAAAGTTGATCAGCATTAAGATAGACACTGGCCTTTTTATTTTTCTCATCAATTTCAATACTGTTTACTTTTGCAGGAGTGAGAGATCTTTGAATATATAAATTGAGATTATTTGTAAAATTTACAATATCAATATTCTCATTTCTTAATTCTCTAACAATACCATGTATTCTGGACCCTTTCATCCCGACACATGCTCCCACCGGGTCAACTCTATCGTCAAAGGATTCTACCGCAACTTTTGCTCTTTCCCCCGGTATTCTTACAATTTTTCGAATAGCAATCAAACCATCTTCTATTTCAGGCACTTCCTGTTCCATTAGTCTTTGAAGGAATGTAGAGTCAGTTCTGCTAAGATGAATAACAGGAAGACTGTTTTTCATTTCGACTTTTTTAATAACAGCTCTTACAATATCACCTTTACGGAAATGGTCTCCTTTGATCATTTCAGTTCTGGGAAGAATCAATTCATTATTAGTCGCATCATCAATGATTAACAACTCTCTTTTAAGAACCTGATTTACTTCACCGATCACCAACTCGCCTTCCCTTTCGGAATATCTTTTGAAGACATCGTCTTTTTCAAGTTCCATGACTCTTGAAACTAAAGTTTGGCGAGCTGCCATAATAGCCCTTCTGCCAAAATCATCCAAATTGACTTGTTCGTAGCATTCTGCACCAACTTCATAATCTTCATCAATAACCAATGCTTCAGAAATTGCTATTTCTTTTAAATCGTCAGTTACCTCACCATCCGGAACAATAGACCTAATCCTCCAGATTTCCAAATCACCTTTTTGGGCGTTGACGATGACATTAAAATTATCATCAGATCCATATTTCTTTTTGATCAATGAACGGAAGACATCCTCAAGGACTCTCATCATTGTTGGACGGTCAATATTTTTACCCGCTTTGAATTCAGCAAAAGTTTCTACTAATTTCATATTTTGACAATAATTTTAGCTTCTTTAATTTGTGGATATGGTACCGATAATTGCTTTATTTCTTTAATTTTCTTTTTGTTCTCTTTCCTGATTTCTTCCCATTCAAGAGTAATTTTATCATTGTCTGCCTGTATTAGTTTTCCTTGATAAATGGATCCATCCATGTGGACCATTTTCAATTCGCGACCAATATTTTTATTGTATTGTCTTGGAAATTTTAATGGTCTGTCCAATCCTGCAGAAGAAACTTCCAACACGTAATCTTCCCCAAACCATTTGTTCTGATCGAAGTGTTCTTCCAGAAACCGACTAATTTGGCGACATGTTTCCAATTGTATTCCACTGTCGCTATCCAGGAAAACGCCCAGGTTTTTACCTTTTTGCTCAATAGCTACCAGGAAACAATCCTGAAAGTTTTCTTCTTTGAACTTTTCCAATAAAAGATTATGAACTTCTTCTGTATACATTTCTTGCTTACAGGCAACAAAAAAGGGAACTTTCTGTTCCCTTTCTGTAAAACCAGTGCAAATATACATATTTTTGGCCAATATTGTATGCAAAAAGAACAGCTTTTATATAGAGCCCTGAATAAAGAATTTCTCTCTGCAGCGGAGGGGTTGTTTCTTTTTGAAAATGCCGCCACCCCGGAACTTATGTGGGTTGGAAATCAGTTGAGACAAGAGCAAGTTCCAGGTAACAGAGTGACATGGATAATTGACCGAAATTCCAACACTACAAATGTTTGTGTTGCGAATTGCAAATTTTGCAATTTTTATCGTCCACCTGGTCATTCTGAATCCTATATAACCAGCATAGATGAATACAAGTACAAAATCGAGGAAATGTTTAAGCTTGGTGGAGAACAATTGCTTTTGCAAGGAGGCCATCATCCTGATTTGGGCTTAAAATATTACGTAGATTTATTCAAAGAACTAAAGTCATTATATCCAAATCTAAAGTTACACGCGTTGGGGCCTCCGGAAATCGCCCACATCACCAAATTGGAGAAAACAAATTATTCAGAAATTTTATCCGCTTTAAAGGACGCAGGTCTTGATTCTTTGCCTGGCGCGGGTGCTGAGATATTAAATGACAGGGTCAGGCGATTGGTTTCCAAGGGAAAATGTGGGGCAAAGGAGTGGCTTGATATTATGCGAGCAGCTCACCAATTAAGACTTACTACCTCTGCCACAATGATGTTTGGTCATGTTGAAACCAATCTTGAAAGAATGGAACATTTAGTTTCCTTGCGAGAAGTACAGAGCGAAAAACCTACTGACGCCAAGGGATTCTTAGCTTTTATACCCTGGCCTTTTCAGGATGAAGGAACCATGTTAAAGAAACTTAAAAGAGCCAGAAATGCATGTACCCAGGATGAATATATCAGGATGATTGCCATAAGCAGAATCATGCTTCCTAACATAATTCATATTCAAGCTTCCTGGCTAACTGTCGGAAAAACAACTGCTCAAATTTGTCTTCATTCAGGTGCTGATGATTTTGGCAGTATCATGATTGAAGAAAATGTGGTATCAGCCGCAGGAGCCCAGCAAAGATTCACTGCTAAGGGAATTCAGGATGCGATTGAAGAAGCTGGTTTTATTCCCCAATTAAGGAACCAGCAATATGATTATTTATCAATTCCAAAGATAATTGAACAACAGATCCTTGATCCCCAAACGATGATAATAAATTAAGAATGAGTAAAAGCCTTTTTGATGAAATTCAGCAAAGTGCTGTATTTATTAAAGATAGATTTACCACCATTCCCAAGCATGTTATTGTCTTAGGAACCGGGCTGGGTAATTTAGTCAATAGACTTCAGGTTGTTAAAGAGATCAGTTATAAAGTTATACCAAATTTTGTTCCAACCACTGTAGAGAGTCATTCCGGAAAATTAATACTCGCAAAATGGGGCGGCGTAGAATTACTTTTATTATCTGGAAGACTTCATTATTATGAAGGATATTCCATTCAGGAAGTTACTTATCCTATTCGTGTTTTGCATGAGCTTGGTGTAGACAAAATTTGGCTTACCAATGCGAGTGGGTCCGTTAATCCAGATTTAAATGCTGGGGAAATTGTTTTTATTGAGGACCATATCAATTTTCACCCTGAAAACCCGCTAAGAGGAGCATATGATCCTCGGTTGGGCGTACGATTTCCAGATATGTCTTCCACCTATGACAAAGGGGAGTTAACTATCGCTAAGAAAGCATGTACAAAGTTGAGAATAAATTTTAAGAAAGGAGTTTATTTTGGGTTACAGGGACCAAGTCTGGAGACTCCTGCTGAATATAGAATGATAAAACTACTTGGCGCAGATATAGTGGGGATGTCTACCGTGCCAGAAGTCATTGTTGCGCATCAATGTGGCATGAAAATATTAGCAGCATCCATAGTTTCTAATTCGTCTCCGGAGACAGGGGTTCATGAAGTCACTACTATAGAAAGCGTAATAGAAAACATCAGAAATTCCTCGGAAAAATTATTTGATGTATTCGAACAAATGTTAAATGAAAAAGCTTGACCGTGTTTTAACAGTCAAGCTTTTAATTTTTGATACAATTATTTTTTATTGAGAATTTTAAGAGCTTCTGTAGCTCTTTCATCTGCAGGGTCTAAAGCAGTAGTCAACTCAAAATACGTTTTAGCCATTGCATAATTTTCTTCACGTACCGAGCTATAACCTAAGTAATTATAAGCATTGATAAGATTCTTCTTAACACTTGCTTTTTCTTTGTCTACAACGGCAAATTCAATATACTTTTCATAAAAAGGTTTTGCAAGTGAATTTATTTGATTTGAATCTAATTCTATATTGCATTTTGCCCTCATCAACCAACCATTAGCATAATTTGGTGTAACGGTTAAAACCTTAGCAAAACTTGAATCCGCTTTACTGTAATACCCCTGATTAAATAGAGCTAAGCCTAAGTAGTATTGGTCTGTATTGTTGAGTGCCTGAATGCTTTCTTTTTTTGCATACCATTCGGCAGACTTGTCATACATTTTTTGGTCGTAATACGCTTTTGCTAAAAGTCCATATATTTCATTAGATCTTGATGAATCAAGTTCCAAAACTTTTAAATAATTTTTTTCGGCAATTTGCATTTTCTTCAGTTTAGCGGAAGCTTTGGCGAAATATTCATAATCAGAAGGAAAAGTTTTTCTTGATGTATCCTCCTCAACAGCGGCGAATAATTTTTCACTCGCTTTAAAAGATTCTTCTGCCTTATCTGTCTCACTATAGGACCACGCTAACCACCTGTAAACGGAATACTGTTCAGGATTGGTAGCAATTATTTTATTACCCTCTAAAATAGCTCTTTCATAGTCTTTTGCCTGAAAGCAAAGGAATTTTACAAGTCGTACTTTAGCTCCAACATCATCACCTGAAAGAGCAACATACTTCTCCAATATTGGAAGTACTTTGTTGTAGTTTTTATTTTTTATATACTGCTCATAAAGTTCCTTATATGCGATAGCGTATTCAGGGTTAAGGACAATGGCAGCTTCAAGTTTTTCAATGCCAAGATCATATTTTTTACTTGCGCTCCAAATCCTTGCCATTTTCACATAGGTTTCAGGATCACTTTTATCTTTTTCGACAGCAGTTTCATAGGAAGTCATTGCCGACCCTAAGTCTGATTTTGCAAGTTGCGCATCTCCTAAGTGAATCCAATATCTAGCCACTTTCGGATCAAGATCTCTTGCTCTGGTTAAATATTCAAGGGCCTCATCAGGCAAGGGTTTTTTATTGTAGAGATAGGCATCTCCAACGAGGGCTATGATTTGATGATTTTTGCTGTTTCCTTTCAGGGCACTTTCAAATAATTTTTTTGCTTCAGCAATTCTACCATTACTTAGTTCCAATTTGCCTAATCCAATGCGACATTCATCACATTTTGAGCTTGCATTTAACCCGATTTGGTATGCTGTTTTTGCAGCATCAAAATTTTCCAAAGCATAATGCACCTCTCCGATATAGTATGCAAAAATTGGATTTTTGGGATTTGAGACATTCAATTGTGTAAAAGTATTCAGTGCGGCAGAATAATTTTCGTTTTCCAATTGTTTAATTCCATCCTGTAAGGATTGGGAATTCATTATTAAAGCATTGAAAAACAGCAATATAGAAGAAATTAAAAATTTATTCTTATTCATTTGGTTAATTTTAAAGCTGGCAAAATTAATTGTTTTCATGGTAATTTAATTTAGAATTCAGGCAGACCGCCATTTATCCATTGGACACAAAAAAAGCATTAACCGTTCGGAATTCATTGTTAAATTTAGATTAAATCATTTAACAACCTTTGGATCCATGTTTATTAACTCGATCCATCGGTCAGATTGGTATTTGGGTAAAAGACCCGATTTGAGAACAATTTTCTGACCAATTTCTCCCGCAATAAAAGAGGCAAAACCTAAACCAAGATCTGACTTTCCAGATCTGCTGATCACATAAAGATCTCTTGTAAAAGGGTAATTCCCCTGACTTAGCAAATATTGGAATGGACTTAAGAATCCGTTTTGCACGGAATCCACAGGTCTGCTTACTTTTATGATTTTAAAGTTTTTTAGTTTGGCCTTTGCCACTGTATTATCGGAATCACTCCATTCGCTCCAATCCACCACACCAAGTGAATTTTCATGGGCTGAGATATAATTTAATATTTCTTCTTTAGATTTAAGAGCAAACATTTGGTTTGATGGTTCGGCTACATTGGCTCTATTCATCAGATCTTTAGCCAATCCGGATTGCTTATCTTCAATCACAAGGTTATCAAAATTGCTTTTATTTTTAATTCCTTTGACAATGTTTATAATTTCTTCATAAGTTATGGAACTATCCACATTGGAAGCTAATGAAATAAAAGCGAGAGCGCTGGTGGCAAATGGAAATTCTCGCGGATGAATGTTTTGTGTTTTGTGCAAAAATTCCTTTTCAGAATCTGTTAGATTTCTGCATGTAATAATAGTTTGAACAGAATCAGAAAAGAATTTATTGAACAAGTCCGTTTCATTTTGAAAACTCAATTCCACCTTTGCATATGGGTATTCTCTTTCAAATATATTCTCTTGTTGTAAGATAAGGTTTTGCAAACTTTTATCACAACCGATATTTACTTCTCCCAAAGTAGGAGAACTTTCTTTTTGTGTTTCATTTTTACATGAACTTAGCATGATGATAATTGTAAAAATTAAAAAAACATCTAATCTTAATTTATAAATCATTGGCTTCAAAAATATTGGTTTAAATAAACTTGGAAATATATATTCATAATAGTTTTTAAAATCCTTACACATTCCTTTTCAATTCACTTAAGCTATGTGTTTCCTCCAAAAACAACAGGACAATTCAGTAATTGTTATTATTATCCTTAACGATTAAAATGATCCAATAGTGGCCTTAGTTTGGATTTTTGATAATTCCGTTATCTTTGCGGCTCAAAAAACGTGATAACCATGGAAAATCTTGTTTACCTCATACCATTATTTGGTATTCTTGGCTTACTTTATATGGCCTATTTATATAATTGGGTCTCTAAGCAAGATCCGGGAGATGCCAAAATGAAAGGTATTTCAGACCACATTGCTGAAGGTGCAATGGCTTTTCTAAAGGCAGAGTACAGAGTTTTGGCAGTTTTTGTGGTGATAGCAGGAACTTTATTGGGCGTTTTAAGTAGCTTGGTGGATACCACCCATTGGCTTATCGTTGTTGCATTTATCCTAGGCGCAATATTTTCAGTAAGTGCCGGGTATATAGGGATGAAGATAGCTACAAAAGCAAACGTCAGAACCACACAAGCAGCGAGGACCAGTTTGGGAAAGGCTTTACAGGTATCCTTTAAAGGAGGAACAGTTATGGGCTTGGGTGTTGCTGGATTAGCCGTGTTGGGCCTATGTGGTTTGTTTGCCCTATTTTTTATGTATTTTATGGGTGGAGCCTGGGGTGTAGTTACTATAAAAGGTATTAGCCGCGAACCAGTGGAAGCAATGAGTATAATTCTTGAGGTATTGGCGGGTTTTTCAGTTGGAGCTGAATCAATTGCTTTATTTGCAAGGGTCGGAGGAGGAATATATACTAAGGCTGCAGACGTAGGCGCGGATTTAGTAGGGAAGGTAGAAGCTGGCATTCCGGAAGATGACCCAAGAAATCCTGCTACCATTGCAGATAATGTTGGAGACAATGTTGGTGATGTTGCAGGAATGGGTGCAGATCTTTTTGGTTCTTATGTTGCAACGGTGCTTGCCGCTATGGTGCTAGGAAATTATGTAATAAGAGACATGGGAGGCAATATCACGGCCACAGACAAATTTGGAGGATTAGGTCCTATTCTGTTACCGATGTTACTGGCGGGTCTGGGTATTGTTTTTTCTATTTTAGGTTCCTTTTTGGTTAAGGTTAAAAATGATCAGGCAAGAGAGCAGGAGGTTCAATCCGCTTTGAATTTGGGGAATTGGAGTTCAATTGCATTAACCGGAGTAGCCTCTTATTTTCTAATTCAATGGATGCTTCCAGAAACTATGACCATGAAATTCTTCGGTAAAGGTGATGTAAGTGTAAGTCCAAATGAAGTTTTTTATGCGGTTTTGATAGGGCTATTTGTGGGAGGAGCGATCTCATGGTTAACAGAATTATTTACAGGTCTTGGAAAAGGACCGGTTTTAGATATTGTAAGAAAATCGGGAACTGGGGCGGCGACCAATATTATTGGTGGCTTGAGTTCAGGAATGTTAAGTACTGCTGGACCTGTTCTATTGTTTGCTGCGGCCATTTGGGGTGCATATTCTTTTGCCGGATTTTATGGAGTTGCCATTGCGGCTTCGGCAATGATGGCCACGACTGCTATGCAATTAGCCATTGATGCGTTTGGACCAATTGCAGATAATGCGGGTGGAATTGCAGAAATGAGTGAGTTACCCAAAGAGGTAAGGACGAAAACCGACATTCTGGATTCTGTGGGTAATACTACTGCCGCAATAGGAAAAGGTTTTGCAATTGCCTCTGCAGCTTTAACTGCTCTGGGTTTATTTGCTGCATATGTAACTTTTACCGGAATAGACGGTATTAATATATTTAAAGCTGATGCCCTCGCCGCATTGTTTGTTGGAGGAATGATCCCTGTGGTATTCTCGGCATTGGCAATGCGTTCTGTGGGGAAAGCCGCCATGGAAATGGTGAATGAAGTCAGGAGGCAATTTAGAGAGATTCCAGGAATCATGGAAGGTACAGGAAAGCCTGAATATGCCAAATGCGTAGCAATTTCAACCAAAGCAGCACTTCGCGAAATGATGCTTCCCGGTCTAATTACTATTGTTGTGCCTATATTGATCGGGTTTTTTATGGGCCCTGAGCCATTGGGAGCATATATGGCTGGAGTTTGTGTAAGTGGTGTGGTTTGGGCCATCTTTCAAAACAATGCTGGTGGAGCTTGGGATAATGCTAAAAAGTCCTTTGAAGCCGGTGTAGAAATAGATGGAGTAACCTATTACAAAGGGTCTGAACCACATAAAGCTGCTGTGATTGGAGATACGGTCGGAGATCCTTTCAAAGATACTTCAGGTCCTTCCATGAATATATTAATTAAGTTGACATGTTTAGTTGGATTAACCATAGCTCCTATTTTGGGTAAAATGTATGGTAAGGGGCATGCCGATTTAAAATCTCAAGAGAAAATTGAAATAGGCATGAATTACGGAAAAAAGTAATTCCAAAATATTAAAAGTTAAAGGTGTTGGTTTTTTAATGGATAAGTTTAGAGATATTCCATAAAAAAATCAACACTTTTTTAGCCCTCTTGTGATTTAAGTTTTAGTATAAATTATTTTTGTTTAGTAATACCCTAATAGAATTTAAACATCACTTCGAAGTGAAAGTACTCTATGGAAAATATAGAAAAAAGAGTTATCCACACTAAAAGTGATTTTAAAATTTTCCTACCTTTTTATAACAAAATAATTCTATTTCGCCGGTCTTTCCTTTTTTCATAAAGATCATAGGTGAAATTTTTCAAACGGACATTTCTCTTTTCAAATGACTCGGTAATTAAGGGGTTTTATTTAGTTGAGCTTCTAATTGTAATTAGTGTTTTACAATTCCTAATCTATGCTATGAAGTTTCCTGTCCTGTATTGATTTTAGGTTCAAATGGTATTCAAATTTTAGTAATCCAATAAATTCTGGATTTTATTTCTATTTGAAAAATCGCAACTCATCCAATAGTAAAAATCATTTAAAAAAAAACGGCGCTAAATCGTTTATCTAGCGCCGCTGAATGAATGAGAATGAAACCTAAAATTTTAAGAATGAAATCTGTTAGGTATTATGTAAAAACCGTACCAATTCTATAAAAAAAATATTTTTTTTATTTATATATAATCAAGTGAATTGTATAAATATATCAATAACAATAGAATATGTTATAATTCAGGCTAACATGTTGTAAATAAATTTTTGTTGATTCATGCTGATTTTTTCGCTAAAATTTTTAATATGAGCTTTTCCGTTATTTATAAGATCAATCCTTAATTCAGAATTATGTGCTAATTCAACCATTTTATGGGCTAATAATTCTGGTTCAGAGGTATCAATAAAAACTCCACCGCTTCCTGCGGCTTCTTCGACAGCCGTATGTTCGTGGCAAATCACAGGTATTCCAATTGCCAAAGCTTCCACGGCCGGGATTCCAAAGCCTTCACTTAATGAAGGGTAAATTAAGGCCTGTGCATTTGAATAGGCTACACACAGTTCATTTGAGCTTACGTTTTCTGGAAAAAAGCAATAGTTTTCTAAATTCATTTCTAAAACTGTCTTTCTGAATTTATTTTTCATGTTGCCTTCTCCAATAAATACAACCGGCATTCGGTCTGATAATTTTGTTGTTTTTAAAGCTTTTAAAATGCTTAGTTGATTTTTTCTGAGATTAAAACTGCCAACAGAAATAAAGTAATTAGATGGTAATCCATATTTTGCTTGAAATAGGATTTTGGATTTTGAATCTACATCCTGATAGAATTGAGGGGCGCAATTTTGGTATATTACTGTGATTTTATTTGGATCAGCATTGTACCATCTGATTAACTCTGATTTGGTTTTTTGACTTATCGCAATGATATGAGCAGAGTGGTGTACTGCATATTTGGTTTTGAGATGGTAGATATTTCGATCGATTAGAGAATAATCGTTTTTGCGATTTTGAAAAATTACATCATGAATGGTGACTAAAGCTTTAATAGATCTCTTATTTTTAAAATAGGGTATCTCGCCACTTAGTCCATGAAATATTTTACCTGGCGGAATGTATTCACCAAGACCAAAAATTCTTTTAATTCCCAAAGGATTTGGATATTCAATTCTTTTTATTCCGTTCAGTTCAAACTCAACTTGCCAAGGAGAAAATTTATATCCCGGTTTTAAAAGGTTTATTGAATCTTCCGGATGATGCTCGTGGTAGGATTTAATCAACCATCTTGCATAATTACCTAAACCGGTTGAATTATAGAAAAGCCTTTTTGCATCAAAGAAAATCTCCAATGGATATTGATTGAACGAACCTTAAGTTTATTCCTAAGGTTAAACAAAATTAGTTTTTATTCTTCTGCTTCTTTATGAATCGCCTGATATTCTTGCAAGAGTTTTTGCTGGATGTCCGGAGATACCGGCGCATACTCTGCAATCTTCATGGAAAATTTGGCTTTACCTTGAGAAAGAGATCTAAGTGATGAAGAATAATTATGCATTTCAGATAATGGGACCTTGGCCTTAACTTTCTGATAATGTCCATCAGAATCCATTCCAACAATGATTGCCCTTCTGGTTTGCAAATCACCCATAATGTCACCCATCACTTCATCTGAACATAATATTTCAAGGTCATAAACCGGTTCCATAATTTGGGCCCCGGCATGCTGGAAAGCTTCTTTAAATGCCATGGTACCTGCAATCTGGAAAGCCATGTCATTGGAATCTACAGGATGCATTTTACCATCATACACAGAAACTCTGATGTTGGTGCAATATGAACCAGTTAGAGGGCCCTCTATCATCTTGTTCATGATTCCTTTCTTAATTGCATTTGAAAATTTTGTATCAATGGAACCACCCACTATACACCAATAAAATGCAAATTTTCCACCCCACTCCAATTCCTCAATTTCCTTGTTTCTTACCGTTAACCCTGCCGGCTCAGGCATATTTTCATAATATGGTTCAACGCGCATATGCACTTCAGCAAACTGGCCTGACCCTCCTGATTGTTTTTTATGGCGATAGGAGGTATCTGAGGATTTTGTGATGGTTTCGAGATAAGGTATTCTTGGTTTAACAAAATCCATATGCAGTCCATGTAATTTCTCTATTCTGTATTTTACAAGATCGAGATGCATTTGTCCTTGCCCATGTAAAAGATTTTGTTTAAGCCTCATGGATTGTTCGAAAATTAGCGTTGGATCTTCTTCCTGAATTTCATGAATAGCCTTGACCAATTTTTCCAAATCATTTTTATTTTCCGTGTGGATTGCGGTTCTGATTCTTGGTTCTGGAAAAGGAATAGGTTCAATCTCAATATCATTGCCTTTGATGCTCAGAGTATTATTGGTATGGCTGTCTTTTAATTTCACCAAGGCGCCTAAATCGCCAGCTACCAATTCATTGACAGATTCACGATTTTTTCCATTTGAAACAAAGATCTGATTAATTCTTTCGTGTCCCCTATTGGAATTATTGATTAGTTCATCGCCGGCTTTCACTTTACCGGAGTATACTTTGAAGTAAGAAATTCTACCGACTTTAGGTTCGCTAAAGGTCTTATATATAAAAATTGTAGCAGGCCCAGAAGTTGAAATTGCCAATTCACCTTTAGTAAGTTTGGTAAGGGGTCTGTCTGCAGGGGAAGGACAAACATCGTTGATAAATCCCATGATTCTCCCTGTTCCCATATTTTTAATGGAAGAGACACAAAATACGGGGAACAACTGCTGCTTAGCAATACCTTTTCTTAGGCCTTCTGCGAGTTCAGATTCTTCCAAATTCCCTGTTTCAAAAAAATGTTCCATTAAGGTGTCATCATTTTCGGCAGCCGCTTCTACAATTGCATTGTGCATTTTATTTGCCCGGTCCAATTCAGAAGGTGGAATATCTTTTTTTATAGGTTTCCCCCCATCCGGGCTAAATTCATACATCACCATTCTTAAGGCATCAACAATAGCGTTGAAACTCTTTCCGGTATTAACCGGATATTGGAAAGGGATTAATTTTGGGCCAAACCTTGCTATAGCTTGTTCCAAGGTACTTTCAAAATCGGCTTTTTCATGGTCGCATTGATTAATTACAAACATTCCGGGAAGTTGAAATTTTTCCTTGTATTCCCAAATCAATTCAGTTCCAACTTCTACACCATGAGCAGCATTCAAAACCATGATACCAAGGTCGGCCACTTTCATGGAGGACAATATTTCACCAACAAAATCATCTGACCCCGGGGTATCTACAAGATTGATTTTAGACTCCTTCCAACTGACATGCATGAGTTTGCTGAATAAGCTACCTCTTCTTTCCTGTTCAATATCACTAAAATCGGATACCGTATTTCCGGCTTCCACAGTTCCTCTGCGGGTAATTGCTTTTGACTCATAAAGCATTGCTTCAATCATGCTGGTTTTGCCACAATGGGAGTGGCCCAGCAAAACTACATTTCTGATGTGTTTGGGATCAGTGCTCATTTTTGAATTGTTTTATGTGGTTTATTTGAATGTTGTAAGGTATGAAAATCTCTATGAAATATCACTCGAAAACTGCTTGATAAAATTAAGATTGACATAAAATTTTTATAATTCAAAAAATAATTTGCTAAAAATTTATTTCTTGCAAAAAATGGAAGCAATAAAGAATAAAATTTTGTTTTTCCGGAAATTATGCAGGAATGGATTTATCCCCATATTGGGATTATTCTCTTTTTTGTATGACTTTTAAGATTTAGGAAAAGATAATTGATTCAATTGTAAATACGACACTAAACCTTTTCATTCGGCGTTTGTACTTAAGGTTGAAACGACTTGGTATGTTAAGAATGGATAAATTAAAATGGCCTTTAGGTTTTGCAATCATTTTTATTCTGTGTCTGGGATCGGCGTGGAATTATAATAAGTATTTTGAGATTACCAAAAACATAGAAATTTTTGCAAATGTGTACAAAGAAATCAATGCAAATTATGTAGATGAGACCGACCCATCCAAGTTGATGAAGGCTGGGATTGATGCCATGTTAAACACTCTTGATCCTTTTACTAATTATATCTCTGAGGCCCAGATTGAAAATTACCGACTTGTATTGGAAGGCCGCTACAACGGTATTGGGGCAAAGGCCAAGAAAATCGGAGATTATGTTACCATCACTGAAATTTATAAAGATTACCCGGCATTTAAAGCCGGGTTGCAGATAGGGGACAGGGTCCTTGAAGTAAATGGACTTGACGCCAAGGGTAAGGAGAGTGAAGATCTTTACCAAATCATGAGGGGTGTACCCAAGTCAGAGGTCGAAATTAAGATTCAAAGACCCGGAGAAAAAGAAACAAGAACATTAAAATTAATCAGGGATGAGGTAAATATACCGAATGTACCATATTTTGGTATGGTAAATGATCAGGTAGGGTATTTAACTTTGGCAACGTTTACTGAAAATGCCGGTAGAAATGTTCAAGAAGCAGTAGTTAAACTAAAAAAAGAGAATCCAGGAATGAAGGGAATCATACTGGACCTCAGGGAGAATGGTGGTGGATTGTTGCACGAGGCTGTCAATGTCTGTAATACATTTCTTCCCCAAGGGCAACTTATAGCAAGCACTAAAAGTAAATTAAAAGAGACTGATCAGAATTACAGCACAATGGCAGGGGCTGTAGATGAGAATATACCCTTGGTTGTTTTGATAAACAAAAACTCCGCCTCTGCCTCTGAAATTGTTAGTGGAGCCATACAAGACCTGGACCGTGGGGTCATTATTGGGCAAATTTCTTATGGTAAGGGTTTGGTTCAGAACACCAAGGATGTGGGTTATAATGCAAAAGTTAAATTAACAATTGCCAAATATTATATTCCATCTGGCAGATGTATTCAGAGTGTGAGATATGATAATGGGCAGAAAGTTCATTTGTCAGATTCTCTGAGATCAGCCTTTAAAACAAAAAATGGAAGAATTGTATTTGACGGAGGAGGAGTGAAGCCAGACATTGAATTGAAAGAAGCGGACTACCCTATAATTGTCCAAAAATTGATAGATGAAAGTTGGATTTTTAATTATTGTACCGATTACCTGCTGAAAAATCCACCACCTGCGGATGCCAAGAGTTTTAAATTTGAAAAAACCGATGAATTTATAGATTTTCTAAAAAGCAGTAAGTTTGATGATCGATCAGTTTTAGAGCAAAAACTGAAGGAATTACAGGATTTAACATTAGATAACCCTTCGAATGGGCTAACCGAGGAACTTGGGCATATTAAAAAGGAACTTGACCAGGATCAGTGGATTCAAATTGAAAAGCACAAGGATCTTATAGGTTTTATAATAGGAGAGGAACTGGTTTCCAGAAAATTTTATGAAAGTGGTAAGCTACTAAACCGATTACAACATGACCCTTTGGTCAAAGAAGGTATAAAAATTATAGGGGATCAGGAAAAGTATAATGGCATCCTAAAAGGAAAATCAAACTAGCTTGAGTAAGCTTTTACATGTAGAGACTTCTGGTATGACCTGTTCCATTGCAGTGTCCTGTGAGGGAAGGATTGTCAGTGAAATCAATAAGAAGGCAGCAGATCCGGTTAAATTCCTGAATTTAAGTATCCAGGAATGTCTCAGTGAATCTGGGTTTAAGTTAACGCAAATAGAGGCTGTCAGTATTAACACCGGTCCAGGAGCTTATACTGCTCTCAGAGCAGGTCTTGCCACTGTAAAAGGTATCTGTGTGGGTTTGAATATACCTCTGATCCAAATTAATGGAATGAGGCTTTTGGTAGAAGTGGTTAAAAGTTCTATTGCTAATGAGGTTCAAACCATAATTGCCGCAAAGTCAATTCGAAAGGATGATTATTTTGTTTGTCTTTTCCAAAAGGACGGTACTTTAATGAAGGAGATTCAGTCAACAAGAATTGATGATACCTTTTATCTTACGCATCATTTAAAATCAGATAATGCACTTATAGTAGGTACAGATCTAAACGAAATATATTTTCAAATATTTGATAATCAAATATTTATGAAAAGTATTTCTCTTTTAGCAAGGCATCAAATAGATTTGGGATTCAGCAGTTTTAATAAGGGCAGGTTTGACTCAATTCAGAAGTCGGTACCAGAATATTTGATGGACCCAAACATTACCAAGGCGAAGCAAAAGTTACCTAACTCATTGAACTAAAACTGGATAAGAGGTATTGATGTATATAATAAAACAGAATATCAAAATTCGGTGACTAAAATAAATCCCATTGGTTCCAAAATTGGCACATTTTTGGATAATCCTTATTCGTTATTGCACATTTTATTAAATTCTGTGACATGAGGAATAAAAAAAACGAAACGATTACACTGAAAAAGGGTGGCAAAGAAATTCAGCTCGATTATGCGGATCTTAGAAAGGCCGTATTGGTTTTGCGTGCTGTCAACCACAAGCTTCGGCAAAGGGTTATTGACCTGTTGGAAGAGCAGGACAAGCTCACTGTAACCGACATTTACATCAAGTTGAGGTTGGAGCAATCTGTAGCCTCACAGCATCTTGCCATTTTGCGCAGAGCAGGGGTTGTTGCGACCGACAGGCAAGGTAAATTTATTTATTATTCTCTGGATCGTGATCGTTTGAACCAAATATCCAAGCTTGTTGAAGAATTGGCTGGATAGAAAATCAGGAACCTCTTAAAGTCTTCTTTTTTTGAATAAAGCAATTACCTTACGTTACTTGTTTTAAATGACCACACAACAAATATTAAATTTTTTTAATATTTTGTTTTGAAATTAAAAATATCTTTAGATATTTGTGCTGTCAAGGTCATAACTACGAAAATCAAAATAAGAAACTTCAATGAAGAAGACTAAGGTAACTTTCAATGCAGTTAAGCTCGACTATTCCTGTGAGCTGATGAGGGCATTAGCCCATCCACTGCGCCTGCAAATTCTGCAATTTATTGACAAGCAAGGTATTGTAAATGTAAACAAGATCTACAATGCTTTGAAAATTGAGCAATCTGTGACATCACAGCATCTCAGTATTTTAAAGCTTGCAGGGGTGTTGCAGACAGAAAAAGTGGGAAAGTATGTGCACTGTAAAATCAATTACGAGTGTGTATACCGAGCACAACAAGCAGTTAAAAATTTTATAGGAACCAGTAAAAAATCTGCCTAAGGTCAAATTTTACAAAAGGCAAATTTTTTATTCGGCAGCTTCCGGAATTTCGGTTTCGGAAGCTTTTTTGTTTATATCTAATTGATTATCAGTTACTAATTCATTTTTTACGGACATATTCTCAGGGGATAATTTACGATAGAAAATTAGAAACAAAGAAATTCCGATAAAGATTGAGGAGTCTGCCAAATTAAAAACCGGTCTAAAGAACTCAAATTCCTGACCTCCCCATATCGGGACCCAGGAAGGGAATGTAGATTGGATAAGGGGAAAATAAAACATATCCACTACCCTACCCATTAAAAATGGCGCATATCCTCCATCAGGAGGTAAAAATTCGGCAACTCCGCCATGGAAAGGTGAATAAGAAAATAACATTCCGTAAAATGCTGAATCAATGATATTCCCCAATGCCCCAGCAAGAATCATAGAAAAGGCAAGAATCAGAGCAGGATTTTCTTTCGACTTGATAAGCTTGCCAAGCAGGTAAAATAAAAAAAGCACCGCCAATATTCTAAAAATGCTCAGGGCAAGTTTGCCAGTTGCACCTCCAAAGCTTAATCCAAATGCCATGCCTTCATTTTCTACGAAGTGAATTCTTGCCCAGGATTGACCAAAAATAAGAATTTCCTGCCCTTGATGCATGTGCGTCTTGACCCAAATCTTGATGGATTGGTCAAGGAATAATATGAATAGAATAACAATTACTGAAAATAAATAAGCGTTTCGTGATTTCATAAGTCGACAAAGGTAGGTAAAGAAGGTAATATCAAATATTGGGTAATATGCAAGCTAGATTTATCATGAACCTTTAGGTAATGGGACAATTTGAATTTTATTCTCTGTCAGAGGAAAAGTAATCTGGTTTTCGTCAAAAGCTTCTTTCACTTTTTTCTGGGTTTCAAAATAGACCAGCCAGTAATCATCCTCTTTACAAAATGGTCTAACAGCAATTGTAGCACTGTTTTCAGAGAACCTGAGTATTTGAAATTCAGCAGGGGGGTCGGACAATACTTTTTCAACGGTCCTTGTTGCTGAAAGAGCTATTTTTTTAGCTTTTTCAAAATCATTATTTAAGTTCAGGGGCATCAGAATTTCCACCCTTAAGTTTCCAAAAGAAGTCAAGTTAACAATAGTGCCGGTGGACAAGGCTCCATTAGCAAGAATTATCGTTTTATTTTCATTGCTTAGTAAGTAGGTATTGAAAATTCCTTGTTCAATCACCCTGCCGGTGAACCCCTGTGCCTCTATTTGGTCTCCAAGTTTGAACGGCTTAAAAATCAACATCATTACTCCTCCGGCAAAATTGCCCAATGTTCCGTTAAGTGCGGCACCAACACCTACAGCCAACCCTGCGAGTATGGCTGCAAAGGAGGTCATGTTCACCCCTAGGATGCTAAAAACAAAAAGGAGCAATAGAATAATCAAAGACATGCGAATCAGAGAAGCCAAAAAAGATTGTAAGGATGGGTCGAAATCTCTGGCCATTAAAGCTCGTCTGACCACTGAGGAAATCCATCGGATTAACACAGTGCCGACAATATATGCCAAAATAGCTCCCAGCAACCTAGGCAAATAATCTACCACCAACGCAGCTAGGTGTGCAAGAAAATCTGTATATCCGCTTATTGCCTGGGTCGATAAAATTAGCATGAGGTTATTTGATGAAACAATTCCAAAAGTACAATGAAAGTAGTTTTTAGAAAAATCGAATATAAATTATCCCTAGAATGTCTTCAAACAAGTTGTGGTTATGAAATATTTGACCCCAGACTGCGTTTTAGCCTATCAAGAATTTATCTAATAGGTTATTTAATTTTGGTCAGTTAATCTTAATTTTGCTCATTAAACCAACCAGAAAAATTTTGGTTAATGTTGGGAGATGTTTACAGATTACCTTATAAATTATTGAATTAAAATATCAGCATGAAACAAAATTGGCACTTTAAATTTCTTATGACATTTTTGATTTCAATCAATGGATTATACGCTCAATCGGATAGCTGCCACCTCAAATTTAAAGTAAATGGTTTTAACGGAGGTAAAATCAAAATGATTGGGGTATATGCTGATCAAAATTATATAGCGGACAGCACGATGATGAATGATTTGGGGGAATTCGAGTTTAAGCGAAAATCTCCTTTCAAGCCCGGATATTTTTATATTATTCTTCCTGATTATTCGAGTTTCCATATGATGATAAATGACGAGCAATTTTTCACCATGGAGGCTAATAAGGGAGATTACATTAACAGTATGAAGGTAAGCGGCTCAATTGATAATGAACTATTATATCAATCGATGATTCTTCAAAGCAGGCATGAAAAAAAATTCGATTCTCTAAATGAGCAAAAGTCAAAGCAAGCAAACAATCCCGAAGTAATAAAAAAGATTGAAGCAGCATTAGAATTGATCAATGTGGAGAGGAAGGATTACATGAGAAATCTGGAGGCAAAATATCCAAATGTTTTTTTTACAAAATTTAAAATTGCTGGACAAAATCCTGAAGTTCCAGATTTTCGTAAGCCAAACGGGGAGCCTGACATCAGTAAAAAATTAGAGTTTTTCAGACTTAATTTTTGGAATGGTGTCGACTTGAAGGACACGAGATTGCTTGCAACTCCAGTCATTGTTAATAAGCTGAATCGTTTTATCACAGATCTTACTGTGCAGCAGCCAGATTCTATTATAAGGCAGGCAGATTTTGTTATTCAAAAATCACTGGAGAATCCGGAAATGTTTCAATTTTTTACAAATTATATTGCTTTAAAATACCAGCCATCCAAAACAAAAGTTATGGATGGGGAGGCTGTTTATGTTCATATCATTGATAAATATTTCACAAAAGACCGTGCATTTTGGTTGACTGAAAAAGAACTGGCAGATTTGCGAAAAAAGGCGTGGGAAATGAGCGCTAGTCTCTTGAACAGAATTGGTCCTGATGTAATTTCTGTTGATCCGAATGGGCAAACCAAGTCAATTTACGGAATAAAAAAACCGTATATCATTGTATTTATGTACGATCCAAAGTGTGAACATTGTCAGGAGGAGACCCCGAAGTTGAAGCAGTTTTATGAAGAATGGAAAAATAAAGGGGTAGAGGTTTTTGCAATCGTTTTGAATGCAAAAGATCAGGAATGGAGAGATTTCATAAAGAAATATCAGGTGCAAAATTGGATCAATGTGCATGATCCAACAAATGCTTCGATTTATGCAAAATATTACGTAGATATCACCCCAGAAATGTATGTGCTGAATAAGGAGCGAAAAATAATTGGTAAAAACCTAAAGGTTGAGCAGCTCAAAATAATTTTAGAACGTGATATGGGAATTTCTAATTAGAAAATTATTCCGAAATTAATTTTTGCAGATAAAAAATTTTCTAGGGATTGCTTATTTTTAGAACTAATTTCATATACTAATAGGGATTCAAAAAATAAAATAAGTTTAGATATGAACTAAACAGTCATTATCTCTTTTTCTTTTACCTCTATAATTTTATCCACTTTTGAAGAATAGTCTGTGACTAAATTTTGAATTAATTGTTCTTTTGTCTTTGCAATATCTTCAGCCAGACCATTCTTTTGTTCTTTTTTGATAAAGTCCAATATTTTGTGACGGCTGGATCGTATACTGACTTTTGCCTCTTCTCCAAAGTGTTTTACTTGTTTGACAAATTCTTTACGTCTTTCTTCGGTTAATGGGGGGATTGCAATACGAATCATCTCACCATCATTTTGTGGTGTGAATCCCAAATTAGCAGCAAATATGGCTTGTTCTATATCGCCAATGATTTTTTTCTCCCAGGGTTGTATGGCAATGGTTCTGGAATCCGCAAGACTTAAGTTAGCCACCTGAGTCAGCGGGGTAGGAGATCCATAATAGTTTACCAATATACCATCCAATATATTTGTGGAAGCCTTTCCTGTGCGCACTCTGGTTAATTCTTTTTGAAGGTGTTCAATAGCCTTCTCAAATTCGGCTTTTGTTTGGACGATATGAGTTTCTAATGCTGCAGACATAATTTTAGTTTTTTGAAATTCCAGTATTCACACATACCGGATTTGAATTAAAGATCAAAAATATAAAAAAAGCTTATTCCCGGTCTGAAGACATGTATCTTAAAATCAGAAAGATTAACATTACAAGTGAGGAAAGTGCTGAAGCGACATAGGTCATGGCAGCCCATTTCAGAGCATCCTTAGCACCTTCATATTCTTGGCCTTTAGCCACACCGGTTTCATCCAGCCACACCAAAGCCCTTCTGCTGGCATCAAATTCAACAGGAAGTGTAATCAGACTGAACAGAGTTGTGATCATAAAAGCAATTATTGTGATCAATAACAAGGTGGGAAAGGTATTGGCAAGCATAAATGCAAACACCAGTAGAAATTGTTGTGCAAGAGAGGCTATTTTAACTACCGGGACAATTTTAGAACGAAGTTGAAGCATAGCATAGGATGTATCATGTTGTACTGCGTGACCGCATTCGTGTGCAGAAACAGCAGCAGAAGCAATTGATCTACCATGATAAACTTCGGAACTCAGGTTAACTGTCTTGTTAAGGGGGTTGTAATGATCTGAGAGCATACCTTGAGATTCGTGTACCTGGACATCAAATATACCATAATGGGCGAGCATTTGTTCCGCCACTTCCTTGCCGGAAAGTCCAGATTTAATGGCTATCTGACCGTAATATTCAAATTTTGATTTTAATCTGGTATGGACCAGATACCCAATACCGGACATAACCATAGCCAGGATATTGAAAATCATATAATCGGAATTGAAAAACATATTCATACTTTGTTGCAAATTAAATTATCAGAAGTAATAACAATTTTACCTGTAAAAGATTTCAAATCAATTAAAAATTAATAATTATCTAAGAATTAATCGACTTAACAGGTTTACCAAATTTAAGGTTTAATTGATCCATTCACTTCCAAAATAGCTCTGAAGGGCCTTTGGGATTTTAATACCATTGGACGTTTGATGATTTTCAAGTATAGCGGCAACTATCCTTGCCAAGGCGAGTGCACTTCCATTTAGAGAATGGGCATATTGAGTTTCTCCATTTTCGTTCTTAAAGCGTAATTTCATACGATTTGTCTGAAAAGTTTCAAAATTGGATACCGAACTTACTTCGAGCCATCTTTTCTGAGCAGCTGAAAAAACTTCAAAATCGTAAGTTAGCGCAGAGGCAAACCCCATATCACCCCCACACAATCTTAAGATGCGATATGGGAGTTCGAGTTTTTTAAGGAGATTTTCTACATGATTTAGCATAAGTTCCAACGCTGCATACGAATTATCGGGATGTTCAATTCTTACAATTTCAACTTTATCAAATTGATGAACCCTATTCAGACCTTTAACATGAGCCCCATAAGAGCCGGCCTCTCTTCTGAAACAAGGGGTATATCCGGTCAAAAGGACAGGGAAATCGGCTTCTTTCAGAATCACATCCCGGTAAATATTAGTGACGGGCACTTCGGCAGTTGGAATAAGATAAAGTTCATCTTTTTCCACAAAATACATTTGAGCCTCCTTATCAGGGAGTTGGCCTGTTGCTCGAGCAGAATCAGCATTTACCATAAGGGGAGCCTGAATTTCTTCATAACCCAATTTGCTGGCTTCATCGAGGAAAAAATTTATGAGGGCCCTTTGAAGTTTTGCACCATTATTACGGTATAAAATGAAGCCTGAACCGGTTATTTTAACCCCTAATTCCATATCGAAAACCTTATATTTCTTAGCTAATTCCCAATGTGGTAAGGCATCTTCCGGCAGATCAGGCATTGGGTCGGTCCAATCTTTATATACAAGATTGTCATCGGCGGATTTTCCCTCCGGAACAGAAACATGTGGAATATTAGGTAACTGGATAAGCTTTTCCTCAATTAATTTGAGGCTAGAGTTGAGCAATTCTTCGTACTCCTTATTTTCTTCTTTAAGTCGTGCGACTTCCAGTTTGTTTTTTTCGGCGGAAGCAAGATCATTTGATTTCATTGCTAAGCCAATCTCTTTAGACAATTGGTTAATTTGGGATAGCCTCTGATCCATATTGGCTTGAGATAATTTACGCTGGTCGTCCAGAAATATTATTTCCTGAACCAGATCTAATTGTTCTTGGCTGATATTTCTTTTCTTTAAACCGGCAATAACCCTTTCCGTTTCGTTTCTGAGTATTTTTAATTCAATCATTTGTCCAATTTAGGGCAATTTTACGGGTAAATGATGATTTTTTGATAAAAAAAAGTACAGTCTAATAAAATGGTGTATATTTGCACCGTTAGGGCCTGGCTGCCCGTCTAAAACAAATTCCCGAATTTTTACTTTTCTTTTTCAACTTTAAGAAGTTCATTATCGGTTTGTATTTTGATTGATGCAGCAAGAAGTAGGTCTAATCATAAATATCCTATTTCAATTATTTTTTAAATTAATTCTTGACTTTGTCTATGTACGACATTTTACAATTGAACGACATGCTTGTTCCGGAGCTTAAGGAAATTGCTGAGCGTCTTGGTGTTCAAAATGCAAAAAAATTAACCAAACAGGATTTGGTTTATAAAATTCTGGACCAACAGGCTCTGGTTGGAAGTAAGAAATCTATATCGGATCAAGAGACTTCACAAAATGAATCTGAAGTTCCGTCCAAAGAAAAATCTTACGAAATATTGGAAGACGAAAACAATCTTCGGAACAGGAGACGCCGGGTTATTAAGCCGGAAGGAGCCGAGAAAGTCAGAGAAACAAAACCTGAATCAATTGTGGAGCAGGTTGAGTCCAATCCAGAAACAAAGACCGAAGAGGTAGAAACAAAACCTCAGGAAACAGAAGCTAATGTAGATCAAAGAAGAGAATTTAAACCCAGGAGAGAGGCATACCAAAATCGACATAATCGAAATCAACCCCGTCCGCATCCAAGAGACCAGCAACCTATAAATCCACCGCAGAATAGCCAAGCCAATATTTCCCAGTCCCAAAATACAGAATCGCCGGAAGATCAAACCGAACAGGAAGTTGTTCCACAAGAACCTGTTTTTGTTGTTGAGTTAGAAGGAGTAGTAGAAGGACAAGGAGTTTTGGAAATGATGCCGGAAGGGTATGGTTTTTTGAGAAGTTCCGATTACAATTATCTTAGTTCACCAGATGATGTGTATGTATCCCCTTCCCAAATTAAATTGTTTGGTGTAAAAACCGGGGATACGATAGTAGGCGCAGTCAGACCTCCCAAAGAAGGAGAAAAGTATTTTGCTTTATTAAGAGTTTCAAAGGTAAATGGTCTTGAGCCCAAACAAATTAGAGACAGAGTTCCGTTTGATTACTTAACGCCATTGTTTCCAAATGAAAAATTTAAGCTGACCACCTCTCCAACAGGAAGAGATTATGGTAACAGGATCATTGATTTGTTTACACCAATAGGTAAAGGTCAACGGGGCTTAATCGTAGCACAGCCAAAAACCGGTAAGACTTTTTTATTAAAAGACATTGCCAATGCCATTGCGGCCAATCATCCCGAGTGTTATTTGATCGTATTGCTTGTAGATGAACGACCTGAGGAGGTTACAGATATGAAGAGAAGTGTGAAGGCTGAGGTTATTTCTTCGACTTTCGATGAACCTGCGGACAATCATACCCGAGTAGCAAACATTGTACTGGAGAAAGCTAAAAGGTTGGTGGAATGCGGTCATGATGTAGTTATTTTACTTGATTCGATCACTCGTCTGGCCAGAGCGTATAATACTGTGGCTCCTTCATCGGGGAAAGTGTTATCCGGAGGAGTTGAGGCAAATGCTTTGCAAAAGCCTAAAAAGTTTTTTGGAGCTGCCAGAAAGATTGAAAATGGGGGTTCCCTTACTATATTGGCTACTGCATTAATCGATACCGGATCCAAAATGGATAGTGTTATTTTCGAAGAATTCAAGGGAACCGGTAATATGGAGTTACAATTAGATCGTAGTCTTGCCAATAAACGAATGTATCCTTCCATTGACCTTACCAAATCAAGTACCAGGAGGGAGGATCTATTGTTGGATGACACCATTGTACAAAAGATGTTTGTGTTACGAAACCACTTAGCCGACATGAAACCTGAAGAGGCTATTGAATTTATAAAGAAACATATGGTTGGGACTACAAGAAATGAAGAATTCCTAATTTCAATGAATAGTTAAAAAAATCTTTGACAATTAATAATATTGAACTACCTTTGCCATCCCTTTAAAAGAGGGCTTTTAAATTTGCAACTACGATGAAACGTACATTTCAACCTTCCAGAAGAAAAAGAGCCAATAAACATGGTTTTAGAAGCCGTATGAAGTCTAAGAACGGTCGCAGAGTATTGGCCAGAAGACGATCCAGAGGACGTCAGAGGTTGACTGTTTCAGATGAGAGCAGATTGAAATAATCAACTTGAGATCCGGATGTGGTCCGTGATTTAACATTTCCCAAAGAGTTAAGACTAAAATCAGCCAAGCAAATTGGGCTTTTATTTGAAAGTCCAAATTCGGTCTTGTGTTACCCAATTCTCGTAAAATTTCGTGTAGAGGATGAAAATTGTCCGAGGCTAATGCCAAGGGTAGCTTTTTCTGTACCTAAAAGAGCTTTTAAGTCAGCTGTGGTCAGGAACAGGATTAAAAGAAGGATGAAGGAATGTTACCGGTTAAACTGGAAGGAAAAGTTAGACCCAGAATTTTTGAATGATGTAGGCAATCTCACCATGATGTTGATTTATGTTGCCAAAGAAGAGAAAAAATACAATTTAATTCAAGATGGACTTCTTAAAATGTTGCTTCGATTAAAAAAAGAGATACTTAGCAATACAAACCCAGAAAAGTCAGGTGAAGAGTAGATTTGCAAAAACCCATACGAGTCTTAAAATAAATTTAACTTCTTATCAGTAGAACTGTGCCGTTTGGAATTTCATCATCATCGCTGATTGAATTCCAAGTTATAAGATCTTGAACAGAGATATTGGTGTATTGACTAGCAATTTCAACTAAACTTTCTCCGGTTTTTACCAAATGATAGCTACAATTTTTGAGACTTTCCACTTTAAGGGTAGGTTGAGCTTTAACATCAGCATAATCCATTGAATTATAAATCATCCCTGATGGCTCTAGATTTTCTATTGGATTAGGTTCAAGAATGAAAGGGCGAGTAAAACTTATTAAGTCCAATAAATTTCCAGGTATGGAAACATTTGCCAAATCTAAAGAATCCATTTTTGGGTAATATTCGTTCTTATAAAATTCTACAAATTCTATCATTTGGCTGTCTGGTAGACAAACATAATGTCCGGACTCAGATTTAGGGATAGAATTTTTTCTAAAAGAGGGATTTAGAAATCTAAAAAGTTCCTTAGATATTGATGTCTTCTTAAGTAATTTGGGAATATTTACCTCTTTATTGATTTTAACGAACGTCACTAAATTTGAAGTGTACTCCTCTTCACCGGGAAACAAGTTATGCTCAGAAAAATATTGCATCATATAATTGACACCTATGAAAGCAGGCACAAACAACTGCGTTTGACGGGGGAGATTTTTCCGGATGGTCCAAAAGTCCCTTGAACCGGATTTTTCAATAGCTTCCAGGACCTTATTTTCCCCACAATTATAAGCAGCCATGACAAGTGACCAGTCCCCGAACATTCCATATAGAGCTTTAAAATACTTTATTGCTGCAAGAGTAGAATTTACTGGATCAAGTCTTTGATCAATTTTGTCGTCAATTTTGAGTCCCCTGATTTTGGCTGTTCCCGGCATTAACTGCCATAGTCCGGCCGCACCCATATACGATTTTGCAGAAGGATTTAGGGTGGATTCGATTGCTGCTATGTACTTAATTTCGGCCGGAAGGTTATTATCTAAAAGTAGTTTCTCTATTAGTGGAAAATATTGATCTTTTCTATTTAAAATTTTTCTACTTGAGGTTCTGTCTATCAGGATAAATCGCTTAACTTGATCAATTACGTCCGCATCGATGACCATGTTAACCAAACAATACATCCCTTTTAATCGATCAATAATTTCTTCTTCCTGATAATTAGCATTGAGTCTATCGGAGAAGGAAAGGACCTCTTCGGGCCGCATAGCAGTCTCCGCCTTGAGCAGCGGAAAAGAGCACATAATCAGGCCTAAAAAAATCAATCGATATATCATGGTTAAAAAGAAGCAACTAATATATAACAAAAAAAACTTAAAAGAAGGAAAATTATCCAATTGGTATATTTTACTTCTGCAGGTAAAGAGAACGACAAAGGTACTTATTATGTTTTAGAATAAATTGTTAATGGGTTAAATGTTGTGTTAATACATATTATAAAATTTTATAATATATGAGATGATACCCAATATGCCTAAGGTGGGAAATTAGTTTCCTTGAATGGGATAGAGACTATTGGATCCCTTATATTTCAATAGAATTTCTATTCTAAGACAAAGAATTTCATCTTTCGTTGTTCTGCCAATGGTCGGACATGTTCGCAAGCGGTCGGAGACCTCCCTCATTTATCGTGCTTTCGTACGATACTCTGTCAAGGGCAGAAATTATTCGGTTATTCTTTAATTCTCTCTTTTCTTAAAATTTTTCGTTAGCCGCTTTCGCGGTGCCTTCACTTATCGTGCTGTCGCACGCTACTCTGCTGAAGCAGAGATCGTTCAGTCTTCCTCACAATCACAAATTCACTCATTTCCTCAATCCTTAAATAGTTTAAGTTTGATCCATTACCTACTTGATCCGCTTTGGTTAGTCAAAAAAACTTAAAGGGTCTTGATCTATGGATCCTTTTCTTTGCCTAAGGAAATCCTATTGCTTAGGATGGGTAAAATTGGAATTCGTCAGAAACATCCTCTTCATTAAAAATAAAATTTTGAATAAAAGAACACCCAATTTCATTTTGAAGAATTAGGAATTTAGGGGCTTAAGGTTAGAAGTCAATCTCAAACGAAAGTTATTTTGTAGGAGTAAATCTATCCACAATTGAATCCAATGTCAAATATTCCTGTACCCCGTTTAATTGATTTTTGACAGGATATATTTCCTTTAAGCGTTCTTCTTCTCCGATAATAAGGACATTTGGAATTTTGAGGTCTTCAGCGTATTTAAATGCTTTTTTAAGTTTTGTGAATTCGGGATAAACATCCACACTTATCTTACTTTTCCGAAGTTTACCTGCCAATGAAAAGCCATGTTTCAGGCTATTCTCATCCAGGGCTGTTATCAGAATTTGGACTGAAGAATTAAGGTCTTCCGGGAAAAGTTCCAGTTCATGCATGACATCATAAATTCTGTCTGCGCCAAAAGAAATTCCTACACCAGAAACTCCATCCAGACCAAAAATGCCAGTAAGGTTATCGTATCGACCTCCACCTCCCAAACTTCCCATTTTAATGCTTGTCGGAATTACTTCAAATATACAGCCGGTATAATACCCTAATCCCCTTGCCAGTGAGGGGTTAAAAGAAATATGGTTATATGTTTCTACATCACCGAGAAAAGAAAACACCTCTTCAATAGCGTGTACACCTTTTTCTGCTTTTTCGTTCAGACAAAAATCCTTGAGTTCAGTTTTTTTTGTAAGCTCAATAATTTCGCTTGCTGCAGTTTCTTCAAACCCAATGAGAACAAGTTCTTTTTTAACAGCCTCTTCACCAATTTTGTCTAATTTATCCAAAGTTGTAGTCATGGAAACGAAAAGATCAGGATTTCCAGCGTGTTTTGAAATTCCTTCTAAAATGTTCCTGTGATTGATCACAATCTTAACCGGAATCCCCAAGGAATGAAATACATCATCATAAATTTTTAGAAGTTCGGCCTCAAACATTAAACTTCCGGAGCCTACAACATCTGCATCACATTGGTAAAATTCTCTGTACCTACCTCTTTGGGGTCTATCCGCCCGCCAAACCGGCTGGATTTGATATCTTTTAAATGGAAAAGTGATCAGGTGACGGTTCATGGATACCACTCTGGCAAGGGGAACAGTAAGGTCATACCTCAGTCCTTTTTCAGAAATATGGGTTAAAAGTTTGTTTGAATCTCCATCTTTTAAAAATTGAGGATTGCAATCTTTTAAAAAGTCTCCGCTGTTAATTATTTTGAACAACAATTTGTCTCCTTCATCACCATATTTCCCCATTAGAGTAGAGAGATTTTCAATTGCCGGTGTTTCCAAAGGTTGATATCCGTGGCGAACGAAGGAATCTTCTATTGTGTCAAAAATAAATTTTCTTCTACGTGTCTGAAGTGGAAGAAAGTCGCGGGTACCTTTTGCTAAACTTGGTTTTTGAGACATTGGTTAGGCGCCTTTAAATTGTCTCAAAAATCTCAGATCATTTTCAAAATAATATCTGATATCGGGAATTTTATACAGTAACATTGCCTGCCGTTCAATTCCCATTCCAAAAGCGAAGCCGGAATATATTTCTGGGTCGATGCCACAATTTAACAGAACAGCCGGATCAACCATGCCGCATCCAAGAATTTCCAGCCAACCTGTTCCTTTTGTAATCCTGTGATCCGTTTCATCTTTTAATCCCCAGTAGATGTCCATTTCTGCTGAGGGTTCCGTAAATGGAAAATACGAAGGTCGCAATCGAATTTTAACATCATGGCCGAACATTTCCTTGGCAAAAAAGAGAAGTGTTTGTTTCAGGTCTGCCATGGAAACGCCTTTGTCTACATAGAGTCCTTCAACTTGATGGAACTGACAATGGGATCGTGCTGAAATGGTTTCGTTTCTATACACTCTTCCAGGAGCCAGGATCCTAATTGGTGGCTGGTAGGCCTTCATAAATCTGGATTGTACAGAAGAAGTGTGGGTTCTTAAAAGCATGTTTGGTAAGTCCTTCAAATAGAAGGTATCCTGCATATCTCTGGCAGGATGATCATCAGGAGTGTTCAGTGCGGTGAAATTATGCCAATCATCTTCAATTTCTCTGTCTTCAGCTACTTCGAATCCAATTTTTGAAAATATTCCAATAATTTTATCCATTACCTGAGAAATGGGATGTCTTGATCCTGCTCCAAGATTAATAGAGGGGAGGCTCATGTCAGGAGTCACTACAATTTTAGAGTCAGCTGAAGCGATTATTTGTGAAGCAGATGAAAATTTTTCATCTGCTGTTTGTTTAATGGCATTCAGCCGCAGTCCGTATTCTTTTTTTTGGTCTCTGGGAACAAAACTGATATTAGAAAAAAAAGCTTTTAAAATATTTTTAGACCCCAGAAACTTAATTCTAAATTGTTCCAATTCAGCAATATTGGAAATCGGATAATCTAAAATTTCCTGATTTAACTTCTCTAGAGGTGCAAACCAATCCTGGGACATCTATTTTATTATAGGGGTTTGGAAAGGTCACAAAATACGGTAGATTTTTGGATGATCAGGCATCTTGCATTTTTTTTCATCAATAATATCGAAAAACAAATATGAAGATCTTTGATCATGCGTTTGTGTTTTGTTTGAAATAAAAGAATTAAATGGGGAATAGGATTTAGAAAACAGCAAAAAGTGAATTGATTGTTAATTAACTGGAATTGCTGTAGATCTTAGTCGGAAATACCATGAATTTTAAAAATGCCCTTATTTTTGATATATTAATGAAAGTTACCATTCAGATTCAAGCAAAAGGTATACAACGAATATTCTTTTTTGCAATGTGTCTTTGTGCATGTGCACTAGGCTGGTCGAATTTTCTAATGAGCATTTCTACCATTATTTTAGGATTAACCATCTTTTTCAAAGATGAAAATGATAAAATCAGGCTCATTAATAAAGAGGATATAAATAATTTGACAAATCAAATATTCAAAGAGCCTATTCCCGGATGGATAATTTTGTATTATTTGATTGTGGTACTTTCCGGATTATGGTCTGAAAATAAAATAGAATGGTTAGATCAATTGAGAATTCAGTTGCCATTACTGGTGTTTCCACTCGCTTTTGTAGCCCATGGCAGACTAAGAATAAAGGAAATTGAATCTATTTTATTTATAGGAATATTCAGTTTGTGGATTGTTTCTGTGTATGTACTTTGGAATTATCTTAATCATTATGATGATATGAATTTGGCTTTATTAAAAGGGATTCCTATTGCAACGCCTATTTCACACGTTCGATTTAGTTTAATTCTTGCCTGTGCGTTACTTCTGCTGATAGAAAAATTGTTAAGTATACCTTTTAAGCAGTATTCCGTTAAAGAATATTTTATTTTTCTTTTGGCGATGTATTTTTTTGTTTTGATTCATGTGCTTAGTGTTAAGTCAGGAATTTTGGGTTTGTATTTAGGAATAATAATTTATCTCTTGATTTTTGCAATCAAACAGAAAAAATACTATATTTTATTTGGTGGCTTAGGTTTAATGGCTATTCTTGTTGGCCTTCTTTTTACTTTCAGCCCAAGTCTTCAAAATAAATATTTCTATACGCTGTGGCAAATTGGCGAGTATTCCAGGGGTAAGTGGCTATACTATTCAGATTTAGAGCGCATAAAATCCATTGAAATGGGTTTGGAAATGATCAAGTCGCATCCAATACTTGGAAGTGGAATTGGAGATATGCAAACAGTTACTGAGAAAACATATCTGGATCATCTAAATCACCGATTAATCAAATACCCACATAATCAATTTATATACAGTTGGGCATTTTGCGGGATTTTTAGTTTGTTAAGTCTTTTGGGGTTATTTTGGGCAATATTTATAAAGAACAATACTTCAAAATTTGTTTTATCCTTTGCAATCCAGGGGGTGATTTGGAGTTCATTTTTATATGAGCACACATTAGCAACTCAGGCAGGAATTTCATTGTTTTTAAGTATTACACTTTTATTTTGGGCGAGTCAGAAGACACATAGAATTTAGGAATTGGATTATATAAGAAAGAATTTCAGGCTAGCTCACCTTCTACTGTTTTTGGTGGCTTTAATATATGGAGCAAACTATTCTATTGCCAAAATAGTTTTAGACCCTGGCATTATAGGCGCAAATGGTTTTATACTGTTAAGGATTGTAGTGGCGACAGTACTTTTTGTATTGTTTTTCGGTTTGCCGAAGCGGGTGAATAAATCAGACCATCTTGAGCTAATAATTTGTTCCATTACAGGCGTTTTGGCTAACCAACTTTTGTTTTTTAATGGGTTGGCACTGACGAGTCCAATTCATGCAGCACTCATCATGGTATGCACACCATTGCTGGTATTGATATTAAGTACCATAGAGGGGAAGATATTGAGCAGAATCAACTGGCTGGGATGTGGGATAGGATTTGTGGGGGCAATTGGGCTTATAATGTCTGGCAATCCTAAGGATTCGCGAGGTGGGAATTGGGTCGGAGATTTGCTTGTGTTGGCGAATGCTATTTCCTATGCATTTTATCTAACAAGGATTCCAAAATTACTGAATAAATATTCTGCATTTGATATCATGAAGTGGATATTTTTGATAGCCTGTTTCATGTGTCTACCATTTGGATTCAAGGAAATTGGAAGGGTAAATTGGGCAGGGTTTACCAATACAGAATGGTATTCATTAGGATTTGTTTTAGTGTGTACTACTTTTTTAGCATATACTTTTAATGCAAAAGCTTTGGTTTTGAGTGATTCAAGTCTTGTAAGTAATTATATTTATTTACAGCCCTTAATCGCCGTAATTTTTGCGCTGATTATGAAAAAAGGGGATTTAAGTGCAAACATTACGATTAGTGGACTATTAATCATTGCCGGAGTATTTTTGTCAGGAAGAAGAGATTGAATTTTTTTTAAAAAAATCTTCAATATTTACTTTGTCATGAAAAATAAGGAGTTATGAATGTTTCAAAATAACATGCAAAATTTTAATCATTTGTATAAAGTTGAGGACAAATATTTTGAATATATAAAACTGATGAGGCATTCAACTGAGAAAATTCGCAATATTTTTTTTTATTAGACTAATCGCAAGAATTATATACTTTTACGGAGTCATTATTAATCCCTGAGAAGATAGTGTCTAGGAAAACGAAGCAAAATCCAAAACTTTCAAAACTCATAGCTGAGTTTGAGGACTCTGTGCAGAGTCTCTCGCCTGAATTATGGGTCGAAAAATCCTACCACAAATTAATCTCTCATTACGAAGAGCAGGGATGGCCTGAAAGATCCTTACAAGTCGTCGATATTGCATTAAAGCAATACAAATATCGAATTGAGTTTTATATTACCAAGGTTAGACTTTTATTAAGTTTAAGCAGGTACGATGAAGCACTTGAAATTGTAAATCAAGCTTATCATTTGTCGCCATATGATGTTGATATTCCCTTACTCAAAGCAAAAGTGCTTACTATTCAGGGATATGAGGAAGAAGCACTTCTAATCATCGATGAGCTCAAATTAATCTTCCAAAAAACCGATCTGCAGGAAATTTTATTAATGGAAGCTTTTATTAATGAGTCAATGAAAGATTTTGAAAAAATGTTCTACACGCTTAAGGAAGCGTTAACCATAAATCCTAATAATTCTAAGGCCCTCCAACAAATTTGGGTGAGCGTAGAATTTTCAAAGAAGTATGAGGAAAGTGTTGAATTGCACACTGAAATTATAGATAAAAATCCATATTCTTATCTGGCGTGGTATAATTTGGGTCATGCCCACTCCTGTTTGGGAGAATATGACAAGGCTATGGAAGCTTTGGAATATTCTTTCTTGATCAACAATAAGTTCGAGCAAGGGTACATGGATTGTGCAGAATTGGCCCTGCAGATGGGGGCATATGAAAAAGCCTACCAGTGCTACTCTGAAGCCAATGAAATGTTTGGGCCGGATACAGAGCTTGTTGCTTTTATGGCTGAATGTCTAATCAAATTAAATCGATACAAAGAGGCAAAACAAATTCTACAAAAAACAATCAGCCAGGACCCATTTAACGATGAAGTGTTTTACTATTTGGGTGAGTGTTTTTTAAAAGAGGAGAATTGGGAATTTGCACTTAAGTATTTTTTAGAGGCATTAGAGATTGATGAATATCGGGAAGAATATCATGCAGGTGCTGCAAAGGCTTATGAGCACCTTAATAATTTAAGAAAAGCGGAAATCCACTACAATAAAGCGGCCAGATGTGGTCAGGAGCAAAGTCAGTATTGGGCTATGTATATAAAGTTCCTTCTCCAACAGAACAACTTGGCAAAAGCGGAAAAGGTACTGCTTAGGGCAGATAAGTACTCTGTAGGTGCGGATCTTTGTTACTGTAAAATTGTCCTACAACTTTTAAGGGGTGACAGAAATGCTGCCATTATTGGTTTGGAAGAGGTTTTGCAGGATGACGCCTCAGGAAGCGAGTTGCTTTTTGAATTAATTCCTTCACTTACTGAGGATCAGGAAATAAAAGGAATGATCCGCTATTTTGCAGTATAGTTTAATTTTTGATGGATACATTAAGCCCATTTTGAGATTTATAAAATTGTATTCCAAGCTTAAATACTTTAAAATTTTTTATTTATTGATTTCGCGGCTGCCTTTTGAACGGAGCTATGCAAAAGTCAACCACTTAATAGACTGCGGTTCATTACTTTAATGCTAATCACAAATCGTTTATACCTGTGAGGGGCTTGACTTAATTGATAAATTGTCTTTTATCGCTCAACCTTAATAAATAAAATCAGTTCAACTTAAGATGTAGCTCAAGAGTTAAATTATCATTTGGTCAATGAAGAAATCGGATCTTCATTTTTACATCTTCGATTGGTCTATCTCCCTGTGCGGTTTGAACGGCTGCGATTTTGTCGATTACTTCTAGTCCATCAATAACTTCACCAAATACAGTATATTCCATATCCAGGAAAGGGGTCCCTCCATTTTCGAAATATATTTTTCTTTGTACATCACTGTATTTTATACCTTTCTGATCTTCAATTCTACTTAAGGTGGATTCGGACTGGATGTTTCCTTGAACGATGTAAAATTGTGAACCCGAAGATTTTTTTTCTGGATTTACAGAATCGCCAGTACGAGCTGCGGCCAAGGCACCTTTTTTATGGATGAAATTTTTATTGAACTCAGCGGGTATAGTATATCCAGGACCTCCACTTCCTAAAGGGCTTCCCGGAGAAGCTGTACGGGAATCCGGATCACCACCCTGAATCATAAATCCCCCTATCACCCTATGAAATAGGAGATCTTCAAAATAACCTTCTTCTACCAGTTTTGAAAAGTTGTCCCTGTGCAAAGGAGTTTCATCATAAAGTTGGACAAGCATTGAGCCAAATTTTGTATCAATTCTTATCAGACATTTATCAGGATGTTTGACTTCGATAACGGTACTACTCTCCAGGGTCTTTTTACCAAAGTTAGCTTTAAGGACAACTTTGTGTAAACCTGATTTAGTGAATTGGTGAATTGGATTTTTATCATATGAAATATCCCCATCGCCAAAATCCCATTCATAGGACAAAGCTTTGGAGGAGAGATTAGTAAAATTTATTTTTTCCGGTATTTTAACCACTGTTTTATCGCTTGTAAATAGGCTGAATTTTTTAGCACAGGCCGAAATGCCAAAGAGAACTGTAAATGCAGCGGTTGTAACTAAGGTCCACCTCATTTTTCCTAATCTACAAGTTTAACAGTCATTTTAATATCTGCAAGTGGTCTGTTCATTTGATCGCCCTGGACTGCTGCAATTTTATCGATTACATCCAATCCTTCCACCACTTCACCAAAAACGGTGTAGTCCCCATCTAAAAATGGAGTTCCCCCAAGCGTTGAATATTTCTTTATGTCTGATTCAGTGTAGTTTATTCCTTTTTGTAGGGCCAACATTTGTAATTGGGCAGCATCCATTGGTTGACCTTGGACGATGTAAAATTGGGAGCCTGATGATTTTTTCTGCGGGTTTACCTGATCACCCTGTCTGGCGGCACATAGCGCTCCTTTAAAATGGAACTTGCTTATTTCAGCATCGATGGTATATCCAGGTCCACCAGATCCAAGTGGTTGACCTGAAGCTGCATTTTTAGAATCCGGATCACCACCTTGAATCATAAAATTATTAATTACTCTGTGGAACAGGGTACCATCATAAAACTTCTGCTCAACCAGTTTTATAAAATTGGCCTTGTGCTTTGGGGTAGAATCGTAAAGCCTGACTTTCATATTTCCATAACTGGTTTCAATCAGTGCAAAGTTTCCTGATTTTTTAGTGTTGCAGGAAAGGGCTAATAATACAATTAGCAGTTTTGGTAAAAATTTTATCATGTTTATATTATTTAAAGCATTCTGAATAATTGTCCTGAAAATAATTAACGACCATCTTTTTTAGGTATTGCTCCTGTTCTTTAGCACCTTTTAAGGTAAAAGGACGAATCAATTCATAGTGAGGCCAGCCATCCTGATCTAGTCCTTCAAAATTATAATATCCATCTTGTGACAACAACCTACAAGAGGCAATATGCATCAAGTCTTGTTTTTCTTCTTTTGTAAACTTTTCAGTGATGGGTCTGCCCAATTCCTGAATTCCAATCAGAAATAAGATGGCGTTAAGATCAGGTAATTCTTTCCGATTCAGCCGTTCTTTAATAAAATGTCTTACTCTGAGCCACTCAAAGTCAAGTTCCCATTCTTCCATAAGACTGCAAAGTTATTCTATTAATGTCATTGGTGAAAGTCGGGATCAATTTTTGATTTTGAGAATGAGATTTTAATTAAAATTTGTCTAAGATTTAAAATGGAATATCCATCCATATGAGGCTTTTGGAAAACATATAGATATTATTAATCCTCCCTAAAAATGGCTTTTATTTCCCTGATTTTTGCTGTGGGTAAAAGGGAGGCGAGTAAAACAATAGAAAGTACCGTGAAACTTACCAAAAGGAAGTCCCCTGAGCGCAAGGCAATAGGGTAAGCATCAATAATAAATTCATCCGGCACTCTGATCAAAGCATAATTCATTTGGAGAATATAAAATATCATTGCCAGAACAAATCCAGATAAGAGTCCTATTAATCCGATTCCCAGACCAATCAGCAGAAAAATTTTCTTGATTTGTCGGGTGGTCATGCCTAAGGATTTAAGTATAGAAATGTCTTTTCTTTTTTCCAAAACAATCATCCAAAGTGTACCTACAATTGTAAAAGATACAAGAATAAGCGTAAGGCTGAATAGTAAAAAGAAAAGCCATTTTTCAAGATTCATAATTTTTAAAAAAGCTTCATCTTGTTTGTACCTGTCTTTTACAATAAAATCAGCACCACAAATCAGCTGAATTTTACGGATCAAGGAGCTGATATCCGTTTTGGGTTGAATTTTAATCTCAATTGCAGTCAGTAAATCAGGCGCATTAAGTAATTTTCTGAGCAATTCCAGATCAGCAAATAAATATTCATAATCTGCATCCTGATGAAGAGAGAAAATTGCAGAAGGAGTAAGTGGATGTCTGCTGAATTGCTCCTGAGAAAACTCATTATTGAGCTGATCTCCGTTTGGTGTAAAAACATAGAGATCAGTCATAACATTAGAAAGTGAGACACCTAATTTATTAGCTAATCCCAGACCTATCCATGTGAAGTTTGGATCAGACGAGCCTCTGAGGTTTCCTTCAACCAAAGCTGAGTCCAATAAGCTTACATGAATAAAATTGCTATCAACCCCCTTAATTATTCCAAAATCCTGTGCTTTGTCATATTGCAACATGCAGGTTTGATCCAATGTTTTTGAAAGATATTTTATATCAGGAAAAGAGCTAATGTCTTCTATTCTAAGAGATTTTTCATTGAAGGCTTTGCCAGATTTACTTACGATTTTAATATCAGGATTATGTTTACTGAATAAACCAGACAGGAGATTTTCAAAACCATTAAATACGGACAGCACAATAATTAGGGCAGCGGTACCTACTGACAGACCAAGGACAGAAATTCCTGTAATGAGATGAATAGCCTGAGAAGATTTTTTCTTTAACAGATATCTTAATGCAAGAAATGAGGTAGTATTCACGTGCGTGGTTTAATGGCGTTATAAATAGCATCATGAATTTTCAACCGATATCTATTTCTATGAAGTAAATTTATCTTACCGTTTGGAAAAGTTCTATTGGATAAAAAAACATATAAAAGATTTTGATCAGGGTCAGCCCAAGTACAGGTTCCGGTAAAACCCTGATGCCCAAAAGTTCTGGGTGATGAAAGTGAGGATACATAAGGAACTTCGACATTGCTCGTATCTCTTAGATCAAAGCACAAACCTCTTCTGCCTAATTCTTCATCCCTTCCTGTGAAGGAGCTTATTTGTTCTGCGGTAAAATATTCCCGTCCACCATAATTGCCATTATTTAAAAAACATTGCATAATGATAGCTACATCTTTGGAATTTCCGAACAAGCCAGCATGTCCACTTACTCCACCCAGCAATGCAGCACCCATATCATGTACGTGACCGCGAAGGGTCTGATGTCTGAAATAAGTATCTTCTTCGGAAGGAGCAATTTGTAAAATCAATTCATTACTTTCCCTTGGGTTATAATTCAAGAAATTTAATCCAAGTGGCTTATAAAAATTTCCTTGTAGATAATCTACCAAATTTTTACCTGTTAGAGCCTCCACTAAAGGTGGAATAAGGTAGAAACCAAGATCTGAATATAGAAATTTCTTCTGTTCGTTTAATTTGCTATTAATGATTCTCGTCCTTACTGAATCAAGAAAATCAGCTCTCAAAAATAAATCTTCTGCGACACAAATTGGAAAAGAGTCAGAGCATTGGTATCTATAATACCGATGGTCAATAAGGTTAAAAGTATCCAGACCAACCAGAGTTGATTTGTAAAAAGGAATCCATGTCAATAATTTAGCCTGATGCAGCAATATATCCCTAATCGAGATGTCCTCTTTATTGGAACCTTTTAAGAAAGGCAGATAATGAGATAGTTTTTTTTTTACATCCAAAAGATTATCGTCGTCCATCATCATTAGAGCTGGAGCTGACGCAAGGATTTTGGTTAAACTGGCCAAATCATATAAAGTTTCATCCTGGACCAGATTATTAGGATTTAAATCAAGTGTTCCGAATGATTTTTGATACAATATTTTATTGTCTTTAGCTACCAAGATTTGGCATCCCGGTGCGACTTTTAGATCTACTAACTTTTGTGCCAATTTATCAATAGCCAAAAGGCTGTCGGAACTTAATCCAGTAGCTTCTGGTATTGCATAACCCATGCGGAAGAGAGATGGTCGCTTGATAGATTTTCCAAGATAATAATCTGGTGAAATATCCAATGGCAGACTTCCTTTTATCGGGTCAGTACCAAATAGAAGTTGGGCGGAAATGTCTTGAGCAACAAAATTATCTTCATAAGCCAATAAAATGGATGGCACTTGATTAAATTCTTTTATAATGTAAGGATTTCCAAATACTACCAGAATTACTCTTTTATACTTGGCCAGATTGAGAATAATATTTTTTATGTTTTGGTTAAGTCCAAAACTATCCTTTTGTTTATAGCTTAATTTGTGTAGTGATATAATTACTAAATCCGCAGAATCAATGGTATCTAATATTTTTGTTGAGATGGTATCGTTCTTATTTATGAAAAAATGCTGAGCTTCACAAAAATCAGAAATCCTTGATTGAAATTTTGTTATCCCATTAACGCCTACACTGAGACTTACTATTTTTTTATTCAGATCGCGGATAGGAACATTGAGAAAGGTATCTTTTACTAAGGTTATTGCTTGCCTGTAGATATTTTCCTTTAATGCTTGTGCATTTGGGTGATTGATTTTTTTGAGGAGATCGATAGAGTCGGATGGCTGATAGTTTGACAAGCCTGCTTTTGATTTTGCTTCTAAAATTAATCTTACAGATTGATTCAACTTGTCTATTGAATAATTTCCATTTTCAATGACTGCTTTAATTTTTAAAATAGCTTCCTCAATATTTTCGCTTAACAATAAAATGTCGTTACCTGCTTTTAATGCTTCGATTTCCAGTTCACCGGGTTGGAAGGATTTTGAAACTGCTTTCATTTCCAGAGCATCTGTTATCACAAGCCCCTTAAATTGAAATTCCTCTCGCAGTATATTTTTAATGATGTTATGTGATAGGGTGGCAGGTACAATTTGTTGTTCTTCCAGTTTTGGTATAGCTAGATGGCCGACCATCACGGATGCAATATCTTTGGAACACATAACCCTGAATGGAAAAAGTTCCAAGGTGTCCAATTGATTTTTTTCATGGTTTAACGTCGGCAGTGCTTCATGAGAATCCATGTCGGTATCGCCATGGCCAGGGAAATGTTTGGCGCAAGCAAGAATGCCACCATCTTGTAATCCCTGCATATAAGCATAAGACTTGTTTGTAACTAAAATTTTATCTGAGCCGAACGATCTTTCATTAATGACAGGATTATTGGGATTGTTATTAATGTCAAGAACCGGTGCAAAATTGAGATGGATGCCTAACAGTTTTAGTTGGGCAGCCATTTGCTTTCCCATTTGATAAATTAGTTTGTTGTCCTGGATGGCACCGAGTGTCAATTGTTTGGGAAAATAAAAACCATCTTGTTTTAGTCTCATTCCAAGTCCCCATTCAGCATCAATACTTACAAGCAATGGAATTTTTGATACACTTTGATATTGTCTGGTGAGATCTGCCTGAGTTTGTGCATTTCCCTGAAAAAAACAGAGTCCACCAATATTTTTATCTACAATTAACCTGTAAATTGAGTTGATGTGGGCGGTGTCGTTATTGCCATAAGCCCGGACCATAAAAAGTTGTCCTATTTTTTCTGACAAGGTCATTTTGGACAATAGTGAATCAATCCAGATTTGATTAACACTTTGTAGTTGTCCAAAACTATCTTGAGAGAGAATCCAAAAAATGCTAAGTATGAAAATATTCCTGATCTTCATTACTTACTATGGGCATTGAATTTGTTTAAAATATCAGGGTCTATATCCTTGGCTGCTTTAAGCGCCTTTTCCGCATTAATTTGATCTCCTGCATTTAAATAAGTTAAATAGACATTGAAATGTGCCTCGGCATTTTTTGGATTCTTAATCAGCACCTTATTGAAATATTCCAATGCTTTGTTGTAGTCTTTCAAAACACCGTGTGCTACACCCAATAATGAAATTGTTTCCTGATCTTCGGCATTCATGCTGTATGCTTTATTAAGATATTCGATGGCTTTTACGGGATCGTTTTCCATCATGCCAGCTTGTCTTCCTTTTTCTCTATAGGATAATGTAAGATTTTTAAAAGCTTCTTCGTCTTGTGGTAAATATTTCAATATAAACTCATAACGTAATATTGCCAGGCTGTATTCTTTTGACAAAAAGTAAGCATTCCCTAAAAGCATGTAGGCATCAAAATACATTGGATGCAATTCAATAGCTTTTAACAAATGTTTTTTTGCCCGGGCTAGATTGGCTTCTATTTTGGCTGGGTCTTTTTCCTTTGCATTTGCATCCAGCAGTACACCGCCTACTGCATTATTTATTTTGGCGCTGTTGGGTGAATTTTTCACATCTGTTGTAATGAGAACAAAATCATTTTTCCATTCAAAGTTTCGGGTTATGGTTTTAGCACCATAAAGTAAAATCATAAATATGAAAAATCCTGTTCCCAGAAATTTATTTTTTTGGGTGATATATACAATAAACAATGCCATTAGAATTGAAAATCCTACTGATGGCATAAACAAGAATCGTTCACCCATGAAAGTTCCAATAGGAAATACTAGATTGCTTACCAAGCTTAAAGGTAAAAGATATGCCAAAATGGAAAATGAAAATATTGGATTGGCATTCCTGAACTTGAATATTCCGTATAAAAGTAAGGAGTATGTTGCCAGAGAAATTAGTGGAAATAAATTCCATATGGATTGAATGGCAATATGTTTAGGATAGTAATCATAAGTAAGCGGGTGTGGAAAAAAAAGCAAACCTATGTATTTCAGCAACGTATGAAAAATAGTTCCATAACGTTCTGCCGAAGTAACATAAACATATTTATCGTTTACAAATTTCAGGAAAGGATTGTTCATGAGTTCACCGGATTCACCAGCGATTGGATTCCAGCCTAATATTTGTGCACGAATGATAAAAAATAATAAACCAGGAAGGATGAGCCAAAACATGTATTTAATGGAATCACTAAATTTTTGATTGTACAATAGGAATAGACCTGCAGGAATAATCCCAATGTAAGTGATGGCATTTTCTTTAGACATTAAACCTAAAAACAAGCTAATGAGTGCAAAAAGCAAATATTTCTTATTGTTACTTTCAATAAAATTGAGTAATGAATCGAAACATAATAAAGAGAAGAGAAGAGCAACAATTTCATCCATTCCTTTAATGTTTGCTACACATTCAGTATGGACAGGATGAGCCATAAAGATTAAAGTACTCAGGAATGCGAGGATGGATGTTTTATCTTTAAATTTCAAGAGAAGCAATCTGCTTAGGACCTTATATAAAATTAAACAAAGGCATAAATAAGCCAGTAGGTTAAACAAGTGAAAAATAAAAGGCATAGCGCCGAATATTTCATACACCATGGCAAAAAATACAGGAGTTAGAGGCCGGTATCGTCCTCCCGAGACAAGTTTATCCTTACCTTCTTTTTTAAAAAAGCCCCTAAATGTATCTTTTGTTAACAAGTCAGGGATTCCACTGATTCCTTTGGTTACATATTCATTTCGAGTTATGACAATTCCATCGTCTACCGCAAATTCATTCAATAATGAATTTCCATACCATACAAACACCAGGATACCAATAAGCAGACGGTGATGTTTTGCTGAATATAGAAGGTGGTCATAAATCGATCCAAGCATTTTTATTATTTTATGAATGAATGACGAGACGAAGGAATGCAAAAAAGGTTCAAATTTTACTCCATGGTACTGTACACATTCTGTACGTCATCATCTTCCTCAATTTTATCCAGAAGTTTATTAACCTCGTCTTCCTGTTCCGTTGAAAGTTTCTTGGTGGTTGTAGGAATGCGGTCAAAACCAGATTCAATGATTTCAAAATTGTGTTGCTCAAAATATGCCTGAAGTTTTCCAAAAGCATCAAAAGCACCATATACAATCACTTCATCTCCTTCAACAGACAATTCTTCGCAGCCACAATCGATGAGTTCCAATTCCAACATTTCAGGATCTATATCTGCAGGTTTTTTGAATCTGAAATTACATTTGTGTTCAAACATAAAAGATACAGATCCTGTCACACCTAAACTTCCACCATATTTATTAAAATACGAACGGATGTTGGCAACAGTGCGGGTATGATTATCGGTGGCAGTCTCCACAAGAACTGCTATACCGTGGGGAGCATAACCTTCATAAATTATAATTTCCAAATCTTTTTCCTCCTTGGATGTTGCTTTCTTAATTGCTGCTTCCAATCTATCTTTTGGCATGTTAAGGGCTTTTGCGTTTTGCATGGCTGCCCTTAACCTAGGGTTATTGTCCGGATTTGGACCGGATGCTTTTACGGCCATAAACACATCTTTACTTATACGAGCAAACTGTTTGCTCATTTTTGCAAACCTTGCAAACATTTTGTGTTTTCTGACTTCGAAAATTCTTCCCATTTGTTCTGAAACTTAAAATTTAGGCAAAAATAGCTTATGAAAATGACTTATTTATTTAAAACAGGCTTTAAAACCAATTTTGAAAATTAGAAATAGCCTTTAGAAGCTGTGCTGAGTTTATAACCTAACCCAGGATCAGCCCGATATGCTTTTTTCATATATTCTGTAGCTGTATTTTTGTCCCCCATTTTAAAGTAAGTATTGGCAAGGTTAGCCAACATCATACCGGCGTTTGGCGGATTCATTTCAAGGGCTTTATTGAAGTATTTAATAGATTCCGGAAAATTCTCTTTTACACCATAAGCGATACCGAGAGATTCCAATAGACGAGAATCGTTAGGATTGATTTTCAATGCTTTTATCAGGTAATCTAAAGCCTGATCGAGATCTAGTTGTTTAAGGGCCATCATACGGCCTTGTTCCCTATAGGATGCTTGAAGATTTTTAATGACATCTTTTCCTGTAGGAATTAGCTCCAAGTATTTTTCATAAGTCTCAGCGGCTTTCAAATATTCTTTTCGCATGTAATAAGAGTTTCCTAAAAGGTGTATTGCATTGATGTTGCGTGGGTAGAGTTGGATGGTTTTGTCCAAATGAATGACTGCCTCATCGAGAATTCTCCGGCCTTCCAAACTATCTTTTGTGACTTTAAATTTCTCAATTCTGTTATAAGCCAAAGAACTGTGTGCTTTTGCACTATTTTTTGAAACCATAACATCTGTTGAAAAAAGTGTATAGTCATCCTTCCAAACTAAATTACGAGAACTGGTTTTTAAACTGTAGAATCCCAAAATAAGAATTAAGAAAGAAAACCCAGCCCATTTATTTTTTTGGAATAGGTAATACAATCCATAACCCATAAGCATACAAAATCCAAGAGAGGAAGCAAAGGCGAAACGTTCTCCCATCGGAGTGCCGATATTGATGACGAGGTTAGAAATCAATATTAGAGGAATCAAATAGGCCAAAGTTGAAAAACTGATCAATGGTTTAGTTTTAAAATACCTTATCGTCAAGAATATGAGGAAGCCATAGAACAATAAAGAAAGTAGTGGGATTCCTGTAGCTAAATTTACGAGTGGAATTTGTTTTGGAAAATAATCATGTGTCAATGGGTGTGGAAACAGAAGCAATCCAATGTACTTAAACAGAGAGTAAAAGATCATCCCAAATTTTTCAGCTGAAGTTGCATCTACAATATTGTTGCCTCTCATTTTTAAGAAGGGGTTTGTCATTAAGTCTCTGGTTGGTGCGTCTAAAAGACTAAATCCTAAAACAGCGAGTCTGGCGGCTATATAAATTGCAGAAGCGGTCAATATTGGGACAATATTTTTTACTGCATCAATTAATTTAATATCCCTGAACACCAACAAGCCGATAGGTATCAACAACAAATAGTGAATAGCATTTTCCTTTGAAAACAAAGCAAACGCAAATAAAGGAAGACTGATCCAGAGCCATTTTTTTTGGTTTTCGTCTATGGATTTCAAGATGCAAGAGAAAGCGAGGATCGAAAACCAAAGTGAAAATATTTCATCTAATCCCTTTATGTTAGCAACCACCTCTGTGTGAATTGGATGTGCGGCAAAAAGCAAAGTAGCAAAAAAGGAAATCGGACCTGCATAATCCGGAAATTTATTCTTTAAAAGTCTAATAAACAATAGATAAACCGATAGACAAAGTAAGGAGAAGAACAGGACATTAAAGAAATGGTAAATCCAGGCATTTTCTCCGGAAAACTCGTAAACAAGAGAGAAGAATACTAATGTAAGTGGCCGGTACCGACCACCGGTAACAGCTGTTGCACTATTTTCAGATTTTAAGAATCCTTTAAACGTGTCGTATTTCAAAATTTCCGGAATGCCGGCAAGTCCTTTTGTAACATATTCATTTTTCTTAATGACAATATTGTCATCCAGTACGAAGGAGTTATTAAGGGTATTAAAGTAAAGTGCCATTGGTATTAAGAATACCAAAATCTTATGAAGATTTTTTTGGTGAATAAGTTTGTCAATGATGTTGTTCATTCTAAAATAAGCAATTACATATGTGATCAAATTTCCATAAAATAACCCATGCAGTTGCAAAGCTGTATGGGAGCGCAAATATAGGGAAATGTGTGGTTACAACTTTTACTTGGGTTATGAGATTCCGGAATCTTTTGAATTATGATTCAAATTATGTACAAATTTTTTAAGAACATTAATATTTATTCAATTCTTGCAACCGGATAAATCTTATAGTAAGGTTCAGCTGCGCTGGAATTTTCATATATGTACTCTAAACGGGCACTCTTGTTGGATGCAAATTCTGAATCCGTGTTAATTTTATGAAGATATTTTGATTTCAGAATTGGATCTTTGAGCAGTATCTGATCAGCAATTGGGGCAAAAAGATAGTCTGAAAAATATTCCTTCCGTTGAAGTATGGCATCAAAAAAGTTCCATGCGAAATAGGAATCCACTCCCTGCGGTTCAAGTGTTTCTGTTAAAAAGCGAGCGGCGGCCTGATCAGTTGAGATTATGTAGTCCCCTTTAAAATAGGGATAGCTAAGATTCATTTTAATTATTCCCACTTTATTGTGATAAAAGTGATTTTCGTAAGGCTCCTTAGGGGATGTCAGTTCTGTTATTTTGTAGAACGAGGCATCCACAATGGTATCTTTTGTTAGGGGAATTAGTTGAACCCTATTAGCCATTAATCTTTCTGCTACCTCTTCGTAAGCTTTAGGTAGTATATAGAATTTTGGTTTTCTGACTTCAATTTCTTTAATATAGGTATTGTAGTATGGAATGTTTTGAATAAATTTTTTTTCCGAATTAAAGTTGTACAAGCTTAGTTGTAATTCCGGATAAGTCGTTAATTCAGTTTCATAGCCTCTAAACAGAAGAGTGTCTGCTTGAGATGCATCCAATTTCCACTTCAAGGTAACAAAATTGGCTTGTTTAGATTGAAGAATGGCTAATTTCCGAGCTTCCTTAATTTCATGATGATGGAGGGAAGTATAGTTGATGAGAATTGTTAATAATTTTAAAGTAGAGTGGACACGGGTCTCGAATGGTTTGAGCATATGTGTTTCTATCATCAAAGGAAAACTGTGATGAAGAGTTGCAAAGCCTGTTGAAAATCTTGGATTATCAAGAAAGCCATAGATGCCTTTTTTAGGGGTATCCTCCACATTTACATACTGTATCATTTCATCATTTTCTGTTCTCATTTCTTCAAATAAAGTGGGCATCATTTGGAGGTACATTAATTTGCTGATGGGTTCGGAAAGTTTATTTTTTTGTGAGGCAAGAAGAGTAATGTTGTAGGGATAGTCGGCTCCATCAGAGGTATGTGTTTCTACAAATACATCCGGATCCCATTTATTGTAAATTCTGGTGAATGTCTTTGCATTTCTGCTGTCACACTTAATATAGTCTCTATTAAGATCAAGGTAATTTCTATTGCCTCTAAAGCCATAAGATTCAGGTCCATTTTGATTGGCCCTGGTGTGATTGTTGCGCATTTGTGCTCCACCAACATTATAAATTGGAATAATTATGATGCTTACATGGTCAAGAATTTTGTTGTTTTTTTGAATACTGACTAATTCTCTGGAAAGCATCATAGATGCATCAATTCCTTCGGGTTCTCCAGGATGTATTCCGTTATTGATCATTAAAATGGCACGTCCCTTAGCACGGATTTTTTCGGGGGTAGAGTAGCCGTCTTTATCAATAACTACAAGGTGCACTGGGTCTCCAACATCGGATGGACCAGCTTCTAACATTTTTATTTTTTTATTCTTGCTGTCGAGGGATTTATAAAAGTCAATGCATTGGGTATAAGTAGATGTTCGCAATTTATTTTTTTCAAATGGAGTCAAGAAATCAATCTGTCCATAAGATGGCAGAAATACCCAAAAAAGCAATGGATATAGAAAGCTAATTTTAAAAAATTTATTAAAAGTGAATATCATATTAGTCCAATAGTTTTTTAATTAAATTAGGGAATATCGTCCAAAAATATCGATTATTTTAATCTTTAAAAAAAATGAAATGAATTGCAAAATGAAATAGTAGCAGTCCACTACTTATAATACATACTGGTCATTACCGGATTATGATCAGAAAAGGAAGTTTGCAGGACTTTGTGATTGCAAAACGAAAATTTCTTTTCATCACTCAGAATAAAATCTATTCTCAATCCTGGAAGTGCGCCGACATAAGTACTGCCTATTCCATTGCCGTTTTCCAGGAAGCTGTCCTTTCGTTTTTTGGATAATTGACGGTAGGCATAGGAAAATGGCGTATCGTTAAAATCACCAGCAATGATCACAGGATATTCCGAACCATTTGCATGGGTGCTTACCATTTCAGCTTGTCGAGCTCTTCGCAACGACATTCTTCTGTATTGAACCAACATTCTTTTGATCACGTTCAGCTTTTCAATACTTTTTTCTTCGTCATCATCTGTCAAAGTATTTACGTCCTTTGATATACGGTTGGACTGGAGATGCACACTATAAATTCTTGTTCTTCGTCCATTGATTAGGATATCGGCCCACAGGCAGGAATTGGTATTGGTGCCAAAATCAATTAGCCCATGATCCAGAATTGGGAATTTTGAATAAATGGCGGTGCCATGATTGATCATGTAATGAACATAAGAGAACAGTCCAGTGCTGTTGATCACATTATCAGCATAAAGATTATTTTCCTGTACACACAGGATTTCAGGATCAGTTTTGCGGAGAAAGGAAAGAAATTGATTTTTATTTTTTTGCTGACTTTGGTCTATGGTATCTTTCAGATTTTTTAGTCCATAAACATTAAAAGTCATTAAGTTAAAATTATTATTCCTGCATTTGGGGGATGGGTTGGGATCGTTCCAGGCATAAAATTTTTGCAAATGGCTAAAGCCAAGCACAAGAATTAGGAAGGAAAGGATTGCATATTGCCATTTAAAAATCAACCACCAAAAAATAAACATCAGGTTAATTCCAAAGCTGATGGGTACGAGAAGGCTGGAGATGGAAAATATCCAAAAATTCTGAGGGTTAATGCCACATACCAAATAAAGCAACACACAGGCAATGCCCCACACGATATTGACTGAAAAAAGAAATTGCATCATAATTTATGTCTACTGATGAATTCCAGATCCTTCTTTTCTTTTTCAGTAAGAGATTCTATTCCCTGATTTTTAATTTTATCAAGAAGTGCATTTAATTTTTCTTCCAAATTGTCTTCCGGAATGATCTCAGTCTTGTTGGGAGATTTGTTTTTTTTTGCGACACTCATTTTGGCGACAGTACCCATTTTTTGTTTTTTCTGGATGAAGAGACTAAGTACATCCATCTGATAACCATTTCTTAAAAGCAAGATGTATAAATATCCCCATAATGCACCTCCCAAATGAGCAAAGTGACCTCCGGTATTTTGATTTTGAGAAGCCATTAAAAGATCTAGAAATAATAAGGCGGCGGCAAGATATTTAATAGGTATTGTGCCAAACAATATCAGTCTTATCGAGTAATCCGGCGAAAGAGTGGCTGCAGCCAGCAAAAGTGCCATTACTGATGCAGAAGCGCCATAGGCAATGGTAAGGTGACCAGAATACCATGGAACAATGGCCGCAGATAAGAGAAAAAACCCCGCACCCATTAATGCGCCTTGAAAGAAAATTCGGACAAGGTGCTTTCTTCCAATAAAATCTTCTACAATCATCCCAAACCAATATAGTGCCATCATATTCCACAGTAAGTGAAATAACCCGTCATGTGTAAATATGTGGGTAATCCATACCCATGGATATTTTAAGTTGAACCACAAATCTGAGGAAAGGCTGAGATATTTTAATACTTCACTGTATTCACCAGGCGTCATACCATGGTTCCGGAGTATAAAATATGATTTTATAATATTGACGATAAAAAACACAGCCACACAAATGACTATAACTCTTATTAGAAACCCTCCTGTTCTGAGTTGGTATTTAATATCACGTGTAATGTCTGAAAACATGTACTATCTTTTCCTTGTCCAATAAAGTAACAATAAAAATCCAAAAAGTGCACCTCCCAAATGAGCAAAGTGAGCTACTCCGGTAGATTGGCCACTAAGACCCCAAAGCAGATCAGCGGCAAGTGTGAAAATAGCCAGATATTTTGCTTTAATTGGGAATGGGATGAGCATTAGATAAAGTTCAATGTTAGGGAATAGGTAAGCCAGTCCGATAAAGAGCCCATTGATAGCGCCACTTGCCCCCAAAGCAGGCACATTCATAAGGGCATAATCTCCATAAATATTGATTTGGTACCATTTAAATGCCAAATGCAACAGGGCTCCTCCAAAACCACATACTGCAAAAAAAGTAATAAATCTTTTTGTGCCTAAAGAATTTTCCATCATTGGACCTATAAAGAATAGGGAAAGCATATTAAACATCAGATGAGAGAGATTGGCATGCATAAACATATGTGTGACCAATTGCCAGGGATGGAAAAAAGGACTTTCAGGATAGAATAGTGCAAGTACATATCGGTCCTCATTCATTAAAGTAGTAGTCCCAAGAAAAACAAGAACATTAAGAATAAGGAGATGTTTTACAGCTTCAGTAATGGGAATCATAAGGCATTGAAATTTTTAAGAAAATCCTGATGTCTGATTTTGAAATAACATTTTTTACCTGTAGGGCTCAAATTGGGTTTTTCGCATAAAAATAACTGTTCAATGAGTGCGGACATTTCTTCCTGACTCAAAGCTTTCCCTTTTTTTATGGAAGAACTTAAAGCCATAGACCGTGCAATGTTTTCTATTGGTGACAATTCAAATTCAAGATTAAATTTATATTGTTCCAGTACTTTATGGATGAGTTCAGTTTCTGAAAACTTTCCTTGCAACAATGCCGGCATTCCATGAATAACAAATGAATCAGAACCGAATTCTTCCAATTCAAAACCAATGGCATTAAAATATTCCTGAAGAGAGGAAAGTATTTTTGCGTCCGTTTTACTCAGGTGAAAGGTCTGAGGAAACAATAATCTTTGTGATAATTGTGATTGTTCACTCATTGATTTTTTATAGTATTCATACATAATTCTTTCATGTGCAGCCTGCTGGTCAATAAAAGTTAGTCCATTCCGGCTTGCATAGAAAATATATGAATTATAAATCTGAAAAGGAACGATGTCAAGTATTTCTTGTTGGGGAAAAAATCCCTCATCTGAAGAATTTGGAGTAATTGGCGAAAATATCTGGTCTTCTCTTTGTTGCACAATTTCTCTTGGTACAGTTGGAAAGGCCAGATTTTTCCAATGGGTCACACTCCCACTAGTTTCAGGTCTGGGCATGAATTGACCCGAATGACCCATTAGTTGATCCAAACCGGGGTTTGCATTTTCGAAGTCCAACCGAGGAGCAAGACTGTGTTTTCCCAATGCATGTTTTACCGAAACTTTCAGAAAATTATAAATTAATCTCTCATCGTCAAATTTGATTTCATGTTTGGTTGGGTGGACGTTGATATCAATTTTAGCGGGATCTATTTGGAGGAAAAGTACATAAAATGGGAAAGCACCCGGAGCAATGAGTTCTTCATATGCTGAAATTATTGCATGATTTAGATATGGGCTTTTAATCAATCTTCTGTTGACAAATAGAATTTGTTCTCCTCGGGTCTTTTTGATGAGTTCAGGTTTTCCTATGAATCCGGTAATTTGAACAACCTCTGTATCCTGTTCCAAAGGGATCAGATCCTCAACATATTTTTTTCCATAAATATTGAGAATTCTATGTTTTAGACTTCCGGGAGGTAGGTTATAGATTTCATTTTCACCTTGGGTGTACACCCATTTAATTTCAGGATGGGCAAGGGCTTGTGAAATAAACTCATCGTGAATGTGTCTTAATTCCACTGTATCCGATTTAAGAAACTTTCTTCTGGCGGGAATGCTGAAAAACAATTGTTCAACGCTGATTTGTGTTCCGGGCAGACAAGCACATCCCTCTTGAGATCTAATTTTTGAATCAGAAATCTGAATTCTTGTTCCAATATTGTCCTCATGTCTTCTTGTCTTCATTTCAACCTGTGCGACCGAAGCAATAGAAGCAAGCGCTTCTCCTCTAAAACCCTTGGTTTGTATGGCAAAAAGGTCTTCAGCTGATTTTATTTTGGAGGTGGCATGTCTTTCAAATGACATTCTTGCATCAATTGGACTCATTCCACAACCATTGTCATTTACCTGAATTAAAAGTTTGCCTGCTTCTTTCACAAGCAGTTTAATTTCATTGGCACCTGAATCAACGGCGTTATCCAGCAATTCTTTCACTACAGAGGCAGGTCGTTGAATGACCTCTCCTGCTGCAATTTGATTTACCACGCCATCGGGCAAAAGTCTAATAAGATCTGACATACTGGGACAACGAGTGCTTTATTATGTGTATTTCCTTTGATCTGGAAAATTTGGAATTATTCGGACTTTCACAAAACTCCATTCAAAGAATTTATCAAAGGTCATAAAGATTGCAAATTTAGCCCAAATTTATAATAGCCATTTAAATTTTGACTGAATGGACAAAATACCTTATTGTTCTTATCTTTAATCAGACCCATTAATTTAATTGCTGACTTTGCATATAAACCAATCGGGACAATGGTCCAATGGATATTATTGCCAAATAATATTAAGAATCATAGTTGTGCTAATTAATCCTTCAATAGAGTAGTAATTAGTTAATTTGAAAGGTTATTGGAATACAAACGGGAATTCTATTTGTGTCAGTAACAGAAATAGCTTAATTTTGACCTGTCAAATCAACATGAGCGACCAAATCAAACACGAGTGTGGCCTGGCTTTTGTCCGCCTGCTTAAACCTCTCGAATACTATCAGGAAAAGTATGGTACGGCCTTTTATGGCCTGCAGAAGCTTCAACTTCTGATGCAAAAACAAAGAAACCGTGGACAAGATGGCGCGGGTATGGCTACCATTAAACTGAATACCCAGCCGGGAGAAAAATACATCAGCAGGAGGAGAAGTAATGCGCCAAATTACCTTCAGGCTTTATTTGAAGGAGTTTACAGTCATTTCAAGGATATTACTTTAGAACAGGCAAATGATCCAGTTTGGTTAAAAGCGAATAAACCATTTATGGGTGAGGTATTGTTGGGCCATCTCCGTTACGGAACCCATGGAGACAACAGTATTGCTACGGTTCACCCATTCATCCGAGAAAATAATTGGATCAGTCGCAATCTGGTTATAGCCGGGAATTTCAACATGACCAATATTGAAGAATTGTTTGACAAACTGGTCAGTATGGGTCAATATCCAAAAGTCAAATCGGATACTGTAACGGTTATGGAGAAGATTGGACATTTTCTGGATGAAGAGGTTCAACACCTTTTTAACTGGTATAAACCCGAAGGTTACAATCAGGTTGAAATCAACCCTTTAATTTTCGACAATCTGGACATTAGTCGAGTACTAAAAAAAGCTACCAAGAAATTTGATGGTGGATATGTGATGGCCGGGATGATTGGACATGGAGATGCTTTTATTTTAAGGGATCCGAATGGTATTCGTCCGGCATTTTATTATCAGGATGAAGAAATTGTGGCTGTAGCTTCGGAACGACCAGCTTTGCAAACTGCTCTTGGCATAAGGAGGACTGAGGTTCATGAAATCAAACCCGGAAATGCATTAATCATAAAGCATCATGGAGAGGTAAAGGAAGTATTGTGTCTTGAGCCTGGTGAAAAATTAAGTTGTTCATTTGAACGAATTTACTTTTCCAGGGGCAATGATTATGACATCTATCAAGAACGAAAAAACCTGGGCAGACAGCTGGTTCCGGCGGTGATTGAGGCCATTAATGGAGATTTGGAAAATACTGTTTTCTCATTTATTCCAAACACCTCTGAAACAGCATTTTATGGTTTGGTGGAGGGGCTTCATGATTATATGAACGATCAAAAAGCCAAGCAAATTAGAGCACTTGGGCCGGAGCCGGAAGCAAACCAGATAAAGGAAATATTGGATAAAAAACCAAGAATTGAAAAGTTGGTAGTTAAGGATGATAAAATGCGCACTTTTATCGCCAATGACAACATTAGGGGAGGTCTGGTATCCCATGTTTATGATGTAAGCTATGGAATAGTCAGGAATCACCAAGACACTTTGGTGGTATTGGATGATTCCATTGTTAGAGGAACAACCCTCCGTGACAGCATCATTAGGATTTTAGCGACTTTAAAGCCAAAAAAGATAATTGTACTCTCTTCCTCACCACAGATACGATTTCCGGATTGCTATGGCATTGACATGTCTCAAATAAATAAATTTGTAGCATTCAAAGCCCTGATCGCTTTAATTCAAAGGGATGAAAAGGAATATTTACTTGAGGAAGCTTACGATGAATGTTTAACACAGAACAAGCAACCAATGGAATACATCAAGAATGGTATTCAGAAATTGTACGATCATTACAGTTATGAGGAAATTTCTCATAAAATTGGAGAAATGCTGACACCTAAAGACCTTGGTATTCCTGTGGAGATTATTTTTCAAACCTTGGAAGGTTTGCATAAAGCCATTCCTGACCATAAGGGGGATTGGTATTTTTCCGGAATATACCCGACTCCCGGAGGTAACCGAGTTGTCAATAGAGCCTTCATTAATTTTATGGAGAAGAAAGATGTAAGAGCTTATTGATTTATTAGATGTTATCTTTAGTTGGTGGGAAGGGAATTTTTTCTAAAATCAAGTTTTGATTGTAGCAATCAAATTGCGTAGAACCTCTTTTACTATGCCATATCAATTTCTGTATTATCTCCGATGTTGTAGCTTTGAGATCTACCCTTAATTACTGCATCATTGCCAATAATGGAATTATGAAGAGTTACATTGTCCAAGATGGTATAATTCCCAATTATGGCATCTTTAATAATAACTCCTTCAATTTGAGCGTGGTCTCCAATGGTTACATGTGGACCAATAATCGAATTGGTAATTTTGGAATCTTTTCCAATTTTAACAGGTGGAATAATGATGACATGATTTGATATGGAAGACTCCAGATGCGCATCTAAATCACGGTCAAGGAGTATGGAGTTTGTCAATAAAAGTTGCTCTTTCTTCCCACAATCAAACCAGTTTTTGACTTCCATTACATCGAAGCGTTGGCCGCATTCGATCATATGCATTAATCCATCCGTAAGATGAAATTCACCTCGGGTTCTCAGGTCATTATCAATGTTGTGTTTTAATGAATGGGCCAGAATGTTAAAATCCTTGATAAAATACAAGCCCACAATAGCAAGATTGGATTTAGGTATTTGGGGTTTTTCGATCAGTCTTTTGATGGTCCCATCTTCATGAAGTTCTACCACACCAAAGGCTCTGGGATCGTTTACCTTACGGACTGCCAGGGTATGGTGTTTTGAATGCATGAGCACATTGAGGTCCACATCAAGAATGGTGTCGCCTAATTGGATAAGGACCTCACTGCCAGGAGGAATAAGATGCTTACATGTATAAATCGCATGCCCAAGGCCCATTCTTTCACCCTGGAATATATATTCCCTATTGATGTGGTTATAATTTTCATCCAGGTATTCTTTAATTTTATCACCCAAATAACCTATCACAAAGATAAAATCCTTGATTCCGGCTTCAATCATGTGATCCAGAATAAAGGCAATAATTGGTTTTCCTGCCACAGGAATGAGTGGCTTAGGTTGTGTATAGGTGAAAGGGCGCAATTTAGTTCCTGCGCCTGCAACTGGGATGATGGCCTTCATGCAGGATGACTTATGCAAAAACCGTACCTAAATCAATTTGTAGACAGAAGTTTGATTTTATAGTTCATTTTTTAAAAATGTATGGATGATTTAAATCTAAATGTAGGATGAATTTAGTGTCCACTAAAATTTTGGCTCGGATGAGGAATCTTTACAAAACAATTCATGTTTTTAGATTACAAAGACCGGATATCCAACTTCAATTCTATTGTTGCTTATCACTAGAGTGGTATTTATTTCCACAATTTGATTGAATTATTTTTCTACTTTCTTGGCTCTTGGTTGTGATGAATTTTATTGTAAGATGGTTTAATTAATGGAGTCCTTATTACAAGAGTAAAATTGAAATGAATTCTCTCAAATTACATGAACATATTAAACAAAGTCCATAAAAATCTGAATGTAATCAAAAGGAATAAATTAAATTCATATAAGGGATATCAGGATTTAATATCTCTTTCCATATGTTCAAGCTCCTCCTTTATTTTTTTTAAGCGATCTGTGATGGATATTTCATCGTTGTCCTTGTTTCTTTTTTTTCTGTCCGTTAAAAAACGACCAAGTCCAGTACAAATAAAAAATCCAGAAATGTTGGAGATCAACATCCAAAACAATCTTGTTTCAACTTCTCCCATAAGGCTACAAATTTACCACACCGTATTTTTCAAAATCAAATTAGTACAAAACAAAAAAGCCCCATCGCTATGATGAGGCTTATATAATTTTAATTTTTATTTACATCTAAAAATATCAATGAATAAGCCTCATGAGTGTTTGCTTGCACTCATGTCTCATCCAGCAATATTTATTAATCGTAATCACGATGCAAAGATAATCATCATTGTTAAATATCCAAAATATTTTTAAACGGATCTTTGAAAATGATACCTGTAAATTTTATTTTAACAAAAGTGAATTGCGGGATGGAGTAATTTAAATTATAGGCTTAAATAGTATGACATAATTTTAAGAGATCTGCTTATAGCATTTTAAATCATTCTCAACCCAAAATGCTAGATAATTTTAAAGTATATTTGCCAATAGAAGGACTATAAAGACAAAGTCTGCGTTATTCATTTACAATTTATCATGTATGTCCCCAGTTGCGCACAAGATTTATATTTCAACTTTAGCAGCAATCATAATAATTTGCACTGCTTTTCTGATTTTTTACGGTGCATCTTATTACTCAACGAGTCTGGAGGAGCGATTTTACCACCCGGCGCATACCCAATTAAAGCCAAGTGGAATATATGGTCATGGGCTGGGAATTGTTGGGACTTTGCTGATTCTTATAGGTGTATTTGGTTATATGATCCGAAAAAGAAAGAAATCTTTGGCAAGATTGGGTGCTCTAAAGTACTGGCTTGAATTTCATATCTTCTTGTGTACTCTTGGGCCTATTTTTGTTTTGTTCCACACTGCCTTCAAATTTGGGGGAATTGTATCTGTCAGTTTTTGGAGTATGGTTGCAGTGGTAGCAAGTGGAGTTGTTGGAAGATTTATCTACAAGCAGATTCCTAGGACCATTCAGGGTCGTGAACTCAGTCTAAATGAGATAAAGGAAATGAAGGATAAAATTCAGGAAGAACTTCAGTTGAATTTATCGGGTACAACAGGGTCAGGATTCGATTTGCAAATTTCCTCCTTGCTTTTGGTTGAAAAGTCTTCAGTTGGCTCTATTTCCAGTTTTTTTTCAAGATATTTTTCTGAATTCAGTAAAGTTGCAGCAATCAATCGAAATTTAAAAGAATCAGGAGTTCCTCCTTCCAAAAGAAAAAGTATGCTTAAGCTTGTTAAGGGAGAATTGGGACTTGTGCGACGCATAGAAAATCTGGTACTGATGCAAAAGCTTTTCCGCTATTGGCATGTGGCTCATCTTCCCTTTGCTTTGATAATGCTTATCATTATGGTTATCCATGTGGCTGTTACGCTTGCATTTGGGTACAAATGGATATTTTGACCATGGAAACATTGATAGAGGAAATTCTGATTTATGGTTTCGCCGGATTGTTGATGGTAGTGGTCTTATGGATTTACCTCAGAAAACAGAAACAGGAGAGTATTCTTGTTGGTCAAAAAATACAAAAAGCAAAAGAAGAAGGTGTCCACGAACCAGTTTCATTACATCCGGTGATTGATTTAAATACCTGTATTAAAAGTGGGGCTTGTCTGGAAGCTTGTCCGGAAGAAGATGTATTGGGTATTCGAAATGGAAGAGCAACCCTGGTGAATGCCTCTCATTGCGTTGGCCACGGAGCTTGTTTTCATGCATGCCCTGTTGAGGCCATAAGCCTTAGAATAGGAACTGAAAAAAGAGGAGTAGAATTGCCACATGTAAATCAGAATTTTGAAACCAATGTCCGGGGTATATTCATTGCAGGTGAACTAGGAGGTATGGGATTGATAAAAAACAGTGTAGAGCAAGGGAAACAAGCCATGGATCATATTTCCCAAACTATTCAAAAGGGACACGGCAATGAATTTGATGTATTAATTTTAGGCGCAGGGCCAGCTGGGATCTCTGCCAGTCTTCAAGCAAAAAAGCTCGGACTTAAGGCAGTTGTCCTAGAGCAAGATTCTTTGGGAGGTACTGTTTTTAATTTTCCAAGGGCCAAAATTGTGATGACTGCTCCAATGGAAATTCCTTTATACGGCAAGGTAAAGTTTTTTCAAACCAGCAAAACAGAATTGCTGACCATTTGGAAGGAGGTAATTGGTAAAAATAACATCGATATCAGGGAAAATACTAAAGTAGAAGCGATCACCATGGTGGAGTCAGGCTTTGAGGTTAAAAGTTCCCGGGAAGAAATCTACAAAGCTCATAAGGTCTTACTGGCTATTGGCAGAAGAGGAACGCCAAGAAAACTAAATGTGCCCGGTGAAATTTTGGAAAAAGTAGCTTACCGTTTATTAGAGCCAGAATTAATTAGTAGCAAACACGTGTTGGTAGTGGGAGGTGGAGATTCTGCTATTGAAAGTGCATTATTACTGGCTCCTAAAAACAAAGTTACATTGTCATACCGTGGGGATAAATTCAGCAGGTTGAAGCCATTAAATCTGGAGAGCATACAAAAAGCAATTCTTGAAAAAACTGTAGACGTTATTTTAGAATCCAATGTGATTGAAATATTGAAAGATAAAGTGTTGATGAAAAAAGGTGTTGATCCAGATAGCTTTGAATTAAAAAATGATTTAGTTTATATTTTTGCCGGAGGAGAGTTACCTACTCAGTTTCTGCAAAAGACAGGGATTGAAATAACTAAAAGGTTTGGTTATACTGTAAAATCACACCAGAAATGAGCTGTAATTTTAATTTGCAATTAAGCGTATTTAGGCTGGTTTGGCTTGTAGGTTTTATAGTTTGTTCAGAATTTGTTTTAGGACAAATTTCACCCGGAAAATTGTCTAAGGCACACAGTCATTTGGAGGGTATGAGTCAGTGTACTCAATGCCACATACTTGGGGATAAGGTTTCTGATCAAAAATGCCTTGATTGTCATGCGGATTTAAAGCGAAGCATTCAAGCAAACAAAGGATATCACGTTTCTTATGAAGTAAAGCCAAAGAATTGTATTTCCTGCCATAGTGAACATCATGGGCTCAAATTTGAAATGATCCGTTTTGATCAAAAGACATTTAATCATCGATTGACTGGATATGAACTTGAAGGGGCGCATAAATCAAAGGATTGCAGGGATTGTCATAAACCGGAGTACATCCAAAATACAGAACTGAAAAAAAACGCAAAAACTTTTCTTGGTTTGGATACAAAGTGTCTAACCTGTCATGCAGACTATCATCAAAAGACTTTATCCGGGGATTGTGCAAAATGCCACAATTTTGAAAAGTTTAAACCGGCTATAAAATTTAATCATCAGAAATCCGACTTTCCTCTTGCCGGGGCACATCAAAAATTAGACTGTGCAGCTTGTCACAAAAAAGAAATTCGTAATGGTAAGGAGTTTCAGAAATTTGCAGATCTGGAATTTAAATCTTGTGTAGCCTGCCACAAAGATGAGCATAAAGGAAGATTTGGAAATAATTGCAAAGCTTGCCATACGGAAGAATCTTTTCACAAAATCAAAACCTCCACCTCATTTAATCATTCCTTAACTGGTTTTACCCTCGAAGGAAAACATAAAGTCTTAGATTGTCGGAAATGCCATGACAACAGGGAAGGTACCCAAGGACAATTTAAAGAATTTGTTTCCCTCAGGAAGCCTGATTGTATAAATTGTCATAAGGATGTTCATGAGGGTAAATTTGGAGAGGATTGTAAGAAATGTCACCATCAGGAAAGTTTCCATATCAGTAAACGCCTTGACCAGTTTGACCATAGTCTTACAAAATTTCCATTGGAAGGTAAGCACCAAGCCGTGGATTGTAAGAAATGTCACAAGGCTGGCAGTATGACGGATCCTGTTGCTTATGACGCCTGTAAAAAGTGTCATGAAGACTACCATAAAGGTGAGTTTAATTCAAATGGCAGTTACAATGATTGTGCAGCCTGTCATTCGGTTACTGGATTTACAGAATCTACATTTGGTTTTGAGCATCATCAGAAAAGTGCCTTCCCTCTGACCGGGGCACATCTTGCGGTAGAATGTAAATCCTGCCATCACAAGGGTGATCGATGGAATTTTCGTAAGATAGGGAACCTATGTAAAGACTGTCATAAAGACCCGCATGAAGGGGTTCTGGATCCTAAATTTTATGAGTCAAACCAATGTACGAGTTGTCACATAGATGAAAGTTGGACTCAAATCAATTTTGATCATGGAAAAACTAATTTCACTCTTGAAGGTAAGCACCTACAGACAAGCTGCCGTAAATGTCATTTTAACCAGGAAAAAAATGGAACTTTTACACAAAAATTTAATAATAAGGAGAAGCAATGTGTCCATTGTCACGAAAACCCCCACGGTCAGCAATTTAACCAAGATGGTGTCACAGATTGCGCAAGGTGTCATGGGTTTAATGGGTGGGATAATAAAAATTTTAATCACGATAATGCAAGATTTAAGCTTGAAGGTGAACATAAAGTTGTATCTTGCGCTCGTTGTCATGAACCGATGATTGTTGATAACCGTAAGGTGATCAACTATCGAAATGGTAAACTTGAATGCAAGGATTGTCATTTAAAATAGCCTTTTTCTTTTTTGGCACCGTTATGTTAAGTGCCCAGTCGCCTCATGGCCCTAAGTTGATTATTGATTGTGCCAAATGCCATAGTCCGGAATCCTGGAAATTTGATCAGAAACAAGCTAGTTTTTCACACGACAGTACTGATTTTGCCCTAAAGGGTCAACATAAAGCATTGGATTGCAGATCCTGTCATGAAAATCTTAAGTTTGAAGAGGCTAAAACTGATTGTAATTCATGTCACCTTGATGTGCATAATCAAACGGTTGGTCTTAGTTGCGACCGATGTCACACAGCGACATCCTGGATCGTAGACAATATTACAGAAATTCACGATCGCACAAATTTTCCACTAATCGGGGTTCACAAATCCATAAACTGTAACCTTTGTCATACTTCAGAAACAAATATCCGTTTTAATCCTATTGGTATCCGATGTATTGATTGTCATCGACAGGATTTTGATAAGGCAAAGAATCCGGATCATCAAAAAAATAATTTTTCAAACAATTGTACGGACTGTCATAGTTTGACCGAACCAGATTGGGTGACCGATAAGATTGATCATGGGTTCTTTCCACTGGAACAGGGACATGAAATAAAAGATTGTGCCAAATGCCATAAATCTGTAATCTATTCAGATATCTCCAAGGATTGTTTTGCCTGCCATCAGTCAGATTATCAAAGTACTAAAAACCCGGACCACCAAGCCGCTGGCTTTCCAAAGGATTGCGCCGGTTGCCATACCTTATCACCCGACTGGAAGCCGGCACAGTATAGCGCGCATGATGTTTTTTTTCCTATTTACAGTGGGAAACACAAAAATAAATGGATACAATGTCTGGATTGCCACAAAAATCCAGCCGACTTTAACTCATTTACTTGCATTAGTTGTCATAAGAATCCGGAAACAGATAAAGAGCATGATAAGGTAGGTGGTTATGTCTATAATGATCAAGCCTGCCTCGCTTGTCACCCAAGCGGAAGTTCTGAGCAAACATTTGATCATAACAGCACCGGTTTTGTACTGAGTGGAGGGCATCAAGGTGTAGATTGTCTTAAATGCCATGCAAATGGTTTTAAAGGCACTCCAAGTGCCTGTGTTTCCTGCCATCAGGAAGATTTTAATAAAACTGCAAATCCCGATCACCGTCAGTTGGGTCTGAGTAATGATTGTGCAAGTTGTCATACGACTACACCCGGATGGATGCCGGCACGATTCGATAACCACGATAACTATTATGTTTTACAAGATGCTCATGCTTTAATTGCATCAGATTGTAAGGCATGTCATAATGGTGATTACAAAAACACGCCTAACACCTGTATAGCTTGTCATCAGTCAGATTTTAACGATACAAAGGATCCGGACCACAAGACAGGGCAATTTCCTACCGATTGTGCGAGTTGTCACAGCCAAAAGGCCTGGCAGCCCTCAACTTTTGATCACGATGGACAATATTTCCCTGTATTTAGTGGAAAACACAAGGGAGTATGGAATCAATGTTTAGAGTGTCATAACAACCCATCTGATTACAGCCAATACAGTTGTATAATCTGTCATTTGAATCCTGAGACAGATAAAGAACACGAAGGAATTGGTGGCTATGCTTATCAAAACAATGCTTGTCTGGCCTGCCACCCAACAGGTGATGCTGATTTTAAATTTGACCACAACACTACCGGTTTTCCATTAACTGGGGCGCATCAGCAAACCAATTGTCTGGAATGTCACAGCAAAGGCTTTAAGAATACACCAAATGAATGCATAGCCTGTCACCAAGAAAATTTTAACCAATCCCAAAACCCAAAACATAAGGAACTTGGTCTGAGTACAGATTGTATTACTTGCCATACTACACAGCCGGGATGGGCTCCGGCACGGTTTGATGTACACAATAACTATTATGTACTACAAGATGCGCATGCAATTATAGCGAATGATTGTAAGGCATGTCATAACGGGAATTACCAAAACACCCCAAATACCTGTGTGGGGTGCCATCAGAATGATTTCAACAATTCCAAGGATCCGGATCATATAGCCGGAAAATTTCCAACAGATTGTGCCAGTTGCCACAATCAAAAGGCGTGGGAGCCTTCTACGTTTAATCACGATGGCATGTATTTCCCTGTGTATAGCGGAAAGCACAAAGGAGTTTGGAACAGATGTGTGGAATGTCACCTTAACCCAAGCGATTACAGCCAATTCAGCTGTACGGTTTGTCATACCAATCCAGATACTGACGAAGATCACAAAGGGGTGGGTGGTTATATCTATCAGGACAATGCTTGTCTGGCATGTCATCCTACAGGAGATGCCGATGTGAAATTTGATCACAATACGACGAGTTTTGCTTTAACCGGGGCACACCTTCAGGCAAATTGTCTTGAATGTCATGGAACAGGATTTAAAAACACACCTACTGAATGTGTAGCCTGTCATCAGACAGATTTTGACCAATCTCTAAACCCAAAGCATAAAGATCTGGGTCTGGTGACTGACTGTGCTTCGTGTCATACCACACAACCCGGATGGAGTCCGGCGAGATTTGACATCCATAATAATTTCTACGTACTTCAAGATGCACATGCTTTAATTGCAAATGACTGTAAAGCCTGCCATAATGGGAATTATCAAAACACTCCTAATACCTGTGTGGGATGTCATTTGGCAGATTACAACAACACGAAGGACCCAAATCACATTGCCGCTCAATTCCCAAATGATTGTGCCAGTTGCCATAATCAAAAAGCCTGGGAACCTTCTACTTTTGATCATGATACCAGATATTTCCCGGTTTATAGTGGAAAACATAAGGGGGTATGGAATCAATGCATAGAATGTCATACCAATCCATCCAATTACCAACAATACAGTTGCACAGTCTGCCATATAAATCCGGAGACAGATGAAGATCACAAAATGGTTGGTGGATATTATTATCAAAATGATGCTTGTCTTGCATGCCACCCTACAGGAGACGCAGATTTTAAATTCGATCACAATGCTACCGGATTTCCATTAACTGGAGCTCACCAGCTTGTGAATTGTCAAGAATGCCACAGTAAGGGTTTCAAGGGAACCTCTACGGTTTGTGTGGATTGTCATCAAATGGATTTTGATCAATCTGCCAATCCAAAGCACAAGAATTTGGGATTCCCAACAGACTGTGCTTCTTGTCATACTACCCAGGCAGGATGGATGCCGGCACGGTTTGATATACACAGTAATTACTACGTCCTTGATGGCGCACATGTCGCAATTGCAAATGATTGTAAAGCTTGTCATAAAGGTGATTATAATAACACGCCAAACACCTGTGCGGGATGCCATCAAGAGAATTACAACAATTCATTAGACCCAAATCATAAAGATTTGATGCTTTCTACAGATTGTGCTACCTGCCACACCACTGCTCCGGGTTGGGCGCCAGCCAGGTTTGATGTCCACAATAACTATTACCCATTGAATGGCGCACATGCAAAAATTGCAAATGACTGCGTGATGTGCCATAAAGGAAATTATAATAATACTCCGAATACCTGTGTTGGGTGCCATCTAGAGGATTATGATGCTACAAAAGATCCGGATCATAAAGTGGCTCAATTCCCAACAGACTGTGCTACCTGTCACAGCGAAAGCACATGGGTTCCATCTACTTTTAATCACGATGGATTATATTTTCCGATATACTCCGGTACACATAAAATGCTTTGGGATAAGTGTGTGGATTGCCATACCAACCCAACTGATTACAAACAATTTACTTGTATTGGTTGTCACATCAATCCAGAAACAGATGAAGATCATTTGGGTGTTGGTGGATATATTTATGCAAGCTTTGCTTGTTTAGCATGTCATCCAACAGGTGAAAAGAAAATGGCTTTTGATCATAATCTCAGCCAATTTCCACTCACAGGAGCTCATAAGGTTGTGGATTGCAAGGAATGTCATGTGAATGGATTCAAGGGTACTCCAACCGAATGTAATCAGTGTCACATCAGTGATTATAATAATTCTTCAAATCCAAGTCATGTTAATTTAAATCTTTCAACCGATTGTGCTTCTTGTCATACGACTGCACCTGGTTGGGAGCCTGCCCGTTTTGATATTCATGATAATTTTTACGTTTTAGATGGAGCCCACGCGAGTATATCCAACGACTGTAAAGCATGCCATCATGGAAATTATAATAGCACACCAAGTACTTGTGTGGGATGTCATAACACGGATTATAATAATTCATTAAACCCAAGGCATGCAGCTTTAAACATTCCTAAAGATTGTTCTACCTGTCACACCACAGCACCTGGATGGGCGCCTGCCACTTTTGATATTCATAACAATTATTACGTACTTGATGGTGCTCACGAGCCTGTTGCAAAGGATTGTTTTATTTGTCATAAAGGAAATTATAACAATACCCCAAATACTTGTGTAGGTTGTCATCTGTCTGATTTTAATTCTTCTATTAATCCGAACCATGTTAGTTTGAATATTCCAAAAGATTGTGCAAGTTGTCACACTACTGCGCCGGATTGGGAGCCAGCTACCTTTGGAATCCATAACAATTATTATGTTTTAGCAGGGGCACATGCAATAATCGCCAACGATTGTGCTACTTGTCATCATGGAGATTACAACAACACACCAAATACTTGTTACGGTTGTCATCAAGCTGATTATAACAATACCAATAATCCAGACCATCAGGCTGCAAATTTCCCAACAACATGTGCTACCTGTCACAGCCAGACTGCGTGGACTCCAGCTTCGTTTAATCATGATGGTTTATATTTTCCAATCTATTCAGGAAAACATAAGAATGAATGGAATCAATGTTCAGATTGTCATACTAATTCTTCGAATTATAAAATTTTCAGTTGCTTTTCCTGTCACCCAAAAGGAGAAATGGATAATGAACACAATGGTGTAAATGGGTATTCTTACAATAGTGCGGCATGTTATTCATGTCATCCGCAGGGTAAAAAATAAAGATATTTTGCATAAGTCAATTTTGGCGTTTGGTTTTCTTTTAGTGCTGTTCGGAACTGCATTGACGGCCCAGTCAAAATATAAAATTATAGAAGGAGTAATATCCTACAAGAATGCCAGCAATATTTATATTAAATTTTACTCCACTCAGGAATTGAATATTGGAGATACTTTATACCTAAGTGAAGACAATACTAATACACCCATGTTTATCATTCAACATAAATCATCCATATCTTGTGTATGTAGTCAAATCGGAACTTTTAAAATATCAACAGGATTAAAAGTTTATGCCAAACTATTGATTAAAGAACAGGTTATTATTGAACAGATCACCCCATTAAAAAAGGACAGTAATGAGATTCAGACACTTGAGATCATTACAAATGCTCAGGATTCCATCCAATTATACAAACAGAACGAAAAGAAATCTACAAGAAAGGAGTTAATCAACGGTCGATTTTCATTTTCGACAAATGGTGATCTGGATAATCCTGAACATGCAAGATTTACCCGGATAAGGATCTCCAATTCACTTAACCTCAGTAATATTAATTCTTCTAAATTTTCCTTTCAAAGTTATTTGACTTACAGGCATCGTTATGGAATTGATCAGGAGGCCGTTGGTTTTTTTGATGACTTTAAAGTGTATACTCTGGCAGCAGGATATGAGATAAATTCCAAAAGTAATATTTGGTTGGGGCGAAAAATAAATTCAAATATTGCGAACATGGGTGCTCTTGATGGAATTCAATATGAACACTCTATTGGTAAATTTGTTGCAGGTGTTCTGGCAGGGACAAGACCGGATGTTTTTAATTATGGATTTAATGGTAAATTGGCTCAGGCAGGTGTATACCTAGTTCAAAATACCGAGTCCAAAAATGGTTTGATGCAGACATCTCTTGCATTTGTTGAGCAACACTACAACGGAAACGTCGATAGGCGATTCACCTATTTTCAACACAGCAATAACATTGTCAAGAATTTGAATTTTTTTCTTTCTGTAGAAATGGATTTATACCAACGTATTCAGGAAAGCAGTAAGCAAACATTTAGATTGACGAGTTTCTATTCCAATCTGAGATATAGAATTAATCGCCGTATATCCATTCAGGCATCCTATGATAATCGTAGAAACGTAATTTATTATGAATCTTTTAGAAATATTATTGACCAATTGTTAGCACAAGAGACCAGACAAGGATTGAGATTTCAGATTAATTATGCGCCGATAAAATTTGTTTCCATCAATGGCAGTACTTTTTTAAGATTTCAAGGAGTCAATGCAAAGCCTACAACCAATCACATGCTTAATTTAAATTTTGCAAATATTCCTGGTACAAGAATTTCTGCATCACTTTCTGCAAATTATTTAGAAACTGAATATATTAAGGGTACAACATTTAGTGGACGTGCATACCGGGATTTTTTTAAATCAAAATTTACCGTTGAACTTAATTTTCGTCAAAGCAATTATACCTATGGTAATTCCGAACAGAGAATTCAACAAGATATTGCTGGTCTCAGTTTAAGTTACCAGATAAGTAGATTATCCTCAATTTTGTTAAATTTTGAATCCGGGTTCGGAGATGGCTCTGAGTATAACCGTTATTTTGCAACTTATTTACAAAGATTTAAAAACAAGAAAAAAACTAATTAAAAATGAAATCCACTCTATACTTCATTGTACTTACATTTATTACCTTCTTAGCTTGTGATTCAAAACCGAAAGTTATAGTTGCTGATGAAAAAACAGAAACTTCAACGTTGTCAAACACAGATCAAAGTTCAGAAGCATTTTCAAGTACCACTTCTGATGTACATCAGGTAGTAATTGGTGAGATTTTAAATACAGAAAGATATACCTATGCTGAAGTTACGGAGAATCAGGAAAAATTCTGGATTGCTGTACCTAAGCAAGAGCTTGTAAAGGGTCATACCTACTATTACCGGGGAGGTCTTAAAAAGACTAATTTTCAAAGTCAGGAATTCAATCGTGTTTTTGATGTGGTATACTTGGTATCCAATATAATTGATTCAAAGGAGCATCCCGGGGGGAATTTGGGGGATGGAAGGCAAGCAGAAACTGCCCCTTCATCAGAGGGAAACACTAAGCCTGTAGCTGGTAGCATTAAGCTTTCTGAACTGATGAAGAATAAATCAAAATATGCAGGTAAAACAATATTAATTAGTGGTCAATGTGTAAAGGCAAATTATCAAATAATGGGTAAGAATTGGTTTCACATCCAGGATGGAAGCGAAGTTGCAGGAAAGAAATCAGATTTAACGGTTACGACTTCGGATGCCATACAAATGGGTGAGCAGGCCGCTTTTGAAGGTAAAATCGTTTTGAACAAAGATTTCGGAGCGGGTTATAAATATGAAATCATCATGGAAGATGCGTTATTGAAAAAATAATTTGAAAGGACTGGATCAAATCATAAAACCATTTTTAAATTTTCTTTTGTAATTTACATAGGCAAGTAAGCTGAGTAATCCAAGAGCGATTGAAGTATAATAAACGACTGGTGGAATTGGGACAGGATCCCCTGCTGCATAAGAGTGCAATCCCGATAGATAATAATTAACTCCATAGTAGGTCATGATTACTGTAGCAAATCCGAATAGACTTGCAAAATTATAAGCAAACATGCTTTGCAAAGTTGGAATAAATCGCATATGCAAAATAAAAGCGTAAACTAAAATTGTTACCAGTGCCCAGGTTTCCTTTGCATCCCATCCCCAATAACGTCCCCATGATTCATTAGCCCACACCCCTCCCAAATAGGTTCCGATACTTACCATGATAAGTCCTCCGGTGATGGTAATCTCACTGACTATAGTTAATTCCTGTATGGATCTTTTTATCACATGAGAGTTGGAAGAATTTGCTAAAGTCATCAACAATAAATTCAACATCCCTATTACAGCACCCAACATCAAAAAGCCATAGCTTCCGGCTTCCATGGAAACGTGGATGGTTAACCAATAGGATTTTAAAACCGGAACTAATGGCGTAATTTCAGGATCAAGCCAACTCATACTCGCCACTAATAATATAGTTGCTGCAAGTATGCATGTTGCAGTAAGTCCACCAATAGACTTTCTGGAAAAAATTAGACCTGCCAAAAGTGTAGTCCAGGCAATGTAAATCATGGATTCATACCCATTGCTCCATGGCGCATGACCTGAAACATACCAACGCATACCTAAGCCCGAAGTATGAAAAACAAAAGCAATTAATAATATATAGAAGGCAATTTTTGTTATGCTGCTACTTTTGACTTTCTGATTGAATACACTAAAGATAAAAAGTACAAGTAAAATTAATCCCATAAAACCATAAACTTTTAGCAGGACCGAAAACACTTTAAGTTTATTTAACCATAATTCCGTTTTAATTTGTGCATCAGAAGGCATGATGGATGCTGAAACAGATTTTTGAAAGTCTGTAAGCTTATTTAGTAATTCATCAGGTTTTGACCAATCCCTGGATTCAAATGATTCAGTCAAGGCGATCGCATATTCTTTAAAAAAGTCCTTTACAAAGTCGGCAGAGACATTATTGTTATTTTCGGTATCCGCAGGGGAAGCCCAGGTGTTTTTCGGATCATTGATCACCGGTAATATTTTCAACAGTCTGGCAGAGAAAACCATATTGGCAATATTTACTTTCTCATCCAGTTTGATGACAGCTTTTTCCAAAGTGCCATGGTCTTTAGGGTTCATGGCTTGAGCAGACCGAACAAATTCTTTTAATTTGTAGGATCCTTCGTCATTGAAAAAACTTCTATAGCTAGTCAGACCTTCTTGCACTCCTAATGTCATCAAAACTTCCGGATGATTGCCGGTTTGGATTATAGGGACCCTTTCCCAGCTTTCCGGAGAAAGGATCATGGATATAAAAATTTCTTCAGCACTGTGGTCAAAGAGTTGTTCTTTTTTTGAAAGCTTTCGCAACACCTCATTTGCCAATGTATTGAATGGTTTAAATCTCCCCTCAAAATCCTGCACAACAATTTTACCTAATTTTTCAGCATGGTCTTTACTGACTACAAATATGGGTTGAGTGGATTCCGGATTAGCCTTTAGTTCTGCATGTATTGGGAAAGTCAAAAAAATTGAAATAATTATAAATGTTTTCTGCATCTCTAATTCTTTGAGTTTGCTCATTAGATATGCAAATCTGGTTTTTGGAAGAAAGAAAATTAATAGAAGCCCAAGGGTTAATAATATATAACCAATATATGAAATCCAAGTACCCCACATATCATGATTAACACTTAGATAAGTACCTAATTCATCCTGGTCGAAAGAGGATTGGAAAAAGCGGTAACCTTTATAATCCAAAACATGGTTCATATAAATGCGTTGATTTCTTTGGTAATTATCTGCAGGATCGTTTAATGTTACCTCGCTGGCATAAGATGATGGATTATCTGTTCCAGGATACCTGTCCAGTATGAAATCGTTTAATTTAATGGAGAACGGAACTTTAATTATTTTGGATCCATAGGAAATACCCAATTTGAAATCTTCAGTTTCGATAAATTTGGCTTCACCTTCCTCACCTTTTCTTCCCAATAAATTTAGAGTATGTGGTATGTTATTGACAGAAACATTTAATTGGAGAGCAACCATACTCTCATTTTTTACTTTTGGATCTTTAGATTCTGTAATTAGTTTAGCTGAAGGTGCAAATTCACCAATTACAAAATTGGAAGAACCTAATGAATATAAAGATCTTGTTTTTAATGGCCAATAGTTGATGTCAGGATAAAGCGTGTCCAACTTTTGAGTAGCCATGACCATCTGAGTAATAGGTTGGTCAGTTTTAAAAAGAAGAGAATCATTTCTAAATATGATATTGACATATCCCGGAATTTCTTCTTTGCTGAAATTAATTCTTGTTCCACCAAGGTTCAGTTTATCACCTTGCTTCACGTGATATTCTTCCCTACCTCTGGCTCCTCCAACAACTACTTTGAGGATGGTTGTACCATCTGGATCTTCAACCATTTGTTCTACCGGATTGGGTATAAAATTTAAAAGTTCGGTTTCAATAAGTTTATCTCCTATCTGATAACTTTTCTTAAAACTATTCTTTCCCAAACTGGCAAAAAGAACAGGTTCCTCAAAAGAATAGGATTTACCATTCATTATGAGTTTAAAATTCAGGTAAGTCTCGGCAGAAATAAATTCATTGGAGGATTTATTTTCTCTGATGTGCATCATGCCTTCGTAGCCAAAATATCTGGTTACACCGGCACCAATTATAATCAGTATGATAGCAGAGTGAAAAATTAAGGAAGCCCATTTTTTTTGAGGAATTAGTCTGAACCTATGGATATTTACTAAAATGCAAATTCCAAATAAAATGAGGAGCAACTCAAACCAATAAGATTTAAAGATCACTTTTTGAGCGGCACTGGTCCCGAAATCATTTTCTATAAAAGTAGCGGCACCTATAGCAAATGCAAAAAGTAACATGTAGACTGCTGCAGCTTTTGTGGAAAATAGAAAGTCTTGAACTTTTGAAAAAAAATAAATAATGTTAGACATGACGTATGCAAATCTTTAAGGTGCAAAGTTAGTTCATTCTGATGAAACAAACGGCTTACTGTCCCAAAAGAAAAGACATTTATGGAAGTAAAAACTAAATCAATTTTTGCAATCGAGAAATTTACTATAAAAGAGATATATCAATTGATCCAGAGTCAAAAGAGTAAATATCAGTTTACTTCTCTGATAAACCCGACCGGCATTTTTTCATCATAATCACCTGCAATCATTGGTGTTTGTGCAAGCCCTGTATATTCTCTTACCTTGGTATAGACCCAATCGAAAAGCTCCTTAACGGTAATTGTCTTATTTTTATTCAGGTCTGCTTCACCTTTCAATCCACGAATTAAAAAATGAGAAAAAATTCCTTGTCTTAAACCGCCATCTTCCAATGAAAATTCCTTGCTTTTGGAAGACATCATGAAGGCAGTACCTCCAGAGGATTTATCCAGTTCATCATAAAAATAAATCAAAGAAGAGGCAAAGGCACTTTTTGCAGCCAGGAGACTGCCTGAATGACATGCATCAGCATAACAAATTTTGTGTTTTGCTTTTGATTTATTAAACATGTCTTTGACTTCATCATGACCAAGTGCATTTTCAAACCCATCGTAATCAATCGGAATAAAAGTTCCTTCCAGCCCATGACCTGAATAGTATAACATGATCACATCATTTTCATCTGCTTTCATATAGACTTCATTCATGGCTTTAAGAATATTGTTACGAGTTGCATCTTCATCAATTAATATTCTGACTTGTTCGTCAGGTAAAGCACCACCTTCAGGGCTTTTTAAAAAAGCAAAAATTCGGTATGCATCGTCATCGGCAAACTTAAGTGCAGGCATGTGTTCATAACGTGCAATACCGACCACTACAGCCCAAATTTTTACTGCATCATCCTTATCTACTTTTACTTTATTGTCAAAAACGAATTCTTTTTTACTGTGCAATTGTTTTGTTGCTTCACCATGATTCCAAATTGCGCCATAAATCAAGCCTGATTTGAAATACATCACGCCTTCACCATGAGGGGCATGAGCGTCCCATTCCCCTTCATATCTATCCCCATTGGCATATTGACAGATGCCTTTGCCTTTTGGTTCTCCATTAACAAATTCTCCTATATATTTTGAACCATCTGCATAATCAAGACTTCCTTTCCCAGATTTACAAAAGGATTTATTGCAATTGGGAATCAAATCCTTGTCTTTAATTTTTTCTTTTATTGGTTGTTCTTTAGATTCTGGTTTTTGAGCAAAATCTTCTGCCAGTACGGATATAGCTTTATCGAATTGCCATTGTCCGGACACGGTTTTATTTTTTCCATCAAAGAATTCTCCATAGCCATGACGTTTATTATTTTTCCATTCACCTTTGTAAGTAGATCCATCAGAATAAAAATAGCTACCCTGACCTTCAAACTTACCTTTGAGAAATTCTCCTTCATAGCGCTCACCTGAATGGAGATAATAAGATCCCTTGCCTCCGGGAAGTTCATTTTGCCATTGGCCCACATAGCGATCACCGTTTTTATATTCCATGGTTCCGTATCCCTGGATTTTGTCCATAACAAATGCGCCTACATATTGATCCCCATTATTAAAGATGAATTTCCCTTCTCCATGTCTGGTGCCGGATTTCCAGGTACCGAGGTATTTACTTCCATTAGCAAAATAAAAGATCCCCCTTCCCTGAATTTTTCCATTTACGAATTCTCCTGTATACCTTGATTTGTCAGTCATTATCATGGTGCCAAAACCATTGGTGCAATTACCTTTTACACAAGACTGCGCATCCACTAAAGAAATATGTACCATGAAAATTGTGAAAGCGATAAATAATTTCATTTTTTTTGTTTTCAATTTTGGAATGGTAAAGATATATGGATAGACAACAAGATTTAAGGATTTGATAGTTATATTACAATTAATCTTAATATAAGCAATTTTGAGGAACGTGTAAAATGTTACTCATATCCTAACAAATCAAAGGGGTCATTTATTATATGATCTTCTGGATTATATTTGCGGGATAATTTATTTTATGAAATATTTAAGTTTTGTATGTTTATTAGGTTTGCTTGTTTCCTGTAAAAATGAGCCCAAAATGTCCGCCCCGACATCAGAGACCCAATCCACTCATTCTCTAGGAGTTTATGGGGATACCATCAATACTGAAGGAGCTTTAAGTGTTGCAGATGCTATGGAAGCACTGAAGACCAATGATTCTGTAATGTGTGCGATCAGCGGTTATGTAACTGGTGTATGTCAGGCAAAGGGTTGCTGGATGGTGTTGAGTTCAAACCCTCAAGACAGTACCGGCTTTTTTGTTAAATTTAGAGATTATGGTTTTTTTGTCCCTCTTGATCTCGCCGGCAGCAAGGTAGTGATCAAGGGAAAGGCATTTAAAGAGGTCACCTCCATTGAAGAGCTTCAACACTATGCTGAAGACGAAGGTAAATCAAAAGAGGAAATCGCGTTGATCACTCAGCCTCAGGAAGAAATTAAGTTTTTGGCCGATGGTGTAGTCGTAGTTGAGGGTAAAAAATAATTGGTAATTTAATTACAAGTAATTCAAATGGCGAACCAGAAAATAGTTGATTGTCTAGGAGATAGAGCTTCCTATTACCTTGACCACCAATGTAAAACTATAAATAAAAGTCATCTCCACCTACCTTCTCCAGATAACATTGAAAAGGTTTGGATGGACAGTAACCGAAACATACCTACCCTAAGAAATTTACAGAGCATTTTTTTAACCGGTAGACTGTCTAACACTGGGTACGTATCCATTTTGCCGGTTGATCAGGGAATAGAGCACAGCGCCGGTGCTTCATTTGCACCTAATCCAATATACTTTGATCCTGAAAACATAGTAAAACTTGCTATTGAAGGGGGTTGTAATGCTGTTGCGTCAACTTATGGAGTTTTGGCGGCAGTATCCCGCAGATATGCGCACAGGATTCCATTCATTGTTAAGGTGAATCATAATGAATTATTGACTTACCCTAATAAATTCGATCAGATACTTTTTGGGACTATCAAGGATGCTTACAATATGGGTGCCGCCGCCGTTGGGGCAACAATTTATTTTGGTTCTAACGAAAGTGGGCGTCAAATTGTAGAAATTGCAGAAGCTTTCGAGCAGGCTCATTCTTTAGGTATGGCAACCGTGTTATGGTGTTATATCAGAAACAGTGGATTCAAAAAAGATGGAGTGGATTATCACACTTCAGCCGATCTTACCGGTCAAGCCAATCATCTTGGTGTGACCATTCAAGCAGACATCATTAAGCAAAAGTTACCAACTCTCAATAAGGGTTATGAAGCACTTAATATGGGAGGGTCTTCTTATGGTAAGTTAAATACCAAAATGTATACTGAATTAAGTAGTGACCACCCCATTGATTTATGCCGATATCAGGTAGCCAATTGTTATATGGGTCGAGCAGGTCTAATCAATTCAGGTGGTGAATCTAAAGGAGCTACGGATCTTGCAGAGGCAGTTACCACAGCCGTTATTAACAAGCGAGCTGGGGGAATGGGTTTAATTTCAGGTAGAAAGGCATTCCAAAAATCCATGGATGACGGGATTGCTCTTTTGCAAGCCATACAGGATGTGTATCTTGATTCCGAGGTTACAGTTGCATAAGCTAAATTTATTTTAACCCCAAGTTCGACTTGAAGCCTGGGTCCAAGACTTCACCAAGTTCCTGAGCTTTCAAAGCAATCGGGATTGCTTCCTCTTTTTTACCATCCGCATGAAGCGCCATGGCTTTTAGAACCCAATAATTTGCATTTAAAGAATCGTAGGAGATCGCCTTACTAAAATCTTCAGTGGCTTCGGTAAATCTTTTCAATTGATAATAAGTCATACCCCTTCCATAGTAAATGTCAGGACTGACGGGTAAAATTCTCAGGTAGTTAGTATAATCTGAAATTGACTTTTCATATTTTCCAAGAGTAGCGTGAAGGATGCCTAAATTTTTATAAGTTTCAGCAAAATTCGAATCCAGCCTAATTGCATGCCCGAAGTCTGATTCTGCTTTTTCCATCTCGCGCATCCTTGTAAAAATAATGCCACGGTTTACGTATGCTTTAATCTGTGTAGTATCCACGGAAATTGCATTGTTATAGCTGATCAATGCCTGAGGATCATTTTTTTCTTCTTTAAAAAAGTAGGTTCCCAGATTATAATGCGCAATAGTACAAAAGGGATATTTTTTACTGACATCTGTCCACAAGGACCTATCTGTTTTCCAGACTTTTGTTCTTGAATAGGATATACCTGAAAAGGCAATCAAAATAAAAACTGCACACGCTGAAACTAACGGTTTTACCCATAGTAAAGTACCATATTTTTTTATAAGTTGATCAATAATTATGGCAATAGAAAAGTACAATCCCAGATAAGGAATATAAGTATAGCGTTCTGAATAAAGTGCATTTCCAACTGTAACGAATTGCAATACCAGGGCAATGTTAAAAAAGAAAAACAGGAACCCAAATAAAGTAATTCGTCCTATTGCTGAGCTTCTGTACAATAAATAAAATAAAGGAATCAAACCAAACGGCGCGATCCTATAAATCCAAGGAAAATTTCCATCTGTCCTAAATGGAAATGGGTGTAATGCGGAAAGATGAATTGGAAAAAATAGATTGATCAAATAGCTAAAAAGTGCATAGCTCGATAACATAATTCTCTCCAACAAATTGTAATCCTCAAAATTGCCCACTGCAGAACCCTGTGCTTTTATGGTAATAAGTCCTAAAACGACAGAACCAACGAAGAATGGAATTTTTTCTAAAACTGAAGCGATATTGAATTTTCTTTCTCTATAGAAATCAATGACCATTAAACTTAGTGGAAAAGTCACTGCAGCTGGTTTTGAAAGTAACGAGAGAACAAACAGGATTAAACATAAAAGATAAAATATCCATTTATGCCAATTTTGTCTATCCAGGTAAATTAAATAGACAACAAGACCAAGAAGATAAAAAAATCCAAATAACACATCTTTGAACTGTGAAATCCATGCAACCGATTCTACATGCATAGGGTGAATCCCAAAGAGCAAGGCCACTGTTGAGGCGATCCAAATATTTCTTCTGCTGAGCAGAAAAGCAAATATAAATGCAAGAGATACATTTAATAAGTGTATCAAAAGATTTGTGTTATGGTAAAGTGCCGGATTAAGATTAGCGGTTTTATATTCCAGTAAAAAACCTATCATAGTAAGTGGATGATAGTTTCCTACAAAGTAGTTTGTATCAAAATAAAAGGGAATCGCCTCAGATAAAGGTTTTTTAAGCGTTTCGTTTCTAACGATATACTCCGCATCATCCCATACAAATTTATTGTTTATTACTGGGCTTAAAACTACTGCAGTAATAACGACAACTGCAATAAGGGTCAGGCTAAATTTGAATTTATTGGCTGATTTAGATTTTAGAGGGTCCTCCTGTTTGTTTATTTTATCTTTTTTCATTTCCGGATTAATGAGGTACTTGAAAATTTATGATCAAGTTGTATCAAATTTTAGAAATCTAAGATAAACAGTAATGAGTAATTGAGGCATATATATTTGAAAAGGGAAAATTTATGCTTAATCAATCACCATTAATTTTTTAGATAATTGTTTTCCATCCACACTAAGCACAACAAAATAAGTACCGGATTTTAGATTAAGAGATTGAGTATCGATTTTTTCCAGATATTTTCCGCTAGAGCGAATTTCATTATTTATAATTGAGCTCAACTTATTTCCCTGAAAATCCGAGATCCATAAGCTAACCAAACTCTTTTTCCTCAGTTTGAATGAAAAGCCTGAAGATTGGGATAAGGGGTTAGGATAAGGAACTTCAATAGAAGGTGACAATGGCGAGGAAGTTTCCTGAATAGAAGTCGCAATAATTTCAGGTTTTACCAAAGCTGTCCAAACCGATAGTTCGTTACCAGAAAGTCTGGTCCAGATTGGTCTGACAATATTATTATGCGCACTAATTCCGTTATAATCTCCAAAGAAAAAATTGGCTGAAGGAAAAAATGCAGATTCAGAAATCTTGAAATTTATAAATGTTTCGCCACCATCTTTAGATAAAGCCATATAGACATCTGTATTTTCATTTCTGTGATTCCTTCTATCATAAAATACAAACCAAAGCCAACCGGTAGTTTGATCAATAGTTACATTGGTAAAAAACTGATGAGCATTACTGTTATCGTTGTTGACTTTATTGGGAAGGGACCAAGTTTTTCCACCATCCTTACTTTTTGATAGCCAAATGTCTGTATTGTTTTCTCCATTGCGCTGATCAGACCAGTTGACATATATGGTCCCATGATGAGGTCCATGACTAAGATCACAAACGGTAAATGGCAATCCGTTTGCTCTATAAATTCCGGGGATACTGTAATCCCATCCGCCTGGTTGTTCACTGATAAAAATATCTTCGTTTAACCAGGTCTCACCCTTGTCCAAAGAGCGGTCGAACCAGATTTTATTTTGGTTTGACCAGGCAACATAAATTTGTCCTTCAGGACCTACACATGGAACAGCACCTTCCGCAGTATTATCGCTGTCCACACAATCACCTGATAGTTTATTTATTCTTTTAGCAACAGACCAGGTTTCTCCTCCGTCATCACTTTTTGAAAATAAGATGTTAGAACTATCCTTAGCGTTGTTGGAACCATATTTGTCAAATTGTGTCCAACATATATAAAGAGCATTTGTTTTTTTGTCTACAGTGATCCAATGTTTGTCTTGAGCCTTATTTCCATTAAGCCCGGTAAAACTTCCCTGGGACCAAGTTTTTCCACCATCTAAACTCTTTTGTGTGATGATTCTATCAATCCAATTCCCTGGTGCAGGTGGATTTGATAAATGTAAAAAATAAAATGCTCCGGCTGTGTCTGCTGCCAATACAGGATCCCCCCAAATACCCCATGGACAACTTAATGAAACCTGATTCCAACTTGCCCCGGCATCCTTTGAATAATAAACATTATCAATATTGGCAGCTGCAACCATTTGATCAGTATTATTGGGATTTATACAAATGGATGGTTCGTTTGGTGCATTTCGATCCCCTATAAAAACATTGGTATGTTGTGCATAAACCTTATTAAAGGAAATTATGCCAAGTATTCCAATGGCAACAAGTGGCAAGTAAAATTTATTCTTTGAATTCAATTGGTTTAATTTGTTATTCTAAAAAAAGATTTATTCTATTTTCAAGTAAAAAAATTTTGCACACTAATTTTTTACAATGATTTCAATAAGCTGAACATTTTCTCCAAGTAATTTGAAATAGTAAATTCCGGAAGTCCAAAATTTTGTATTTATTTCGGTCAAAGGATTATTTATTTTCTCTTTTAATATTACTTCTCCCATTACATTTAAAATTTCAAAATGTATTGGTTTTTGAATTAATCGTTCATCTAATTTTATGAAAACAACATCAGAAGTTGGGTTAGGACTAATTTGGCAACTAATTTTCTCCATAACATCAACTGTACCTGTGCTCACCTGTTTGATGAAATTGTTTGCAGAAATGATTGAAAGATACGGGTCAAATTGTATACTGTCCACTTCAAAAGGAAGCAGGATGTCAAATATTTCACCATTAAAGTTGTGCTCCAACCGTATCAGGGAATCTTTGCCTTGGCCAAAGACCTTAAGAGGAAGTGGCATTTCAAAAAAATCATTACTCGGATGCGATGTTGTTTGATCAATCTTAAAGTGAATACCCGATCTTGTTTTGTTCCATAAAATCTGATAAGAAGGAAAGCCTTCCCGATAAAACCAGTCTCCAAAAAATTCATCCAAATCTATTCCAGAACTATTTTCAAAAAAAGTTTGCAGATGGTTAGTCAGGGCATATCCGTAGGCATGATCAGAATCTTTGAGATAATTTCTAAGTGCATTAAAAAAAGCCTCATCCCCTATTTTCCAACGTATCATGTGAAGCACCATAGCACCTTTGGCATAGGATAGCCTTCCATTGAAAATTCTTCCGACGTTGGTAACATCATTTACCCAGACAGAGCCACCCGGCTGACTGACCACAGCATTAATTCGTTGGCTTAAAAATCTGGACCACCATTCCGGTCTGAGAAATTGGTAGCATAAACCGCTGGCATAAGTAGAGAAACCTTCATGAAGCCAAATGTCCTCCCAGTTTCCGCAGGTTACCTTATCCCCAAACCACTGATGTGCCAATTCATGTGCTAATAATTCATAGGAAAATCCACTTACGAAACTCATGGTTTGGTGTTCCATTCCACCACCCCAACCAAATTGAGCATGCCCATACTTTTCATCTGCAAATGGATATTCGCCAAAAAGCTTATTGTATAGTTGAATCACTTCATGTAATTCTTTGGTCTGTGATTTAGCCTCATCCAGATTTTCAGGAAAGACATAATTAAGAATGTTTAATGTTCTTCCACTTTCCAATCTTACCTGCTCGTTGTACTGAGCATAATTGGTTACAGCTATTGCCACTAAATATGCAGGAATAGGGTATCTGTGTTTCCATTTGCAAATAATTTCCGAGCCATTAATTTCTTCACTGACAAGTAGTCCATTGGATGCTGTCCGAAAATTGCTGGGAGAAGATACCCATATATCGGTTGAATCTATTTTGTCATTTAAATCCTGTTTACAAGGCCACCAGCTTTTAGCTCCATAAGGTTCTGAAAGCGTCCAAATTATGGGGATGTCTGCATGCGTACTTTGAACAAAAGAACCAAATCCAGTTGAGACCGGGGCGCCTTCATATACCACAGAAATACTGTCTAAGGCACCCTTAGAAATTTTTGAAGGTAGAAAAATTTTAAGTACGTCGTTGCCTGGCTTTGAACTACTGACGCTGGCTCCATGATAGTTTACTTCTTTGATTTGCATATTATCAGCTAAATCAAAATGTATAATATCCAGTTCATCTTCCAGAGCAAGGAAATAAGAGGTAACAGTTCCTTTGATGTAGCTTACAGAGGGATCAACTGACAATTCAAGTCGTTGGTATTTAAGGTCAAAATTTTGAGTCAGAGGATTTGGGTGGAAATTCTGGATACTTTTTGGCTGACTTTCTGTGTCCGGAAAGCTTTGAATAAAATCCTTACAATGAAAAACTTCCTGACCAGATAGAGATAAGGTACAGATTAAAAGTAGTCCCAATTTAATTAACTTCATAGTTTTTGCCTTATAAACGTCAAAAAGTCCAAAATAGCTCCATTTTAGCCTAAATTTCTAAAAAATTCAGCAATGTTTATTGGATTTGTTTTAACCTTTATTATTTAATGCCTAATTATATCAAATTAAAAATAGATGATTATCTGATAAACCTTACTCATCCAATTTATTTTCCATTTTCATAAGTAAAGTATAAGCACCTTTCAATACAATATTTTTTTTGTTAAATAGTTCATGATTCATTATTTCGACCATCCCATTTTCCTGGGCACCTATCACTGCTTCTAAACGTTGATATTGATTTTTACCAAGCTTAACAAAAAGATAATTTTTACTTTCAAATGTGACAACTGCATCCTCTGAAATAATGTAGGCAGGTTTTGCAGTGGTTTCAAGGTCAGCATTCATGTACATGCCATGCATCAATGATTTATCCTTGGTTTGAAAATTGCAAAGAATTGAACTGGCGCCATCCGATGTGATATCTTTATTTATGAGTAAAATATTACCAAAATATTTTTTCTCAGGATTAAAATTGTTGTACGCAATAATTTGTTGTCCAATTGAAATTTTATTCATATCTTTTTCAAATACCTTTAATACCAAATGGTAGTCTGAAGGATTAATGAGTTCAAAAATGATGTCTGTAGGATTCACATATGTTCCAATATTCATGTTTACTTTAGAGACATAACCGTTGATTGGAGAAATGATGGCTATGCTTTTCGAGATGTTATTTTCCGTAAGACTAGCAGGATTTACGTGAATCAGTTTTAATTTTTCAATCAATGCATTCAAGGCTACTTTTAGTTGTTCAAATTCCATTTGGGTTTGTTCAAAAATCTTATCACTTGTGGCTTTACTTTGATTAAGATCTTTTTGACGTTTAAATTCAGATTCTGCATATTTTAATTTTAATTTAGTATTTAAGAATTCCTGCTGCAAATGAATATACTGCTGGTCTTCCATAGTAGCAATTCTCTCACCTTTGGAGACCCGCATTCCTGGCATTAATTTTGAGTGACTCAAAAATCCACCCAATGGCATACCAACAGAAATTAAATTTTGTGGAGGAACCTGGATGTGGCCGTTTAATTTAATTACGGATGAGATATTTTTAGATTCCAACGTTCCAAATTCAATCTGAATAGATTCACTTTGTGCTTCAGTTAAATCTATTATGTCTAATTCATTTTCAATAATTTCTTGTTTTGGGGTGTTTGTTTCTTTAGTTCCACAAGTCGTGAACAATAGTAATATGATAATTGAGATTATATTTTTCATTTTAATAATTTGTTGAATTTAAGTAATTGATTTCGATAATGCTATCATTTAATTCTTTTACAGCATTCAGATAATCATTTTGTACAGTAATGGTTTGATTCATAATCATCACCCATTCCAAATAATTGATGTCCCCTTTTTTAAGTTGCGTATCGATGGTCTGGACAAGAATATTTGCGTTTTGGAGAGCATAGTTTTCAAAGTATTCCACAGAAGCAAGTAAATTTTGATAATTTAACATTGAATTTATTATACTGTTTTGAAGCCTTTGTATTTGTTCCTCTTTAGATAAATCGGCTTCTTTTTCAATATAATGAGAAGCATTAATCCTGGCCTTCTGCGCTTTAAAGGATATGGGGATCCCAATTCCAATCATGACAGAATTAAACCTTTTGGATGAATTGTATAAAACATTGTCGGCTCCGGTACCTCTCATGCTCATGTTTGAGTATCCAAGACTCATTATGGGCAACAATTTAGATTTTTCCAACTGTGTCATTTGATGAGCAAGTAAGATCTGTTGTTCTGCTGCATGGACAATTGGGTGTTGATTGTTTATTATTTTCGACTGAATAGGTGGAGGTTCAAATTTGATGGTTTTGAATTCAGGTTCAAAATCAAATGAAATATTTAATAAATTTTTTAGATTATTTTTGATGACAACCAGATTTTGTTGAACATTCGTTTTCTGAAGACGTATATTACCTAGCATTAAATCATAGGTTGTTTTTTCCATTATATTGCTTTCACCTTTATCGTATCGGAGTGTAGCTTGTTGCACAAGAACAGAGAAGATGCTATCTGATTTATTCAGAATATTTTCTTTTTCAATAAGTATTATTAAATTGGAAAAATTTTGCATTACTATTTTTTTGATGTCAGCCTGCTTAAGATTCATAAATGAAAGTTGAATCTGATATTCTTGTTCATACACCTTTCTTTGTCTTTTATATACAATAGGAAGGCTGACCGATTGATTGATTCCAAATGCAAAATCTGTATAGACACTGTTAATTTGACCAATATCAGAGGAAATGTTGGTAAATGGAATGTCAAAAGCAGATTTGATTATTTCCCGTTTATGTTCTGCATTGGCTTTTATTGTCTTTAAGCTTAAATTGTGCTTAAGAGCCTGGTCCACAGCTTCCTCCATAGTGAATGATTTTTGTGCGTGAGTGTTTATGGTGGAGCTTAGGATAATTATTAGAATTGTTGTAATGGAATGTTTCACTGATTTCATTTTTATATTTTTTTCAAAAATTACATAAAGAACCGGAAGGACAAAAAGCGTTAGGAGAGTAGCTACAATCAAACCTCCTATAACTACGGTAGCAAGTGGACGTTGTACTTCGGCTCCAGCACCATCGCTTAAGGCCATGGGTAGAAAACCTAACGAAGCCACCATTGCGGTCATTAACACCGGCCGAAGACGTACCTTGGAGCCCATAAGTACAATTCGGTGAAGATCTTTTAAGCCTGATTCTTTTTGTCTGTTGAATTCTGCAATAAGTACAATCCCATTAAGTACTGCTACGCCAAATAGTGCTATAAATCCGACTCCGGCACTGATGCTAAATGGCATACCTCTTATTGAGAGAAACAAAATTCCTCCAATTGCAGAGAGCGGAATAGCAGTATAAATTAGTAAGCTGTGTCGGATGGAGTTGAAAGCAAAGAACAGTAAAATGAAGATCAAAATAAGGGAAACAGGAACTGCAACACTTAGTCTTTTTTTAGCCGCAATCAAATTTTCGAACGCACCCCCATAAGTGACATAATATCCTGCAGGAAACTTTATATTCTCCTCTACTTTTAATGTTAATTCGTCAACGATACTTTGAATGTCGCGGCCTTCAATGTTAAACCCTACCACTATTCTGCGTTTGGCATCTTCTCTCTGAATTTGGTTAGGCCCATTTTTGATTTCCACTTTGGCAAGGAGATATAGTGGAATATTTTGTCCGTCGGGTGTAGGAATAAGAAGATTTTTAACATCGTCAAGCTTTTTTCTTTGATCAAGATTTAGTCGTACTATTAGTTCAAATCTTTTTTCTCCTTCATAAATTTGTCCAGCCGAGTACCCTGCGAAAGCAGTATTGATTACATTATTTATATCTTTGATACTAAGTTTGTATTGAGCAACCACATCCCTTTCAAAATTAATAATGATTTGTGGTATTCCTGAGATGGGTTCAATGTATAAATTCTGGCTACCTTCCACCTGATTTACGAGAGCGCCAAGTTTTTCTGCATACGATGCAAGTGTGTCCAGATCTTCACCAAATATTTTGCATACCACATCTTGTCTTGCTCCTGTCATGAGTTCGTTAAATCTCATTTGTACAGGATATTGAAAACTTGCTGTAATTCCTGGTACATTTTGTAAAGAGAGAGACATTTTTTCTGCCAATTCATCAAATGTCTTGGCAGAGGTCCATTTTTTTTTATCTTTCAGTATGACCATCATGTCACTTGCTTCCATTGGCATAGGATCGGTGGGTACTTCACCGCTTCCAATCTTAGTTACCACTTTTTCTACTTCAGGAAAATCTGTGATTAGAATATGAGCAGCTTTTTGAGTGTGTTCGATGGTGGTTTTGAGGTTGCTCCCTGTAAGCACTCTCGTATCCACAGCAAAATCCCCTTCTTCCAATGCTGGAATAAATTCTCCACCTAACATTGTAAGTCGAATAATTGCCAATGTAAATAATGTAAATGCTAGGAGTAGGACAGTTTTTGGGAACTCTAAAATTTTAGTCAGTGAATTTTGATATAATTTTTCAATGCGAAACATTATCCTATCTGAAATATTGGGTTCATGTCTTAATTTTTTACTTAATACTATGGCACTCATCATTGGAATGTAAGTTAGAGAAAGAAGAAATGCGCCTACAAGTGCAAAGGCAACAGTCTGTGCCATTGGTTTAAACATTTTTCCTTCAATACCCTGCAGTGTAAATATTGGAAGATAAACGATTAAAATTATAATCTGTCCGAATACGGCACTGTTCATCATTTTTGAGGCAGATGATTTTACATTATTATCCATTTCTGACTGTGTGAGTCTGTTAATATGGACAAAACTTTTACTGTGGGTTAATTGGTGCATGACTGCTTCTACGATGATTACTGCTCCATCTACAATTAGACCAAAATCCAAAGCACCAAGACTCATCAGATTCCCGCTGACCCCGAAAGTATTCATCAATATTATGGCGAATAACATTGCCAATGGAATGACCGATGCTACAAGAATACCTGCGCGAAAATTCCCAAGAAATAAGACAAGAATGAAGACAACGATTAAAGCTCCTTCCAATAGATTTTTCTCAACAGTGCTAATTGCGTTATTCACCATTTTAGTACGATCAAGAAACGGTTCGATGACAACTCCTTCAGGTAAAGTTTTTTGGATTTGGGAAATCCTTTCCTTAACATTTTTAATAACTTCGCTACTGTTGGCTCCTTTTAGCATCATCACGATGGCTCCGGAAACCTCACCCTGGTCATTTAGACACATGGCACCATAACGAGTCGCAAAGCCAATATTGATGTCAGCAACATCCCTTAAAAAAATTGGGGTGCCCAATTCAGAAGTTTTTACCAGGATGCCTTGAATATCTTCTTTGCTGTTAAGTATGCCTTCACTCCGTATATATAGAACTGATGGTCCTTTCTCAATGTATGCACCGCCAGTATTCTGATTATTTTCTTCGAGGGCAGTAAAAACGTCATGGAGCGTTATATGGAATGCCTGCAACTTATCAGGGTGTACAGAAATTTCATATTGTTTTAATTTACCACCAAAGCTACTTACTTCTGCAACCCCTTTAACACCTAGCAATTGTCGTCTGACAATCCAGTCCTGAATTGTTCTTAACTCCGTTGCATCGTATTTTGTTTCAAATCCTTTTTCAGGTCTTACTACGTATTGATATATTTCTCCCAATCCTGTGCTGATGGGACCTAATTCAGGAGTTCCAATACCCTGTGGAATTTGAGTCTGTACTTGTTGCAGACGTTCTGCTACCTGTTGACGGGCCCAGTATATATCGGTGGCGTCGTCGAATACTACAGTTACCAGAGACAATCCAAACCGTGAAAAGCTTCTGATTTCTTTAAGTCCATTTATATTGCTGTTTGCTTGTTCGATTGGGTAAGTTACCAGTCGTTCAATATCCGTTGCTCCAAATGAAGGTGCAATAGTGATTACCTGCACTTGATTATCGGTTATATCCGGCACTGCATCAATTGGTAATTGTGTTGCTTGATATGAACCATAGACTATAAGCATTATGGTGAATAATCCAATCAAGAGTTTATTTTTTATTGAGAATTCAATGATATGGTTGAGCATGCACTATTTTTTAAAGGTCAATAATTTCAAAAAAAAAAATTAAGACATAGAATAAATTTAAATTTAATTATAAATTTTCATTATACATTTTAAATATAATTGAAAATAGTTTGTCTATCCAATGACTGATTTAAAAACTAAATAATCTAATTAAAGGGAAAATGGTTTGCAAATAAGGTTAGACGAGTAATCTCTAATATTTAAATATTGTCTAAAGTAGACATTACAATTTTCTTTAAATGAAAATTAAATTCTTTTACAAGAAAAATTTATACATCAACAAAAAAGATGTATCCAATATTTTAACTATTAGATAGTACCGAATTGATTTGCAAGAATTATTATGCTGCTAACCTGGGAGGCTGCCAGATTTTGGACAAATGATTAGCATATTTAAAATTATTCTTATATGCAATAATATCGTTCTTTTCAATAGTAGCTATTGCCAAAATTTCCTTGACATAGTAAACTGTAGGTAGTTCCAAAAAATCAGATGATATTAAACTTACATTCGACTTGAATGGTAACTTCATATCTTTATCATAATCCTCATCAATTGTAAGATGATGTGCATAATGAATGGCAATAAACTTGAATAAATTCATTTCAGGGTCTTGGCTGCTATGTTCCAAATAATGCTCAATCAAAGTTGAAATCCTCAGTAGTTGGAAAAATTCAGATTTGCCCAGGAGGAACACAATTAAAATGGATATGGCCACAAATTTTCTCACCAAACGCAAATATACCTCAGTTATAAGAAACCCAACGGAAAATAAGATAAAATGTTTTGAATCATAAAATAAATTTGAAGTATTTCATAAGTGTTTTAAGCAATACCTTCCTGTGGGTTATTTCACCAGTATGGATTTACTACTCCAAATATTAATCATTTAGGACTATTTTTCCTGTTTTACAAAATGCTTTACCACAAATTTTCCAGATGTATAAACCAGATTGAGAAAGTTTAACAGGGATAGAAATTAATTGTTCTGTATTTATATTCTCCAGATTTTGGCTGAACAATAGCTGTCCTTGTACACTGAATATATTAAGTTGGACGGATCCTTCATAAAGATTTTGGATAAATTTAAGTTGCAAATTTTCCCGTGTTGATGGATTGGTAAAGTAAAAGAAATCTGCTATCTTGTTATGGTAACTGCTGACCCCAACAGGGGCTTTACTCAAAATGGGCACTTGATAAAAGCTTAATGCACCTATATATCTGGAATTCTTAATATAAGGTCCCTGATAGATTGTTGATGTATTATGATAGTAAATTTCAGGCAAGTAAGTTAAAAAATTTCCCCCAGCGCCGGTTTTGAGATCTAAAAATATGGTGTCATTACTGGTACTTATTTCATTGATTACATAGGGCAAGTCATCCAGATAAAAATAATCTTTTAGTCTGATGTTAACATTGGCTACCGTGGTATCACCGGGAATGATAAATTCCTTAACACCTGGTTCGAATATCAGTGCGATTCTGTTTTTATCCGATGAAGTGTAAAAAGCATACTTGAGATTTGGGGCAGAAATATCCTGAAGATCCTGCTTGTTGTAAAAATCTCTTTCTACCAGGGGTGTGAGCCATTCTGCAAGTTTTTTATATCCATTAACCGAATAGTGACAACCATCATGTTCAGGCAGGCCGTTGGTGCTCATTACCGTAATGTCTTGGTAGGATTTTGGAAGATTTCGTTGGACTTCGCGGACACCGCTATTATCACCTGTACCACAGCCATGATGTATTTGAACAACATAGATTTTTTGAAGTTTCGGGTAGTCATTTTTCCAATCCTGGTAAAGCGCTAGGAAATTTTCAAAGTATTGTGGTGTAGCATTGCTTTCACCCTGATACCAGAAAAGGATTTTGGCTGAATGCGCAAGTTTTGATTGATTAGCTCGATAGAGAAGGCTGCCATAAATTCCGTTAGGTTCATAAGGGTTTAAATCATTGCGCTGGTGTTGCTGTATGGTAGTTCCTCCTACGCCACCGTTAATTACACAGACAGGTACTTTATGATTATTTACAATATTTTTTGCAAGCTGCATTCCCCATGCACCGATATTCGGACCACCTCCATATCCTGTTGCGATGGCGTGAGTAAAGAAGGTGTCTTTTTTGTCTTGTGAATAATTGAGGCCAAATGTTTTTATAAACGGATCAGAATCGGTTGATCCACCAAAAATGGAATTAGATTGTCCATTAATCAGAATTACATCTCCACACAAAAGGTGGTCCCGAATATATAATGAACTGTCTCTGTCAGGAGCTTGTGCAGTTAATTCAATTCGATAATCTGAAAGCCCAGATAAAAGAATTGGAGAAAATTCATACAGAGCTTTTTGTTCTTTGAAATTAAGCTTTACGGAAGTTTTGGATTTCAATTCTTTATTTTCGAATAATTTTAAGTGTACCGAATCAAAGTGAGCATCAAAGCAGTATCCCTTCACGTCAAATTTACAATAGTCATTTTCATCTCTTGCATAAAAGTGATGATTTCCCGGAACAGAAACCAGGCTTGAATCAAGGATTGGTGGTCCGGGTATTTTGTATTCTGTCATCAGTTTTTTCTGAATAGAATCTCTGGTAACTTTGGGAAGCAATCCAGAAAATAAAATGATACAACTTATATTGCCATTATAAAAATAAGATCTGTTATATGCACCAATGAATAAAGTCGAATCGGTGTTAGTTGGGCAATATGCAGAATCGGCGAATTTACCGTTTACATAGAATGCTCCATTTTGTGTGCTTTGGTTGTATTCAGCAATGATCAAAGCGGGATCTAAACCTGGATCGACAGTGGAGACAACCTGGCTGTTAAAATTTCCCTGATGCAGCATTTGAGGATTAGTATTTCCTGCCAACCATAGCGTTCTGTTTGCTCCTCCTAAAATGTTATAGGAAGGAGCATTCGTTTTAACAATTAGAAACAATGTGTAATCCTTTTGAACAGGAAAAACAGGGGGTAGATCCAAGTACGCGCTACTCCCATTTAATTGAATTGCAGGCAAGCCATTAATTCCGTTTTTTATTAATTTTGGTCTGGCCTTCTGATTGGTTTGTATCGCATTTATGTCCGTTGTATGGTCTTTCCAGGAAACGACACTGCTGTCTGTACCAAGACTTACCCCAGTATTTGCATTCAGATGAAATATTGGTTTAAAGTTCTGCTGGCCATTTGTTGTAAGACTGTAGAGAAAATGTACTATAATTAAAAAACGTCCCACTGACATAGGTTTGTTGAACAAGGTAAGCAGGAATTTTATAATTTTCAACAAATTTATAAAAGCAGGACTATGGTAAATTAAATCCCGTAAAGTTTTGGGCGAGACTTATAGAAGAATCTACTATATTTTCTTTTAACATTTCAATTTTCCCATCTTCAAGATGATACATTGCACCTACTATGAGTATTTCTTTTTTGTTTATTAATTCTTTAAGATAAGGATCAGAATGTTTTAAATAATTAACACCATGAATCACATTCGCCCGAACAGCGGCATCAAAGTAATTGGTCTGATTTTCATCCAGGATTGCCTCCTCCTCTTCGGATTTAATATAATTTATTATGGACTGAATATGGTCGCCCGAGATATCATTTTTATGCTCAATGAATGCGCCAATCGCACCACAGTTTTCATGCCCAAGAACCACGACTAAACGGGCATTTAGATGTTCAACTGCATATTCAATGCTTCCGAGTTCAAAGTCGCCAATTACATTCCCTGCAGTGCGAATAACAAAGATATCGCCAAGACCCTGATCAAAGATTAGTTCTGGGGGAACTCTAGAGTCCGAGCAAGATACTATTATTGCAAAGGGATGCTGACCTTTTTGTAATTCTTTTATTCTAGAAAGGGTCTGGTCCGGATGTAAAGGGCGCTCTGTCATAAATCTTTCATTACCCTGAATAAGTCTTTCTAAAGAAGAGTTGACATCGAGCTCGAGTAAGTGGCAAGTGGATTTAGCTTTAGTGCATCCCAAAATATAGAAGCTGATCAAGATACACGACACACAAACAGAATATAAATATTTTACTGGTTTCATGGTCAGAAGTTATTATTCATGATATCTATACCTAACTGTTTAACATTGTGAGCTGAAACTTCCCAAATAAACGATCCCATCCGGTAAATCCATTGACCAATATCACGACTATTTCATTTCGTTTCAAATAATTTCAGCAATCCTAATGTGACTAATTTTCGATACCATTTTTGTTCGATTTTACCATGGCAAAAATCAACACTATAACCTAACTCTAACTGCCAGCAAATACCAAATCACTCTTCATGATTTAAGCTAAAATGCCCAAGGAAATTATTTATATTAACTCGCCAAATTCAACTAGGTCAATAAAACAAAAATATTAAAATTAAGACATTCGACAAATGACCATCATCATGCTATTAAATGATTTTAATTTAGTGGAGAAGCTAATGGGTTATAGAAATCGTTGGGATGGTCAGATACAAAATTAGAGACTAATTCTCAAAAGGAATTGTTTGTAATCCGTGCAGACGATTTGTTTTCTAATTTTAGAAAAAGTAAAATTTGAGTGAGTTTAATTCCAAATATGTAATTTATTTCTTTAAAATGAACGTGTTTTATAGACTTATTCATGGTAAAAAAATGGGACCTTCATTTGAAGGTCCCATTTTCTTTATTGTCGGATCAGAGGGAATAAGATTTTTTTTATTAATTATTTCTTATCTGAAGTGGAACTAACGTTCATGTCTCTAACACAAACATATTTGCCATCCCGCTTTTGAAAAAGTGACATATAATGACCCTTTTTTGTTTCAGCCCCAGTGGAGTCTAATCGAGTCCAGGACCCGATTTCTACTGCCATGTTACCATCAGCGAAGAGATCTACCACCTTGTAAACGTTTGAACTATTGGTACTGTCTTTGGCAATATCGTCAGCTATTTTTGCCTGGATGGCAGCCTTTCCTGAAACCGGTTCGGAATTTCTACCATAGCTAATCGCGTCATCACTATAATAAGCAGCCACTGCAGCAGCATCTTTAGCTTTTTCTCCTGCAGCAAAAGCATCTTCCATTTTTTGGATGTCCATTTTTAAAGCATCCATGTCAATGGGTTTTGGAGCCTCAACAGGTTTCGCGCATGAACTAAGGAATAGAGCAATTCCTCCTGCCAGAATGGACAATTGTTGGTTAACTTTCATTTTAATTTGTTTTGTTTGTTTAAATAATTTTGCAATTTAGGAAAATTATTTAACTTCTATTAGATTAGAGTTCAGGAAGATGAAATCTAATTTTGATAAATTCTTTCCAAATTTTATACCCAAATATGTTGAGAGTAAATTCACTGTATTGAATAAGCAACAATTCTTGATAAATGGAATTATTCAGAATAGACTAGTGAAAAAGCATTATTGATAATTATACAAATATCCATTCCAGATAGTCCAATGCCAAATCCTGAAAACTTTGCTAAAATTGTTAAGGTTAGTTTATTCCTTTGAAAATGCGAACATTATTTTACGAATAATCAAGCCACCCACACCAGAAAGTCAGTGACGTAAATGATTATAAAAAGTTGTAAAACACAGAAATACAAATTAAAATAGTTTATATATATAAGTTTTAATACTGTATCTTTCATGAATACCCCAAATCGAGTAATTTTGTTGCTCATTTTGTTTTAAGTTTTACATAACCATTATTGCATAAACGGGAAAAACGAAATTGTGAAGCCCTCAAAAGGGCTTGAAAAAAGTAGCTTATGTTCGAAGATTTATTAAACAAGAGAAAATCCATCGGAATTGTAGGTCTTGGATATGTTGGACTTCCTCTGGCTCTTGTGTTGGCAAAAAAATTTAAAGTAATTGGCTTTGACATAAACCTCTCCAGGATCAATAAGATGAAGGAGCATATAGATCCTTCAAGGGAACTTAGTCCTACCGATTTTGAAGGTACAGATATTGAATTCAGTACTGAATTAAGTGATTTAGCCAAAGCCAGCTTTTATATTGTTGCAGTACCAACGCCAGTAGATGAACATAAGGTCCCTGACTTAAAACCGATTTTAGGTGCAACAAGCTCTGTTGCAAAAGTTTTGAAGAAGGGTGATTATGTCATTTATGAATCTACAGTTTACCCTGGTTGTACTGAGGAAGACTGTAAACCCATACTGGAAAACATTTCAGGGCTAAAATTTGGCTTGGATTTTAAGTTGGGATATTCACCTGAAAGAATAAATCCTGGTGATAAAAGCAGGACACTGGAAAATATTTTAAAAATTGTATCAGGTAGTGATGAGGAAGCACTGGACAACATATCAAAAGTTTATGGCACAATTATTCATGCAGGAATTTATAAGGCAAGCAGCATTAAAGTAGCTGAAGCGGCAAAGGTTATTGAAAACACGCAGAGGGATCTCAACATTTCCTTTATGAATGAACTCTCTATTATTTTTGATCGCATGGGAATTGATACGCGTGAAGTGATTGAAGCTGCAGGTACAAAATGGAATTTCTTAAAATTCTATCCCGGCCTAGTTGGGGGCCATTGTATTGGAGTGGATCCATACTACCTCGTGCATAAAGCTAAGGAGTTAGGATATGACCCACAAGTCATATTAAGTGGTAGGAGAATAAACGATGGAATGCCCGCTTTTGTAGCTAAAAAGTTGGTCCAGTTGTTGATTTCCAAAGAAAAAAATCCTGGTAGTTGCAAAGTCTTGATTCTTGGTATCACCTTTAAAGAAAACGTATCAGATATTCGCAATTCCAAGGTTGCAGATTTGTATCATGAATTACATGCTTATTCCGTTCAAGTTGACGTTGTTGATCCTTATGCGGATCCTGAAGAAACGGAAGAAGAGTATGGAATTCATATTAAAGCTCATCCGGACAATGATTATGATGCAATAATTGTAGCAGTTGGGCATGATGAATTCAGGAAGATGACCATGGAGGATTTTAAAAAACTGATGAAAGAAAAGCCCGTTTTAATAGATTTGAAGGGATTGTATTCGCGTCCAGATGATACAGTACATTATTGGCGCTTATAAAGTGGAAATATGAAAATTGCAGTAATTGGAACAGGGTATGTAGGTTTAGTGACTGGAACTTGTTTTGCAGAAACAGGTCATCATGTGATTTGTGTGGATAACAATCAAGAAAAGGTGACCAGACTTCAACATGCCGATATTCCAATTTTTGAGCCTGGTTTAGAATTATTATTTGATAGAAACACTCGCGACAAAAGACTATCATTTACCACTGAATTAAAGGCTGCTGTGGATTTTGCAGAAATTATTTTTCTGGCTTTACCAACTCCGCCAGGAGAAGATGGCTCCGCAGACCTGAGTTACGTTATGCAAGTTGCAGAGGAACTTTCTGGATTAATTACACACTATACGGTCATTGTGAATAAAAGTACTGTTCCTGTAGGTACTGGTGAAAAAGTAAAAGAAATTTTATCAAAGAAATTACGGCCTGAAGAATTTGACATCGTTTCAAATCCTGAATTTCTTCGAGAGGGTGTCGCCGTGGATGATTTTTTAAGACCAGACCGGGTAGTGATTGGAACCCAAACAGAACGGGCAACAAAAAAAATGAAGGAATTGTATGAACCCTTTGTAAGGCAGGGGAATCCTATCTATATCATGGATTTACGCAGTGCAGAACTTACAAAATATGCAGCAAATGCCTATTTAGCCGCACGGATCAGTTTTATGAATGAAATGGCTAATTTGTGCGAGGCTACTGGTGCCAATGTTGACATGGTTAGGATTGGTATGGGTTCAGACAACCGTATAGGAAAACGTTTTTTATTTCCAGGGGTTGGTTATGGGGGTTCTTGTTTTCCAAAGGATGTAAAGGCACTTTACCATACTGCCGAAAATCATGATTACCATTTTAGGATTCTTAAGGCAGTCATGGAGGTGAATGAAATTCAGAAGAAAATCCTTAGTGATAAAATTTATAAATATTTCAAAGGTGATTTGCGGGGGAAAAAGATTGCAATCTGGGGACTTGCCTTCAAACCTAATACAGATGATATTCGTGAGGCTCCGGCAATGCAAATTATTTCTGAACTTTTGTCAGAGGGTGCCATCATTTCAGCTTATGATCCGGAAGCCAATAAAAATGTAAAAGTAATATTTGGAGATCGTATCGAAATTACAGAAGAAATGTATTCCGTACTAGACAATGCTGATGCATTGGCGATTATTACAGAGTGGAGTGTTTTTCGATCACCTGACTTTGATCAAATGATTAAACAGATGAAGAATCCGCTCATTTTCGATGGTCGAAATGTTTTCGAACCAGAAAAAGTGAGAGAAAAGGGCTTTGATTATTTTAGTATTGGGCGGGAATAATTCTGTAATGTCCAAATGATTTATATTAAAAAAAATTACAGTTATAGGAAATTTTTTAAAGGGACTTAAAAATGATATATTAGTTAAATGAATTTTAGTTGAACAAAAAAGTATGTCCATCTAATTATTCTAGAAGAAAATTAGTAACTTATTTTAAGTCTGTAAAAATATATTTTAAACCAATCGCAAAGAAATAATAAAAATAAAATACCATGATAAAATTACAAATGGTTGATCTCGTTTCACAGTATCATAAAATCAAACCTGAAGTGGATGCTGCTGTAATGGAGGTAATGGGGAAGGCCATGTTTATTGGTGGAGAAAAGGTGAAGTCCTTTAAAGAAAATTTGGAAACCTATTTAGGCGTGAAACATGTGATCCCTTGTGCCAATGGAACTGATGCATTACAAATTGCATTTATGGCACTTGATTTACAACCAGGAGACGAAGTCATTGTACCTGCATTTACTTATGTTGCAACAGCCGAGGTCATAGCATTGTTGAAATTGAAACCTGTTATGGTTGATGTTTATAAGGATGATTTTAATATTGACACAGAAGCTATCCGTGAAGCCATTACAGCTAAAACAAAAGCAATTGTTCCAGTGCATTTATTTGGTCAGTGTGCTGATATGGAAGCCATCATGAAAATTGCTGACGAGCATAATCTTTATGTTGTTGAAGATAATGCTCAGGCGATTGGCGCGAATTTTTATTATCACGATGGAAGGAAAGCAAAAGCAGGGACAATAGGGCACATAGGATGTACTTCTTTTTTTCCTTCCAAAAATCTTGGATGTTATGGAGATGGAGGAGCATTATTTACAAATGATGAATCACTTGGTAAAATAATTACAATGATTGCTAATCATGGGCAGTCAGTTCAATATTATCACGATGTCGTAGGAGTAAATTCAAGATTGGATTCCATTCAGGCAGCAATATTGGATATTAAACTAAAACACTTGGATGATTACATAGCAGCGAGGGTTAAGGCTGCTGATTATTATGATAAAAGATTTGCAGGTCATCCGGACATCATCACGCCAGTAAGAAATGTTCACGGAAACCATGTATTCCACCAATATACTTTAAGGATCACAAATGGTAAACGAGACGCGCTGAAAGAATTTCTGAGCCTTAGTCAAATTCCATGTGCCATATACTATCCGCTTCCTTTATATGATCAAAAGGCATTTAAATCCTTTAGTGGATCCTTAAGTTATCTTCCTGTTACTGATGTTTTATGTAAGCAGGTTTTATCTCTGCCAATTCATACAGAGTTGACAGAAGAAATGCAAGACATCATTATAGACAAAGTAATTGAATTTTTATCTTGAAAATATGAATGATAAGACAAAATTCTTTGTCCACGAAACCGCTGTTGTCGATTCTGATTGTTCGATAGGAGAAGGCACTAAAATCTGGCACTTTTCACACATCATGTCGAGATGTATAATTGGTAGGAATTGTAACTTAGGCCAAAATGTGGTGGTCAGTCCGGAGGTTATTTTAGGAAATAATGTAAAGGTTCAAAATAATGTTTCTATATACACAGGTGTAATTTGTGAGGATGATGTTTTTCTTGGGCCATCCATGGTATTCACTAATGTAATCAATCCAAGGTCTGCTGTCATAAGAAGAGATCAATATTCCAAAACGCTTGTCCGGAAAGGAGCATCAATAGGAGCTAATGCAACGATTGTTTGTGGACATGACATTGGGCAGTTTGCTTTTATTGGTGCTGGTGCAGTTGTTACTAAGGAAGTCCCTGATTATGCTTTGGTAGTAGGAAATCCAGCTCGTCAGATGGGATGGATGAGTGAATATGGACATAAGTTGGAATTTGATCTGGATGGATTCGCTTTTTGTCCTGAATCAGGACAGAAATATAAATTAGAACATTCAAAAGTTACCAGAATATCATGAATGAAAAATTTGCCATAGTTGGTGCAGCAGGTTACATTGCGCCACGTCATATGAAAGCCATTAAAGAAACCCAAAACAATTTGGTGGCTGCATATGATAAAAATGATTCAGTAGGAATAATTGATAGTTATTTTCCAGGGGCTGATTTTTTTACAGAATTTGAACGCTTTGACCGACATTTGGAAAAAATCAAGCGACAAGGGAATGCCATTGATTATTTGAGTGTTTGTTCACCAAATTATCTGCACGATGCACACATCCGTTTTGGGCTAAGATTAGGAGCTCATGTGATTTGTGAAAAACCGCTTGTACTTAATCCGTGGAACATTGATGGTCTGATGGAAATCGAAAATGAAACAGGATGCAAAGTTAACACCATTCTTCAATTGCGACATCATCCAAAAGTAAAGGAACTTAAGGAAAAAATTGCATCTGAAAATCGAAAGGAAAAGCACGAAGTAGATCTTGTATACATCACTTCAAGAGGTAAATGGTATTATACTTCCTGGAAAGGGGACATACATAAATCGGGAGGCATCGCAACCAATATTGGTGTCCATTTTTATGATCTTTTAGGTTGGTTATTTGGAGACCTTCAGGAAAATATTGTGCACGTACAAACACATGATCGTGTAGCAGGTTACTTGGAATATTCTCGCGCCAGGGTTAGATATTTCCTAAGTATAAATGAACAGACCTTGCCAGAAACAATCTTATCTGAAGGAAAAAAAACGTACAGGTCATTGCAAATAGATGGTCAGGAATTTGAATTCAGTGAAGGATTTGGTGACTTGCATACGGTTTCCTATCAACATATTTTGGATGGAAGTGGATTTGGTTTGAACGATTCCAGAAAATCAATAGAAACTGTTTATGGCATTCGTTCTGCAATTCCATTAGGCTTGGTTGGCGATTATCATCCTTATGCTAAAAAGCCAATTGCCAAACACCCATTTGATTGATGCAAAAAAAAACATTTGGTTCAACCAAATCATTTAGAATATGAAAATCCTCAGTATTGTTGGAGCGCGTCCAAATTTCATGAAGGTAGCTCCACTGCATCGAGCTTTTACACATATCGATTCAGGTATTCAATCCAAAATTGTACATACAGGGCAGCACTTTGATGAAAAGATGAGTGAGATTTTTTTCAAACAGCTTGCTCTTCCTAAGCCTGATTATTTTCTTGGTGTAGGTCAGGGATCACATTCAGAAGTAACTGCAAGAATATTGTTGGGATTTGAACCCGTACTGTTAACAGAAAAGCCTGATTTGGTAATTGTTGTGGGTGACGTTACTTCAACTTTAGCCTGTGCGTTAGTTGCTCAAAGAAATGGCGTTAGACTGGCGCATGTGGAAGCAGGTTTACGTTCCGGTGATCGTAATATGCCTGAAGAAATAAACAGAATACTTACGGATCAAATTTCGGATTTTCTTTTTACCACTGAAAGGTCTGCTTATTCCAATTTAGTAAAAGAAAATGTACAAGCGGATAAGATTCATTTTGTTGGAAATTGTATGATTGATTCACTTGAATTTTATTCTGAACTTACAATGAATAGGGATGTTTGCCGGCAATTTGATGTTGTGCCGAATGAGTATGTTATAATGACCATGCATCGTCCATCCAATGTTGATTCAATGGAAGGATTGATAAAAATTTATCAAATGCTAAAGGGAATTGAACATCATCCATTGAAGGTGATTTTTCCAATGCACCCTCGTACTAAAGCAAAGCTGATTGAATTCAATTTACTGCAGGAATTTACCCAACTTAAAAATTTAATCATCACTGAGCCATTGGGATATATTGAATTTATTACCTTAATGCGTTATGCCACTCTAATTTTGACGGATTCAGGTGGGGTACAAGAAGAAAGTACATATCTTAAAATACCTTGTTTAACTTTTAGAAAATCAACTGAAAGACCCATTACCGTTGAGATAGGCAGCAATTTATTGTTAGATGAATTAAATCCGGAAATAGCCATAGTAAAGTGTAATGAAATTTTGGAGGGCAGAGTGAAAGAATCTGGCGTTCCTGAATTGTGGGATGGGATGGCATCCATTCGGATAATGGATGTCCTTAGGCATACAATCAATTAGTAAACATGAATTTGGGACTTTATTTAAGAACATTGACAAAGCTTAGGGCATCCCAAATTTATTTTCAAGTTTATTATAGAATCAAAGGCATCTTACCCCAAAAAAATTATCAAAGATACTTTACGAAGGAAATATTTCCATTAGAGACAATTTATAAACCTGTTTACACTGGTCTAAAGCAAAGCGGATGTAATAAATTTTCTTTACTCAACATAAGCCATGATTTTGGGGAGCTTATTGATTGGAATATTTCTGTACATGGCAGATTGTGGAATTACCACCTTCAATATCTTGATTTTTTAAGTGATGTAGGATTAGAACTTCATGAGCGTTTAGCTTTGTTGGAGGATATATCAAATTGTATATTAGAAGGAAGTTTAAGATTAGAACCTTATCCGGTGTCTATAAGGTTAATTAATACTTTGGTCTTTTTTCATGGAATACCGGAGAGGAACGTTCTTATTGAAAAAGCAGTATTGAAGCAAATTGATTTTCTTGAATCAAACCTCGAATATCATATTCTTGCAAATCATTTTTTGGAAAACTTGATTGCGATGTGTTTGGCAGCACACTTTGTAAAAGACCGGATTCTGATCATAAAATTTACAAAACGACTCCTGATCGAATTAGAAGAGCAAATTCTTCCCGATGGAGCGCATTATGAGAGATCCGTGATGTACCACATGAATATATTGAACAGACTGATGATTTTAGTTAGTTTGCAGGATTTAAGTCAGGAAGCTTATTTTCTTTTAAAACGGTACATAACCCTGATGGCATCATGGCTATTTACATTTTCAGAAGAAAACAATGAATTACCCTTATTTCAGGACTGTGCAAGGAACGAATGTTTAAGTCCAGATAAGTTATTGGAAGAATGTAGAAACCTTAAAATACCATACGAATTTATACCATTGAAGGAATCCGGTTATCGAAAGTTTCGACTACAGAATTCTGTTCTGTGGATCAATAGTGGAAACATTTCTCCTGTTTATCAACCCGGACATAGTCATGCGGATTTGCTAAATTTTGTTTTACACATAAACCAAATTCCTCACATCGTAGACACCGGAATTTCTACTTATGAGGTAAATGAACGCAGAAAATATGAACGTGGTTCTGGCGCCCATAATGTTGTCATCATTGATGAAAAAGATCAATCTGAAATGTGGGGGGCTTTTCGTATCGGTAGGAGAGCTAAATTGAAAATAATAAATGAAAATTCAGAATCCTTGGTTAGTGAAGTTTATCAACTTTGTAAACCTGAATGGCGCCACCAGAGAAGTTTTACTTGCCATCCATCAGAATTTGTCATCCACGATTTTATAAAGGGTATAGAGAATTGTACAGGGTGCGCATTGTTTCATTTTGATAGAAATATTACCTCAATATTGATTGATCAAAAAGAAAAATTTGTAGAAGCTGGACAAATAAAGCTATTTTTTGAAGGTGCCCGTCAAATTTATCTGGAAGATTACAAGCAAGCTATTGGGTTTAATCAAATAGAAAATGCACAATGTCTAAAGGTAGATTTTGCAGATATGTTGATCACGAGAATTGAAGTTCATGTCTAGAAGAATTTTATATCTCAGTTATTTTTATTCACCGGATTTGGGGGCGGGATCCTTTCGAAATACTGCCTTGACGCAAGCCCTTTCTAAAAAATTAAATAGCGATGATCATATTGATGTGATGTCTACCCTTCCAAATCGATATAAAATGGATAATTTGATGGCGAGCGTGTATGAGCAGATAAATAACCTATACGTTCACAGATTCAAAGTTGCAAGTCATGGAAATGGTTTTGTGAAACAGATATTTTCATTTTTGACTTTCCGAAAGCAGGTCTTGAATAAAATACACAATCAGAAATATGATCTTGTTTTTGCATCAAGTTCAAAGTTGTTTACTGCATATTTGGCTTATAAAATCGCCAAGAAAAGGGGATTGCCATTGTATGTTGATCTGAGAGATTTGTTTTCAGAGAACTTAGCAGAACTTATTAAAATTCCATTTATAGGTACATTTTTATCCTATATAGTGCGCATTTATTTTGAAAGACCTGTTGTCCAATATGCAACTCATATTAATGTAAATTCAGAGGGATTTTTAGAATCTCTGAAAGGTCTAAGAAATGCAAAAATTAGTTTCTTCCCTAATGGTATTGATGATTTTTTTCTTGGTCATGTGCAAGATGTTCTCTTGGCAAATGAGCCTAAAATTATATGCTATGCGGGCAATATTGGAGAAGGACAGGGTCTTGAAAAAATTATTCCGCCTTTGGCTAAAATATTGGGATCTAAATTTTTGATTAGAATCATTGGCGATGGTTCAACCAAGCATAAATTGCAGAGAGAAATTATCAGTCATGGTTTAATAAATGTGGAAATTCTTCCCCCAGTTCCTAGAAGCGAATTACATCAATATTATTGTCATGCCCATTATTTATTTGTTCATTTGAATGACTACCATTCTTTTAAAAAAGTACTTCCCTCTAAATTATTTGAATATGCATGTTTTAATATTCCTATTGTTGCAGGAGTGGCAGGATATGCAAAAGAATTTATAGAGAAACACATCAAAGACAATGTATTTGTATTTGAGCCATGCGATGTGGACAAAGCTGCAAATTATTTTTTGAATTCTGAATATCAGCTTAAGTCAAGAATTGAATTTATTGATCGTTTTAAACGAACTCAGATCTCTGAAGATATGGCTGATTCAATTATTCAGTATTTACCCTCCGCCACATGAGAATTCTACTCCTCAGTAATTCTGCCTGGAATATTTACAATTTCAGACTTGGATTGATAGAAGCATTAAATGATCTCGGTCATGAGATATATCTATCCAGTCCATTAGATGAATTTGTTTCCAGAATTCCTGCTGATAAATACAAAGAGTTTTATCCAGTAAAACATCTTACTCCAAGAGGGCAGAATCCAAATAAAGATTTATTGTTAATTTTGGAATTGAAAAAAATATTTAATTATTGTAATCCTGATCTGATTTTATTATTTACCATTAAGCCTAATATCTATGGTGGCATTGTATCCCGATATCTAGAAATTCCATTTGTAGTTAATATTACCGGATTAGGATCACAGTTTACTTTGCATAATCGATTTGGATTTATTGTTCAGAAATTATTTCTCATTTCTTTAAAGAAATGTAAACTTGCATTATTTCATAATCAGGAAGATTTGGATTATTTTGTAGAACATAAATTATTATTTCCTGAAAGGGTCTCTGTTGTGAATGGTTCCGGTGTAGATGTAAATAGGTTCAGGCCGGAACCAAGAAAAAGTAAAGATCGATTGGTTTTTCTATTTTCCGGCAGGTTGCTAAGAGAAAAAGGATTAGGTGAGTATATGGAAGCCGCTAAAATTTTAAAAGAGAAAAATCATGCCATAGACTGTTATGTATTAGGACCTATTGAGAGCATTGAGTATGATACGGATCTAAAAAACGAATTTGATCTGGCAAGGCAGAATAAGGATATATTTTATTTTGATGGAACTCATAATGTTATCCCCTTTCTACAAGCTGCAGATGTCTTCGTGCTTCCTTCCTATCGTGAAGGAAGATCAAAGGCTATTTTAGAGGCAATGTCTATGGGTTTACCCATTATTACATGCGATGTTGCAGGATGCAGAGATGTTGTTGTGGATGGAGTAAATGGTTATTTAGTAAGAGAACAGGACCCTGTTAGTCTTTATCATGCCATGGATAAAATGAATAGTTTAAGTTTTGAAGATCGGCAACAGATGGGTTTTTACAGCAGGCAATTTGTTATGGATAAATTTGAGATGAGCAAAGTACAGATCCAATATATACAGGCATTAAAGAAGTGGAAACTAATTGGGTAATGCAATCAGTGAAAAGCTTATATCAAAAAAACAGATTATATTATCAAAAGAGGCTTAGCCTGGTTTTGGAGAGACTAAATTGGAAGAATAAAAGAATTCTTGACCTTGGCTGCGGAGAAATGTTGCTTAAGAATTTTATACAAGGCGATGAGATCGTTGATTATTTGGGTGTAGACAATATTCCATACCAGCATACTCCCGATTTCATTTGTATGGATGTAATACAATTTCTAAGTGAGTATAAGATGGACAATGAACTTATTTTTTGTTTAGGTTTAATAGATCATCTGGAGGTTGAAGCGCAAAATAGATTAATTGAATTACTTTCATTAAAAACTTTTTATAGAATTATAATAAGTAAGTCGAATGAGAATAATATATTATTCAAAAATTTGAACATTGGACGTGAGATCAATTTGCCCAATTGCTTTGTAATCATAGAAAAAATGTATTTATTAAAAATTCCATTTACTTCTAAGATTATTCTTTTAAAATATTTTGGCGATATATTTGCTACAGAAATAATTTATTACTTAGCAAAAAAAGTTGAGCCTAAATGATGTATGAAAATTTATTTTTTTTAATGTTTAGTTGACATTAATCCTCTAAAAATATTCTTTTTACTCTTGGCGAGATACCACATAAAATTTCATAAGGTATTGTTTCACTTACTTTAGCTAAATTTTCAATGGGAATATGGTTTCCAAAAACTTCGACCTCGTCACCCACTTTGGCTTCAGAGCAATTACTGATGTCTACCATGCACATGTCCATGCAAACTACACCAACAATTGGTATCTCTTTTCCGTGTATCCACATTTTATATTTTTTGGTTCCCGCAATTCTTGGAAGTCCATCTGCATATCCTAGACTAAGAACCGCAATTTTGCTGTCTTTGTTCAACTGGCCCGAACGGTTGTAACTAATGGATTCATCCTTGGCAATATTTTTAATTTGAGTAATTTTAGTTTTTAGAATATGTACTTTCTCCAGTTGCCCACCCACGTTAGGATCACTCTCTATGCCATACATACCAATTCCAAGTCGGACCATATCTAATAGCATATTTGGATGTCTTGCGATTCCTGAACTATTTAAAATATGAAGTAATGGAATGTATCCAATTTGATTAGTAATCATTTTTGCAAATGATTTAAATGTTTTGTATTGTACATTAGTGAATTCATCCCATTTAGCATCACTACTTCCAGAGAGATGACTAAATATTGAACCAATTTTTATATAGGGATTTAATTTGAGAATAGAATTCAATTCCTCTACTTCTTTTTGCTGAAATCCCAGCCGGTTCATTCCAGTTTCAAGTTTAAGATGAATGATACATTGTTTGTGTTGATCTGTTTCTTTGATAAATCTTCTTAATTGATCAATGGAAAATATTTCAGGTTCGAGTCTGTGACTAAGGAGTTCATCAAAATCTGCATTTCCTGTATTCATCACCATAATTGGTTTCTGAATTCCTTTTTGACGCAGCAGGACTCCTTCATCTGTGTATGCTACAGCAAGATAGTCAATGCCGCGGTGCTCAAGATATCGTGCAATTTCATATTGTCCGGATCCATATGCAGAGGCTTTAACCACTGCCATGATTTTTGTTTTTTTGTTGAGGCAGGATTTATAAACACTTATATTGTGTGCAATTGCTTTTAAATTTATTTCCAGTATGCTGTCGTGTCTGGACAATGCAAATTCTGTAAAAAATTTTTCCAAAGTGAAATTTCGAGCACCTTTTATCAGTATGCATTCATTTTTAAATGAGATCTCATCTAGAGATTTCAGAAATTCTTCAGTTGACGAAAAGGATAAAAAGTGAATACTTTCAGGAAGATGAGCTTTTAGTTTTTTAATCTTATTGCCAATTGCAACCACTCTGCTGAAGCCAAATTGTTTTAAGAGATGGGTAATTTCTTTGAATAAAGATATATCATGTTGGCGTGAGGCAAAATCAGAAATAACCAGGCTTCGTTTTAGATTTTGGTTTTGTTGATCCACAAACTGAAACGCAAGTTTAAGAGACTTTAAATCCAAACTGTAACTGTCGTTAATCAAGACACAGCCATAAAGTCCTTCTTTTTGTTCTAATCTTAATTTTAAACCGTGAAATCGATTAATGGTCTCTTGAATAACAAAAGAATCAATTTTATAATGAATGGAAGTAATGATGGCATGCAAAGCATTTTCTATTGCAGATGAATCGGTAAAAGGTAAGTTAAATGAATAGGAAATATTCTTCCATGAAAAATTTAAGGATGTCGTTTGATTTGGATTATTATCTCTGGAGACCACAATTTCATTATGCGGTAAGTATCCCCAAGTTATTGTATTTTTTTTCTTCCGGAGAATTTTATGAATAGCCTCATGATCACCACAATAAAGTAGTAGATTAGAATTTTTAAATAATTTTATCTTTTCGGTTAATTTTTCAGTTTGGCTTTTAAATCCACTTTCGTGGGCATCCCCAATGTTTGTAAAAATTCCGAAATCTGGTTGGATAATTGCTTCTAATCGCGGCATTTCTGACTTCTGTGAAATACCGGCTTCGAAAATAGCTATTTCGTGATTTTTTTCCAATTCAAGAATGGATAAGGCTACTCCAATTTGAGAGTTGTAACTTTTTGGATTTTTACATACTTGTAAATTATTTTGAAGAATTTGTGACAGCCATTCCTTCACAGTAGTTTTTCCATTACTTCCGGTAATTCCTATCACCGGTATTGCGAATTGGTTTCTATGTGCAATAGCTAATTTCTGCAAAGCGGTCAGACTGTTTTTGACTAAAAGAATGCAGCAATTTTCAGGAGCTTTTCTTAAATGCTGACTCACAAAAACTCTTACACCTTTTTCTGCAAGTTCAGGAATGAACTGATCACCATTGGTGTGTTGTCCTTCAAGAGCAAAGAAGATACTTGTTGAAGGGTAGCTTATGTAGCGTGAGTCAGTTTCGACATGACTGACTTTTAATTCAGAATCAAATTGTCCAATGATTCTGGCATTAATAATTTTAGCAATTTCTTCAATTTTGTACTCCATGGTTTAGAGGTCAAACCCTATATCTTTGCGATAGTATTTGCCTTCAAATTTAATTTGTTCAGCCAATTTAGTTGATTTATTTATTGCATCAGATTTGGAATTACCCAAACTGCTCACTGCAAAAACTCTACCTCCTGAGGTAGCAAGAAGATCGTTATTTTTACTAACCCCTGAAAAGAAAATTACAGAATCATTAGATTTATGCTCAGGTAAAGTGATGGATTTATTTTTTTCAAAATCTCCCGGATAACCCCCGCTTACCAGACAAATTGTTGCAGCATATTTTTCCGAAATATCTAATTTAACATCTTCTAATTTATTTTGATCACAAAGAAGAAAGAGTTCAAGCAGATCATTGTCTAGCCTTAGTAAAACAGACTCTGTTTCAGGATCTCCCATACGGCAGTTGTATTCAATTACATACGGCTCACCTTTGACAACAATCAAACCAAAGAAGATGAAACCTTTGTATGGGATGTTTTCATTTTGCAATCCGGAAAGTGTCGGAAGAATTATTCTATCCCTCACCTTCTTCATTAATTCTGTGGATGCAAAACTCACAGGGGAGATGGCACCCATTCCTCCGGTGTTTAAACCTGTATCGCCTTCCCCAATTCTTTTGTAATCTTTCGCTTCCGGAAGTAGTACATATTGAGTTCCATTGGTTAAAACGAAAACTGAAAATTCTATTCCAGATAAAAATTCTTCAATCACTAAATGGCTGGATGCTTTGCCGAATTTCCCACCCAACATCTCTTCGATCTCCATAAATGCCTGCGCTTTTGTCTCGGCAATGACTACTCCTTTACCAGCTGCCAAACCATCCGCTTTGATTACAATTGGCGTATTCATAGTTTGGATATAGTTAAATGCCAATTCCAATTCATACCGGTCAAAAGCTCGATAACCTGCCGTGGGTATATGATGTCTCACCATAAATTCTTTGGCAAACTGTTTGCTTCCTTCCAATCTGGCACCCAAAGCCCCAGGGCCAATCAATATTGGTTTATCAGGAAATTCAGCTTCTTCAATGAGGTCCATAAGACCTTCTGCCAAAGGCACCTCCGGTCCACAAAGAACCAAATCAATTTTTTTATCTCTAATGACCTCCAGAATGCCATTAAAATCATCTGCACTGATGCTAATATTTTCCCCAATTTCAGCTGTACCAGGATTTCCTGGCAGAATATATAGTTTTGTTAGTTTCGGGCTTTGTGCAAGTTTCCAAGCAAATGCATGTTCACGACCACCAGAGCCAATTAGAAGAACTTTCATATTTAATCATGTGCTAGTTACAAGTGCAAAGAAACGGATAAGTTTTTATATCGTTTACTGCACTATTAATGTGTTAAGGAACTCCATTTTCTTGATGGAAAAACATACAAATTTAAAAAAGATCAATTCCTCAATTCTCTTCTCAATATCTTTCCTACATTGGTTTTAGGTAAAGACTCTCTGAATTCTACTGCCTTTGGAATTTTATAATTGGTAAGATAGTTTCGGGTGAATTCTATCACCTCATCTTCGGTTAGACTTTTATCTTTTTTAACTACAAACGCTTTTACAAGTTCACCAGATTTTTCATCGGGTATACCGACGACTGCTACTTCCAGGACCTTTTCATTTTTAGCAATGACGTCTTCTATTTCATTTGGATAAACATTAAAACCGGATACTAGAATCATGTCTTTTTTTCGGTCCACTATTTTAAAATAGCCATCTTCTTCCATGATTCCTACATCACCGGTACAAAGCCATCCGTTTTTAATTGTGTTGGCTGTTTCTTCAGGTTTGTTGTAATAACCCTTCATCACTTGTGGTCCTTTCACTTGAATTTCTCCGGGTTCTCCGAAATTACAAATTCTTCCATTATCGTCTACAATTCTGACATCTGTGGAAGGGACGGGTAAGCCGATGGTTCCTAGACGTCCGGAACCATCTAGTGGATTCAAACTGACCACAGGAGAAGCCTCTGTCATTCCATATCCTTCCACCAGGTTACATCCGGTCACTTTTTTCCATCGTTCAGCTACGCTGGATTGCACTGCCATAGCTCCTCCTACTGAAACCTTCAAACCACTAAAATCACACTTTTCAAATCCTGGGTAATTCAGTAGTGCATTGAATAGAGTATTTACTCCTGCCATTAAACTGATCTTATGGGTTTTAAAAGCTTTGGCTACAGATCCAATATCTTTGGCATTCACAATCAAAACAGTATTGGCCCCAATGGACATCATCGCTAAAACATTGACCGCAAAAGCAAAGATGTGATACATAGGAAGGGGAGATAAAGCTGTTTCTTGTTTCTCTTTAAGTAAGTAACAGATCACCGCTTTTATTTGCATTACATTCGCCACTAAAGAACGATTGGTTAACATGGTTCCTTTGCTTACGCCGGTAGTCCCGCCTGTGTATTGCAACATAACTACGTCATCCAGTGAATGAACTACCGGATTTATAGAAAATTTTGCGCCCTCATCCACAGCATGATTAAAACCTATAGTATTTGGAATATTATAAGCCGGTACCATCTTTTTAATATGCCTTACCATAAAATTAACGATACCTCCTTTTATCGATCCAAGCATTTCACCTACAGACGTGGTAATTACCACCTGGATTTCTGTTTTAGCCAAAACCTTTTCAAGATTGGCTGCAAAGTTTTCTGCAATAACGATTGCTTTAACACCGGAATCAATAAATTGATATTCCATCTCATATGGCGTGTAGAGTGGATTTGTATTCACAATGATTAGTCCGGCCCTCATGGCGCCAAAGATTGCAATTGGATACTGCAACAGATTAGGCATCATCAGAGCAATCCTGTCACCTGGTTTTAGTCCTCTGGAATGCAAATAGGCAGCGAAATTTCTTGATTTTCTATCAATTTCACCATATGTGATCGATTTACCCATGAAGGTAAATGCATTCAACTGTTTGTATTTTTGAAAGCTTTCCTCAACAAAGGCTAATAAGGAAGAATAAGCTTCCGCCTCTATATTGGCGGGAACTCCAGGAGGATAGTGTTTTAACCAGGGTCTTGATTCCATATGGTATGAATTAGTTGGTAAAAATATAAATACAGCGAAGAATTGTTACAGTTATCCTCAGAATGATCAAATATTATTTTTTTGAACAAGGCTGTTAACCATTTTTGTTGATATTTGAAGGGAAATGGAAAAAATCACCTCAGTGGACCAATACATCCAATCCATTCCCGCTTCCAGGGGAAAGGAAATATCCTGGCTCAGAGAAATTATTATGACCAATGACTTGAATCTCGAGGAAAATATAAAGTGGGGAACCCCGGTTTATAGTTTAAATGGTAAAAATGTAGTTGGAATAACCGCTTTTAAAAGTTACGTGGGTCTTTGGTTCTTCCAAGGTATCTTCCTTAAAGATCCATTTAAATATTTGGTAAATGCCCAGGAAGGAGTAACTAAAGCCCAACGCCAGTGGAGGTTTCAGGATTTAGAGCATTTAAAGTTACATAAAAACCACATCCTGGATTATATAAAGGAGGCAACATGGAATGCAAATAATGAACTGGAAATGAAGCCAAAGAAGAACCTTGAACCGGTAGTTTTATCGATAGAATTTGAAACCAGACTCAAAGAGAACTCTGAAGCATTTAGAAATTTCTATTCGCTTTCTAAATCCCATCAGAGGGCATATGTAAGCTATATTAATGAAGCTAAAAGGTTAAAAACAAAATTAATACGCATTGAAAAAAGTCTAATCATGTTGGTTGAAAAGAAATTACCAAACATCTAAGTTCAGGGCAGAATTGTATTGAGTGTCAAAAATAGACTTCCCTTTATTCTACAAATAGTATTGTTTTAAGCCTGCATTTGGCTCTTAATCTTATGATCCAAAGATAAATTTCCTTCCAATAAAAGTATTTGTACTAAATTTGCGCCGCTAAAATTATTTCTTAACCTTTAAAAATGCCAAAATGTTGGACGAAAAAGATTTATTACAAGACGACGATCTGAATCCGGAAGAGATCCAGGAATCACTGGATAACCCCGCACTACTTGAAAAAGACGTGCCTGTTGTTGAACTTCTGGAAGAAGAAGTTGCCCTTGAGACCCTCGTCGAAGCCGACGATTATTCCGGCCCTCATGACGAGTTTGACTGGAGTGTAACCAATAAGAATGCAGTCAATTATTCACCAGAAGTTGAACAAAAGTATTTAGCAGATTACGATGCTACATTCAGCACCATTCAGGATGGGCAGGTGCTTCAGGGGGTGGTGGCAAGTGTAACCGGCAATGATGTAATATTTGACATCAGATTCAAATCTGACGGTTTGATTCCGCTTTCAGAATTCAGGGAACTGGATCTAAAGCCAGGAGATAAAGTTGAAATTTATGTTGAACGTACCGAAGATGAGCACGGTCACCTGGTTCTTTCCAGAAAGAAGGCTAAGCTTTTGCGTGCTTGGGAAGGTTTGGTAGATTCTTACAAAAACGGGACAATCATCAAAGGTAGCGTTATCAGCAAGACCAAAGGTGGTTTGATTGTGGATTGTAATGGATTGGAGACCTTCTTACCAGGATCACAAATAGATATCAAACCTATTGTTGATTATGATGCATATGTAGGGAAAACTATGGAATTTAAGGTGGTGAAAATTAACGAAACCATTAAAAATGCGGTAGTTTCTCACAAAGCCTTGATTGAAGGAGATCTTCAAGAGCAAAGAGAGCAAATTATTTCTGGTCTGGAAAAAGGACAGGTTCTTGAAGGAACGGTTAAAAACATCACTGATTTTGGCGCATTCCTGGATTTAGGAGGTGTGGATGGACTTCTTTACATCACAGATATCAGTTGGGGTAGAATTAACCATCCATCTGAAGTATTGGAGAAAAACCAGAAGATCAATGTTGTGGTACTTGATTTTGATGAAAACAAAAAGAGAATCTCTCTTGGTTTGAAGCAACTTCAACCGCATCCATGGGATGTGTTACCTGCTGACGTTGTAGAAGGCTCAGTAGTTAAAGGAAAAATTGTAAATATTGAAGATTACGGAGCTTTTCTGGAGATTTATCCTGGTGTAGAAGGCTTGATTCACGTTTCCGAGGTCAATTGGAACAGTCAGCCTGTTCATGCAAAGGATTTCTTCTTCCAGGGTCAGGAGTTTGAAGCAAAAGTAGTGACCATCGACCGTGAAGAACGCAAGATGTCCCTATCCTTAAAACAGCTGACCGAAGATCCATGGATGCATGTTCAACAGAACTTCTCAGTAGGTACAAGACACACTGGTGTGGTTAAAAACTTAACCCCTTATGGTGTCTTCGTTGAAATGGGCGAAGGAATTGGAGGAATGGTTCATATTTCAGATTTGAGCTGGACCAAAAGATTTAACCACCCATCTGAATTTACCAAAGTAGGAAATAAGTTGGATGTTCAAGTGTTGGACATTGATATGGAGAACAGAAAACTTTCACTTGGTCATAAGCAATTGGAGGAGAACCCATGGGATACTTTTGAAAACGTTTTCCCGGAAGGATCTTATCACGAAGCAACGGTACTTAGAAAAGATGACAGAGGCTATACTGTTCAATTGCCTTATGGTTTGGAAGCTTATGCTCCGATCAAATTTATGAAAAAGGACAATGGACAAAATGCTAATGTGGAAGAAATCCTGACCGTTAAAGTAATTGAGTTTAACCGGGATGAGAAAAAGATCATTGTTTCACATACCCGATATCTTGAGGATATCAGAAGAGAGGCAGATGACAATGTTCGCAAGGAAAAGGACCAGGAGCGTCAAGTAACCAAGAAAGCTGTTGAAAAACAGCAATCTAAGGTGGAAATGACTACCCTAGGTGAAATTGAAGGATTTAGTGCTTTGAAGGAGCAACTTCAAGAAAATGCCAAAGCAAAGTTGGAAGCCGCAGCAAAAACTGAGGTCAAGGAAGAATCTAAAGTTGAAGCGCAAGCCACAAATTTGTTTAACGAACCAGTTGTTTCGGAAGAAAAGCCAAAGGCAAAAACAACAAAAGCGGCTAAAGGCGATGACCTTAAAATTATCGAAGGAATCGGCCCAAAGATTGCTGAGTTGTTGCACGCAGAAGGCGTTGTATCTTTTAAAGATTTGGCGGCAACACCGTTAGATAAATTGAGAGAAGTGTTGGAAGCGGCTGGATCCAGGTATAGAATGCATGACCCCACCACTTGGCCAGAGCAAGCTAATCTTGCGGCAGAAGGAAAAATGGAAGAGCTTAAAACTCTTCAAGACAGCCTAAAAGGTGGAAAGGCTGAATAATTAGATAATTAAATGATAAGTTTAAAGCCCTTGGTCCTCAGCCAGGGGCTTTTTGTTTAATTAAATTTATTAAAAGTTAAACAAAATTGATTTTATTTTGTCATAGATTCGTAAAATTAAATACTGTTTTGAAGGCGGATACTAAAATTGCAATAATAGGAAGTGGAATAGCGGGAATGACTGCTGCCATTGATCTTGCTTCCAAAGGATATAATGTGCAGGTTTTTGAAAAAAATAGTACTCATGGTGGTAGGGGAAGGGCATTTGAAAAGGAAGGTTTTGTCTTTGACATGGGCCCTAGTTGGTATTGGATGCCGGAAGTATTTGATGAATTTTTTAAGAAACACCACGAAGATCTTAAGGATTATTTTCAACTCATCAGACTTGACCCCTCTTACAGAATTTTTTTTCACGATAAAATAATTGATGCCCCGTCCCAAATCGAAGAGACTTATCAAATATTCGAAGACCTAGAGAAAGGTTCCTCGACATTTCTAAAAAAATTCCTGAATGAAGCAAAATACAAGTATGAAGTCGGGATGAAAGAATTTGTAAGGAAACCGGCACTAAGCGTATGGGAATACCTGGATAGGAGAATTCTAAAAAGTCTCCTTAAGTTACAAATGCTGAAATCCATCGAGAAGGTCATAAACAAAGGAATAAAAAATCCTAAATTAAGGTCATGGTTGTCTTTTCCGGTATTGTTTTTAGGAGCCAAGCCAGCAGATACACCAGCACTTTACAGTTTGATGAATTATGCTGATTTGGTCCTAGGAACCTGGTTTCCAAAGGGAGGAATGATTAAACTGTTTGATGCATTTTATCAATTAGCACTCAAGAAGGGAGTTGTTTTTCATTTTAACACTCCTGTTGAAAAAATAAATATACTAAAGAATAAGGTTTACTCCATTTCCATTGAAAATCAATCTATAGAATTTGATTACGTGGTTGCCGCTGCCGATTATCATCATGTTGAACAATCGCTTTTAGAAAAAGCTCACAGGCAATATTCAGAGCGCTACTGGGAAAAAAGGGCTATGGCACCGGGAAGTCTGATCTTTTATATTGGGCTAGACATTAAGGCACCTAATTTGCTTCACCACAGTTTATTTTTTGATGCTGATTTTGAAGCCCATGCCGACGATATTTATGTCCATAAAAAGTGGCCCGAGGATCCCTTATTCTATGTTTGCGCCTGTTCGAAAACGGATACTGGTGTTGCTCCAGAAGGTGGGGAAAACATTTTTATATTGATGCCCATTGCGGCTGGTATTGAAGATAAAGAGGAACTAAGAGAAAAGTATTTCGATATAATTATGTCAAGGATGACAAATAAATGTGGTGTGGATTTAAGGCCGCATGTCATTTACAAGAGGTCCTACTGTACAGATAATTTTATAGCCGACTATAATAGTTATAAAGGTAATGCCTATGGGTTATCAAATATTTTAAGGCAGACATCTTTATTAAAACCAAGAATCAGACATAAAAAAATAAAGAATCTGTTTTATGCTGGTCAGCTGTCACATCCCGGTCCTGGACTTCCACCATCCATGATTTCCGGTGAAATTGCTGCCCAGCTTATACACGAAAAAATAAAAGCCAATGAATCATAGAAAGCTATATGATAAGGTTTGTATCCTTATGAGCGAACAGATGACAAAGGAATACAGTACCTCTTTCTCTTTGGGTATACGAATGTTTGAAAAATCTCTGCGCCAACCTATTTATGCAATTTATGGATTTGTAAGATTGGCAGATGAGATTGTAGATACTTTTCATGGGATTGATAAGGCTTATTATTTGAAACAAATCAGGGAAGAGACAATGTCTGCTATTTCAAATAGAATTAGTCTTAATCCTATACTGCATTCATTTCAGGAAACGGTCCAT